>JASFEA010000086.1:0-13581 GCA_050125095.1 bacterium
CCAGTGCCGCCCATGTGTTGGAGCTTAAGGAGAATATTACATCGAACTTGCCCTTGTGCCGCTTGACATAAGTGCGCGCGTCCTCTGTGACCACTCTGACCCGCGGGTCATGATAAATGTATCCGGAGTACTCGGGCAGCGTAATGATCTTACCCGTCGAATCGCGGATCACCGGGGGCGGCATGGTAGGGGGCTGGGGAGGTGGTGGGGGCTCTTCTTCAGCTTCACTCCCACCTGTGGTATCAGCCTGCGCCACTTCCGTCTCATTCTCTCCGGCCTCACTGCCGGGCTCCCCGGCTTCATCGCCGTCGCCGCTGTTCCCGCCAGCTTGGCCACCGGCTTCGGCGGTTTCCCCAGTCTCATCGGTGGCCTCTTCGGCCTGATCATCGCCGGCATCCCCGGCTTCCGCGCTCTCAGACGCGGTCACCGCCGCCTGTTTCTCCGCATTCTCCGGCCTCTCTGGCTCCTCTGTTCCCTCCGGCTCGGGCGGCACGTAGTCTATGTAGCCGCTCGTATCCCCGTAGACCATCATGTGGTTGACATGGCCGTTTACCTCCACGGCGTGGATCTCGGTGCATCTGTGGTCCAGCGCCTGCAGCACGTCGCCTCCACCGCCCGCGCCGAGCGACAGGAAGGTGCATGAGTCGAACTGCTGCACCAGGTATTTTACATTGATGTCCCAGTCCGCCCCCACCGAGTCCTCATCATCCCAGGTTCCGTCGAAGGGAATCACCGGCGAGTTGGACACATTGTCCACATTGATTCCCCGGTAGTACCCGGCGAAGTCGTACATCTTTATCTTTGCCATGGCGTCCCAGTGTTTGTATATGACGGGGGCGCGTTCCTGGCGCTCGGGCTCGAGCATGGTCTCGGCGCGGGGCAGCAGCGCGAATAGGAGGATTATGACCGCGGCCGGGAAGACCTTGCGCCAGGTACGGCACTCCAGGAATGCGGCCGCCAGTAGCACCGGGAGCGCCGAGAGCGTCGCCGCGCCGGGCGTTCCCACTCCATTCATAAGAAGTATGGCGAGCAGGACGCCCGCCGCCGCTCCAAGGAGATCGGCCATGTAGAGCCTTGGTATATTGCCGTAGTGGCGCTTGAAGAGCATCGCGACGGCTATGCCTCCGAAGAAGAAGCTGGAACCTAAGAGCAGCAGCGTCAGTATGAACTTACCGAACATGGCCCAGCTGCCGGCGATCTGTCCGAAGTCAAGCCCCAGGCTGACGACGATCGGGGGGCCGATAAGGGCCATGAGCCCGGTGAGCGTGAGCGCCGCGCCCAGGGTTTCCCTGCGGTTGATAAACCCGAATAGCCGCAGCGAGAGAGACCCCAGGCCCAGGCCGAGGATCGCGAGCGACAGCGTCAGGAACGCGAACGCGTAGAAGTACTCAGCCGAGAATATCCTGGTCCACACCATCTCCAGGCCGAGCAATGTCATGGATATAAGGGCGATGGTCACGTACCGTTTGTTTTCCATGCTTCTCTCCGGATGTGAGGTAATGGGGGATAAAACGAAGGGATCGTATACTTCTCGTTATTTTGATGGCACCGCTCTCCCTTACTATACCCAACAGACCATTTATCTCATAGCGGTTTTGTTCATGACTCCCTAACGGGACTCCGTAGCGGGATGCCCGCGGCGTGAGCCGGCTGCTCCACCCTACTCTCAAGCGGATTCGCGGCGCTCCTCTTCCTTGAGTTTCCTGAGCATCTCGGCGCCGTTGGCATTGTCGGGATTGCGTTTGAGCGACTCCATATAGTAATAGATGGCGAGTTCCCTCTCGCCGTTTCGCATGTACGCCTCGCCGAGGCTGTCGTAGACGTTCCAGGAATCGGGGAAGGCCGCCACATTGAGCTTGAACACCGTAATTGCCTCCGAGCCCTTGCCCGTTGCTAGGAGCTTATAGCCATGGGAGTTTATTTCATGTTCCCAGTTCGTGCCGGGTTGGTTTTCCTTGAGTTCGTCGAGGTAGAGGAGGCCGGCCTCCGGACCTTCTGCCGCGACCTTATGCATAAGACCGGCGAGCAGGCTCCATTCCTCGGCTCCCCTGTGGCCGGGGTCAGCATCGAGCTTCCTCCTGAAGCCGGCCAGCGCCTCGGCGTACTGAGCGTTCTCGAAATAGGCTTCGCCCAGGTAGAGGAACGAATCCGACGAGTCAGGGTAGATCTCGGCATTGAGCTCGAGCAGCGCGACAGCCTCCACGGGGCGGTCGTTGCGGCGAAGCGTGTTGCCGGCGTTGTTCAGCACTTTCCAGGTCACGTATTCGGGGCTCTCGGCGTCGAGGAGCCAGTAGAGCTTGATGGCGGCCTCCGCGCCCTGCCTTATGGCCGCCTGGATGATGCGGAAAGTCGGCGTGTAGTACTGCTCGTAGTCCGGGTAAGAGAACACCGGGTGCTCGCCGCCCCCCACCGACATGCTCACTATATCGTTTCGGATGCTGAGCCCGTTATACGAATTGGTGAGATAGACTACCCCGATGCGTTCCTTCCTGTATGCGATTATGAAGTCCCGGAAAACGGTGAAGTCTCCCCATTGCCAGAAGCCGGTCCCGGCCGCCGCCCCATCCAGCCCGAACCCCAGGCTCCACCTCACCCCGTCCTCAACCTCGATCTGGGGGCTCAGCATGAGGTCCACGGTCGCGCTGTCGAGGCCGGTGCCGTTGATCACGGCATTTACGAATCTGGCGTAGTCCAGCGCTGTCGTATACAGGGTTGCAGAGGCGCGCGCCCGTGAGCGTTTTCTAAATTCGCCGGTTGTGTTGCCCGCCAGGTCATGGCCCACGGCCGCCATGGTCTCGTACCTGTCCTGCCACACGAGGCTGCTGTTTTGCATGCCGAGGGGCTCTATGACTTCTCTTCTCATGATCTCATCGAGACGCTCTCCGCGGAGGTACTCGACTACAACCTGCAGATAATAGTAACCGTCGGCCGAGTACCTGTATGCGCTCCCGGGTTCGAAGTGTATGGGCAAGGGGTCCCTCGGCTCGCCATGCGGAAGCCCCGAGGAGTGGCTGAGCACCATGCGGGCCGTGATGGTTCTAAACCACTCATTGTTGAAACCCTCCCGGTCCATGGAGTGGCCGATATACTCGGTCTCCAGGTATTCCTGAGGCACGTATTTAAAGAGAGGCCTGTCGAGGTCGATCTCTCCACTCTCCACCATCTTCATTACGAGATAAGCGAAGAAGGGCTTGGTGAGAGACGCGGCCTCGAAGACGGTGGTCTCGGTAACCGGCTCCAGGGTGATGGCGCTCTTCACGCCGTATGCCCCCGACCACGCCGTTTCACCGTCGCGGATCAGGGCAATGGAGAGCCCGGGGATATTGGCCTCGTCCATGAGCCTCGGAACGGCCTCCATGATCTCGACGGCCACCCTCTCGGCGGAGACATCGGTATTGAGGGTGGGATTCCGGCGGCCGCAGGATACACAGAACGCAGATGCCATGAGGACAAGGAGAAGGACAACCACAAGTGGCCGGGGCCCGCGGAGCACGTTCATCCGCATACCCTCCTTACATACTCTGACAGCACTGCGAGAGAAGAACACCTGTTACGTCCGGAATCTTACTCGAAATCCGCTTCGGCTTCAAGGCGCTTTACCCGGGGAAGCCGCTGTGGTATTGATTAGTTGTTAAATGGCCCATGGGCCATCGTCTATATACTTATCCGAATTCTGGAGGACAATTATGCTCCGACTTAAAGCCCCTGTGTTCGCCCTTCTGGTCATAGTGCTTGCCCTGGCCGTCCAGGGCCCGGCCGCGGCCTCGGAGAGCGGGAGGGAGCCGGCGCCGCTTAAGAAAGTCCATTTCCAGTATATCCCCACCGGGCCTCATCAGAAGGTCGTACTCGCGGGCACTTTCAACGGCTGGAGCACCGACGCGACGCCCATGACGCTCGAGGCCGGCAAATACGTCATTACGCTCCTGCTTCCCGTCGGGGAGTACCAGTACAAGTTCGTGGCGGACGGCAACTGGATCACCGACCGCAAGGCCGAGAAGTTCCATCCCGACGGCTACGGCGGCCAGAACTCGGTGGTCGTGGTGGATGAGTCCTACGAGGGAGTGGTGATGAACCGGGGCGACGGCTCCATCGTGACCGCCGAGCTCGGCCATCGCGATAACGCGTGGGAGCGGTCGCTTAGCACCGACGGAACTGTGACGGTGCGGGTGCGCACATATACGGGTGACGTCGAGAGAGTCGAGATGTGCATGTCCGGTCCCGGCGACGACTGCATCGCCATGAGGCGCGTTGACGGAGACGGTACTTTCGACTACTACGAGGCCGACGTCACAATCCCGGTCTTCAGGTATTTCTTCAGACTTAAAGACGGCGATGCTGAGGTCATCATCGACGAGGTCGGACCGCACCGCGAGGCGCCCGCCGAGATAAGCCCCTTCGAGTTCAATTCGGCAGAGGTGGCGGCTTTCAAGACGCCGGACTGGGTCAAGACCGCGGTCATTTACCAGATATTCCCCGAGCGCTTCGCCAACGGGAGCAAGCAAAACGATCCCGACTTTTCGGAGTGGTACTACGAGGGGCTCACCAGTCTTCCCCCTACCGGCAAGACCAATGAGGAGTATTTCCATCTCGTCGACGACTGGTATGATGTCGCCGGCCTCAGGGAGAGTCCCTACAAGACGGATGGCAAGCCCGACTGGAACTCCTTCTACGGGGGCGACTTCGAGGGCATAAGGCAGAATCTCGACTACCTGGCCGACCTGGGCGTGACCTGCGTCTACTTCAATCCGATATTCGAGGCCAAGAGCAATCACAAGTATGACGCTGCGACATATATGAAGGCCGATCCGCACTTCGGCACAAACGACGAGTTCAGGACATTCGTCGGGGAGTGCCACGAACACGGCATTCGCGTAGTCATCGACCTTGCCTTCAACCACACGGGCCATACCTACTGGGCCTTCGTGGACGCGCGGGAGAAAGGCGTGGTCTCTGAGTACTGGGACTGGTACGAGTTCAAGAAGTGGCCCGTGCCCGGGGACAGGGTGCATGCGCCATATAACGCGAGCGACTACTATGATTGCTGGTGGGGCTTCGGCCAGATGCCCAATCTCAATTTCGATCTCTCGCGGCCCAATGCCGAAGAGCAGAACATCGTGGACATAGATGACGCCTCCCCCAACTGGGATGTGGTAAATCGCCTCCTGGAGGCGACCGAATACTGGCTCGCCGAAATGGATGTCGACGGTTACAGGCTCGACGTGGCCGCCGACGTGCCGTTCTGGTTTTGGGAGCTATTCCGAGAGAAGGTCAAGGAGACGAAGCCCGGGGCGTACATCGTTGGCGAGCTCTGGGGAGAGTCGCCGCAATGGGTGAACGGCCGGTACTTCGACGCGGTCATGAACTACAAGTTCTTCCGCGACCCCGTGACGGCATTCATCGGCAAGGGCGAGATGACGGCGGCCGAGTTCGACAGGGCGCTCGCCCCGGGACGGCTCGTCTATCCGGAGGAAGGCGTGAGGGCAATGATGAATCTCCTGGGGAGCCACGATACCGAGCGCTTCCTTACCACGGTGGGCGGGGATCTTGATAAATACAAACTCGCCATGCTTTTCTCAATGACGTATGTGGGCGCCCCCACGATCTACTACGGAGATGAAGTAGCCATGGAGGGGGGAGGAGACCCGGACTGCAGGAGGCCCTTCTACTGGAAATGGCCCGAGGAGAAGAAACGCGTGGAGACCCATGACTACGTGCGGAAGCTTGCTGCGATCCGCAAGGCGCACCCCTGTTTCGCACTCGGTGGGTTCGAAACGCTGGTCGCGGATGGCAGCGTTTACGCATACCGCCGCTACTCGAGGCATGAACAGGCCTTCGTTCTGATAAACGCAGGGGACGACGTTAGAAAGGTCGGTGTCCCGCTGGACCCGGCGATCACGAGCCTCTTCGACCCGGTTGAGAATAAGTCATACGCAACCATGCCGGGTGAGGGAGGGAGAACCATCACAGTCGAGTTGTCCGCGCACTCCGGCAGGATCTTCTTGCCGTCCGGCTCGGAATAGCAGGGAGGCATGTTACGATGCGATCCGTTATAGTGGCCTTGGCGGGTTTCATGCTTGCGCTCCTCATGCTCGCCGGCTGCGGGGGAGGTGACATGAACGACAATCCCCGGGTTCTCATAAGGACCCGGCTCGGAGACATCGAAGTCGAGGTCTTTGCCGACAGGGCCCCTGTCACCGCGGCGAACTTCATAAAGTACGTGAAGGAGGGCCGCTTCCGCGGCGCCACTTTCTACCGGACAGTCACCATGGACAACCAGCCCGACAACGACGTCAAGATAGAGGTCATACAGGGCGGCCTGGGAGAGGACCCGGAGAGGCTTGCCCTTCCTCCCATAGCCCATGAATCCACCGACAGGACGGGCGTGCTGCATAAGGACGGCACCGTATCCATGGCCCGTTCCACACCCGGCACGGCGGCCTCGGAGATATTCATCTGCATAGGGGACCAGCCCGAGCTCGACTTCGGCGGGAGGCGCAATCCCGACGGCCAGGGCTTCGCCGCCTTCGGGCAGGTAGTTGAGGGAATGGACGTCGTAAGAAAGATACAGGCACAGCCTGCCGAGGGACAGTGGCTGAATCCTGAGGTGGAGATCACGGAAGTCGTGCCCGCTGCCGACTAGATATGCCGCTCCCCGGACCCGGGAGCTCCAGGCCTACAGCACCTCACTGATGGCGTTGGCAAGGTGCCCGATTCCCTCGTCGATCTGATCCAGCGACGGAAATGAGTAGTTCAGCCTCAAGGTGTTCCCGCCCGTGTGATCGCAGTGGAAAGGCCGCCCTATGACATAAGCCACGTTGTGCTCCACGGCCGTCATGAATATCTCTTTGGTGTCGATGTGCTCGGGAAGCGTGAGCCATATGAACATACCGCCCGTGGGCCTCGACCACCTCACCTCGTCGGGCATGTGCGTTTCGAGTGCCACCAGCATGGCCTCCAGCTTGGGCCTGTAGCATTCTATGGCTCTCTCGATGGACTCCTTCATCTTCCCGCGTCTCAGGTACTCGGCCAGTATGAGCTGAGAGAAAGACGGAGTGCACAGGTCAACCGACTGCTTGAGCAGTATTACTTTGTCGATCACGGGCTTCTCCGCAACGAGCCAGCCCATTCGCATGCCGGGGAAGAGCACCTTGGAGAATGTCTTCATCATGATGACGCCTTCTCCGCCAGACAGGGTCCAGAGGCTGGGGAGAATTTCGCCCGTGAAACTCAGCTCGCGGTACGGCGAGTCTTCAATGATGGGAATTCCCCGCTCGCGCGCAATGTTCAGGAGTTCCTGTCTTCGCGCCAGGGTCATGGTGACACCCGACGGATTCTGGAAGTCGGGGATGGCGTAGATGAACCGGGGCCTCTTGCCCTCCCGGTCCAGCTTCTTGAGGGCCTTCTCCAGTTCGTCGAGGCTCATCCCCTCATCGTCGAGGGATATGCCCCTCATATCGGCCCCGCATCGGGCGAAGGCCTGTATGCCGCCGAGGTAGGAGGGCTTCTCCATGATAATGGGCTGTCCTTCGTCGAGAAAGAGCAGCGAAAGCAGGTCAAGTCCCTGCTGCGAAGACGAAGTGACGCATACCTGCTCCTTCACCGACTCGTCGCCGAACTCATGCATATGCGCCATGAGCGCTTCCAGCATTTCATCTTCGCCCTGGGTCGGCCCGTACTGAAGCGCGAGGTAACCCTTGTCCTTTAGCACCTTAACGGTGATGTCCGCAATCTCGTCGACCGGAAAGAGGGAGGCGTGCGGGAGGCCGCCGCCGAAGGAGATTACTCCCGGTTTGCGTGACCACTTGAGGATCTCTCTAATCTCAGATCTGAAGATCCTGCTGGAGACGCTTGAAAACTCATAAGCCATGTTGAGCCCTCCTGTACCTGATCATATCCGCATTATTATACCAGATAGGGCGCCGGTGTGGGCACCGAAACGCCTGGCTTTCGTGATTTTGCCGGGCGGGCTAGTGGAGCTTGCGTACCATGGCTATGCTGCACCGCCTGTAGCGCTTGGCTTCGTCCCCGGGGACCGGAGTGTGCTTGATCTTCTTGAATCCAAGCCTGCGGTAGAGCCTGCAAGCCTCCCTCAGTACCGGGCTCGTGTGAAGGTAAAGCTCCGTGGCTCCCATTTTCCTGGCGCGCTTCATTGCGGCCTCTGCAAGGGCGGTCCCTACCCCGCGGCCCCGGGCTTCCGGCCTGACTCCCATCTTTGCGAGCTCGAGCACGCCGTTCTCGTGCCTGATGAGTGCGCAGGTCCCCACCACCTCGCCGTCAAGCAGCGCGAAGAGTATCGCACCGCCCCTTTTCAGGATCCTGCGATTGGGGTCGCTCAGCACCTTGATGTCGCTCGGCTCCACGCTGAAGTACTTTTCCAACCACCCGATGTTGATGGCAATAAAGTGCTTTTTGTACGCGGGACGATAGCCCTCTATCTGGATGCGAGGCCTGGTCGGCAGGCCCAGTCTCCTGTTGACCCGGTTGAGCATGGAGTCTTCATCCAGGGCCGCCTCGATCCGTGCGATGTCATCAAGAAGATCGACGCCGGCCTCCCTGAGGAGGGCGCGGTTGGCCAGCTTTATGTCCTTCCAGACCGGTTTCAGCTCCTTTATCAGTTGCTTGCCTTTTGGGGACAGGAACAGCAGTCTCCTGCGCTCGTCTTTGTCGTCCTTGCCCTGGGTTATCAGCCCTTTACCGAGAAGCTGCGCCGCTATCTGGTTGATTGCCGGATGAGACAGACCCAGCATCTTGGCAAGCTCGGTCACGGACATGGGGGAGTTCTGCCCCAGCGCGTAGAGAGTCGAGAAGAAGTTGGCTCTGAAGTCGATTCCCAGGTCCTCATACACCTGGGTGACGTCCTTCATTAGCCTTTCACTGAGTCTCTTGAGGCGCGTGGCAAGAGCCAGCTCCCTCAGGTCTGCGATGAAATCCAAGCGTGCCCCTCGCATGTTAGAGAACGATTCTAGCCCGATAGGCGCGGCAATTCCAGAGGAAATATAGATGAAAGGGGGGACGCGGACGGGGCCGTCGGGGCCGGCCGAAGGGCCTGCCCATATAGAAAACCGGGGCTCTCATGCGAGAGCCCCGGTCATGACCAGGTCCCGGAGACTACCTTACAACGAGCATCTTCTTGGTGGCGGCGTATGAGCCTGCGTTCATCTTGTAGAAGTAAACGCCTGCAGATACCTTCTCGCCCTGGTTGTTTCTGGCGTCCCATGTCGCCGCATAGCGGCCGGGTTCCGCTCGCTCGTTGACCAGCGTCTTTACCAGCTGGCCCATGGCGTTGTAAACCTTGATGCTTACATCGCTCGCGCGGGCCACTTCATAACGCACCTCGGTCCCGGCTGCCACCGGGTTAGGCGTGTTCTGATGCAGCGCCCAGCTGAATGCCTGTTTCTCGGGGATATCCGTCGTTCCGCCCGTTCCGCTACCGGTTGAGGGCAGTCCGAATATGTCCTCGAGGACAGTCAGGAATAGATCAACCCTACCTTCGTAGTTGCCCGGAATGAAGCTGGGGCGCCCGAGAGGCGCCGCTCCGGTGCAGTACTGCTGGGTGTGGTTGATACTCGCGCACTGGTCGTAGTTTATGAGCACCGACTGTCCGGCGCCCTGGTACTCGACGTAGATACCCACGTCTGCCTGCGGTACGTCCGGATTGAGAACAGTCAGCAGCGGCTGCGCGACGTAACCGGAAGGAGGCGAGGTCTCCGTCTTGATCCAGCTCATGTCCTTAAGATAAGGACACTCGCGGTAGATGAGCAGCGTATCGAGGTCCAGCGCCGTCGGCGTGCCGAACACATTGACTGACGGAACACCTTCGGCGTATATGTAAGGCTTGTTGAATGCCGACTGCACCTCGCTCAGGTAGTCGCAGCCCATGATACCGGTCAGGAATTCGCCGCCGAGCGAGTCCTCGCCGTTTCCTCCTTCGGATTCAGGCGTGGCGCTGTATGCGGTCCTGTCTCCAAGCAGCATGACCTTCCCGCCGCCGGCCAGATAGTTCCGCATCTCGACCTGCGCTTCCGCGTCGAACAGATTGCCGTCAAAGTACGGGCCCGTGTACCAGATCACCGCGTCGTAGTCGGTATTCCAGGTGCAGAGGTAGTGGATATGGAGACTGCTTCCGCCGCCCAGAATATCGAACTTGTCATAGCAGTAACCGGCGTCTATCAGGGTCTGCTCGTACATGTCTTCAACCGGCTCGATGTTGTCATCCGCGGCGAAACACGGAGCGTAGTTGTAGTTTCTCCTGCCGTAGCCATCGATCAGGAGGATCTTCACGCCCGTATACTCGTCGGGATACATGGGGAGGATGGAGAACGTGAAGTAGTCCTCCCTCGTTCCCGTGTGGTCGGGATCCGTCGGATCGGCCTCGTTCGGGAAGTACTCCTCGTTGCTCAGATCGTCCGTGCAGAGCACATAGTACCAAACCTCTGTGCCAGGCTCCCACACCGACATGCTGAAGTCCGAGGGCACGAACGTGCCGTAATAATCGCCACCGATGTCCGGATCGAGCGGGTCGAAGGGCTGGTACTGGGTCATGGAAACGGTCACCCAGGTCGCGCCCTCGTCAATACTCCCTATCAGTTCCACCGCACTGATGTAGTCCTTGTCGGTGACCTCTACATAGCACTGGTTATCCGCCCGGATGGGCACAGCGCCATCGTAGTAGTTGAGCGTATCATCGTCGTATACATCGAACCCCGAATTGTGGGCACAGATGTTCATATCGATGAACGAATCGTGCAGCAGGTCCATGTTGCGGGCCGTGAACACGGAAGCGCTTCCATCGAAGAAACCGATGGAGACGTTGTCGATCAGGTTCTCTGTGCCCCCGTGCTTTCCGCGGCAGAAGTCGCCTACGCCCGACTGGTCCAGCATGTCGAAGCCGAACTGCATCGAGTCGTGGGACGTGCCGTAGAACGGGGTGATGTCCTCTTCGCGGTCGAAGTTCCAGAAGAAGCAACCGCCCGTCAGCACGAGATCGTCCAGGTTGATCCACGGGCACCAGGTCTCGTTGTTTCTGTCATAGAACCTGACTCTGGTGTCCGTGTAGTCACATGTGATGTCCTTAGCACACATGTACTGGTCGTACTGGATGACGCAGCCCGTCTGGACAAGCGGAATACTCGGGGTAACGAGCCTGTACAGCCATCCATTTCTCCATGGCGTACCCACAGGGTATCCGCCTTCCGGCCTCCCCCTGAAAACGACTGAGGAGTCGAGCGTACATGTGGTACGGTCTCCGCCGTCTCCGCCTTCATACGGCGGGTCGGGGTCGTGGACCATGTGCCACTGGTCGATAATTCCGTCAGGATTCGGGAAACTCCAGTAGGCGTCCAGCCCGCTCTCGAAATCCTGCGTGTACTCGTTGCCGATATCACCCCTGACTATGACATTGTCGACGAATGCGGCGCCGTCAGTCTGGCCCCTGCCGTCCATGTCGCTCCAGTTGGGATCCGAAACGAAGCGCCATCTGAATCTCGGCGCGCTCGTAATCGAATACTCGGCGGGGTCGATCTCGGCCACGAAAGCCGGCCAGGCCGGGTCGGACCGCTGCTGCCAGTTGCAATTCACCAGGTTGTTGACGTCGGTGTTGCCCCAGTAGTCGGGGTTCCCGAGACCGTTCGGATCACCGCACTGGCCGCCGGGGTTGTTACTTGTAGCATTGAAAGTAGCAAGCGTCTGCCACTGCGTCCCGTCGTGGAAATCGACATAGAAGTAGTCATACTTGCACTCCGTATCGTATCTCGGGTCGAAGTACAGAGTACAACCGTTGGCTATGTCGAAGTCTCCGGGCAGGTCGAGCTCGGCGACGCAATTCCACCTGTTGCCGTAGCCGATCTGATTGAGCCAGGTACCGCACTCAACCGGCTTGCCTTCCCACAGGCTGTCCGTACCGCACCACAGCGCAGAGTCACCGCAGTAGGAGCGCTGATCGGTCCGGTATGAGTCCATGTGCCAGAAATTGATCCCGGTCTGGGAGGGAAGCGAAAAGATGTCATAGTGCCAGAAGCACCTGGTGTCCCAGGGCGCGTTCGTGCCGCATGAGTCACCGTAAGGCCAGTTCTGTTCCCAGCACCATGTCTCGCTACCCGTAGGTCCACCTTCGGCCTCACCGCCGTGGCCACCAAGGGGGTCGCCAGGGCAGTATGAGTCGCTGGTATGGACCTGTATCCAGGTCGTATCTCCGGCCTGCAGGATAACAAACGGTGAGTTGGCTTGCAGTCGGCCGACTGCGTAATCAGGTGGCGGTAGGGCGCCCGGCTTATCTCTCATTGCGAAAGAAGCCGTAGCGAAGCAGCTAATCAGTATGCCCGCTGCCAACAGCACAGCCACTGAAAGCTTCATAGTGTCACCTCCAAAATAACAGGCCCTTGCTCGTCAGGTTTTGACTCGCAACAGGCCTACAGGGGAAGCCTGATCATGAGTTGTCGGTTGTCGTCGGACAGGTAATTCCGGTTCCCCTCCGTGGCACGCGGGAAACTTATGACTAGCCGGCATCACCTCCTTACGCACGTGGATTTGGTAGTCTGCGCAATAAATCGCACTCAATCCCCTTCTTTCCAACTATACCCAAGTTCCCCGTATCCGCTAGGGGTCAAAATAAACGGGGGTCAGGTCTTGAAATGCACAGGGGTCAGACCCCGGGGTCAGGTCTTAAAATGCACACTATCAGCGGATTAGGCCTACCCCAGTCTCCGCCGGGGCCTATTCGTATTTCCTTAGCAGTCCGTTCGTCTCGCTTACCGGAGCCTATTCATACTCCTTGAGGAGCCCGGTTCTCTCATTGAACTCCCGTATGCGTTCGTCCCACTCGCGGTAGGAATTGAGCCGGCTCTTCCAGTAGTCGCGGTCGTGCCACTGGGCATTGAGCTCCTCAACCGTCTTGCCTTGCTGCTCGATCCAGGTGAAGTATTTGAGGTTATGTATGCGCTTCCGCTCCCAGTAGGGGAGCTCCAGCATGTGGTCGATCGTCTGCCCCATGAGGCAGGCATCGAAGTCTGTCGCGGCGTCTATCTCGGAATACTCGCCGCGTTCCTTACGCATCTCCATAATCCGCGACTGGTATAGTTCCATCGAGTCCGTGGCGACGGTGAGAATGCAGTCGTTCTCGTTCATCTCATAGTAGCGGGCCATTTTTATGGCGCCGATCAGATTGGCCACCGACGATATGCCGAAGAGGTCCAATCGGTCGGCGATTCCCGCGGGCACGCCGGCTTCCTTCATATACCGCTTCCCCGCTTCCTCGTTGAAGAGCCGGATGAGCCTCACGCACTGCTCATCGTCGATGCCCGCCACCATGTCCATGTTCCTTATGTTGTGAATCCAGGGCACATGCTTGTCTCCGATGCCCTCGATGCGGTGCTCGCCGTAACCGTTGTAGAGCAGGGTAGGGCACTGCATGGCCTCGCCCGCGCATACTTTCACGCTCGGGTACTTCTCGCGGATATAGTCCGCGCATCCCAGCGTTCCCGCCGAGCCCTGGGTCAGGAAGATGGCCGAGAATCTGTCGGAGGGCTTCATCTCTTTGGCGAAGACCTCCTCCATGGCCGGCCCTGTCACCGCGTAGTGCCATAT
>JASFEA010000087.1:0-13355 GCA_050125095.1 bacterium
ATTGCGGCGCATCACGGCGGCGGGCATCAGAAAGTTATAGACTTTGCGGCGAGAGCAAGTAAGAATCTGGGTAAGGTGATATCGGGCGTAATAGACTCCCTGTAGCCGGGCCACGCCCCGGCGGGAGGATATATGAGCTGGTTCAGGCGAATTGAGAAGGGCCTGAAGGGCAGCGACAAACGCGACCTGCCTGACGGGCTGTGGCGGAAGTGCGACGCCTGCGGCGAGATAATGTATGAGCGCGTTATCGAGCGCAATGTATGGACCTGCATGAAATGCGGCCATCACTTCATTATCTCGGGCCACCAGTACGCCTCGATACTTGCCGACCAGGGCACCTTCGAGGAAATGGACGCCGGCATGAGGTCCACCGACCCGCTGGGCTTCAAAGACTCAAAGAGATACACCGACCGCATCCGCTCGTCCACCAGGAAGACGGGGCTTAACGAGGCCGTCGTGTCGGGAGCCTGCAAGATAGGCGATCATCCGGCGGTCGTGGCCGCGCTGGATTTCAAGTTCATGGGCGGCAGCATGGGCTCGGTCGTGGGCGAGAAGGTGGCCCGCGCCACAAGGCGGGCGGTGGAGGACAAGAGGGCCCTGGTGATAGTCTCGTCATCGGGCGGCGCCAGGATGCAGGAGGGCATACTCTCGCTGATGCAGATGGCCAAAACGAGCGCCTGGCTCACGCGGCTCTCGGATGGGCACCTCCCCTACATTTCCATACTCACCCATCCAACGACCGGGGGAGTAACGGCGAGCTTCTCCATGCTCGGGGATATCATCATAGCCGAGCCCGGCGCCCTCGTGGGCTTTGCGGGCCCCAGGGTGATACAGCAGACCATCAATCAGGACCTTCCAGAGGGGTTCCAGCGCGCCGAGTTCCTCCTGGCGCACGGCCAGGTGGACATGGTGGTGGCCCGGCCGAGGATGAAGAAGACGGTGGTGGGGCTCCTGGACTTCTTCGGCGACATGGACAGGCCGGCGGAGGGCAGGGGAAGGCCGGCCATATTGACGACCCCGCCGCATATCCAGGTGAAGGCGGACGGAACCGACGGGAATGGGTAGAAAGTCCTCTTACCGCTCTTCACTTGACTTCCTCCTCAATCTCCAGCGTTCGGGAATCAAGCTGGGCCTCGACAGGACCGTTAACCTCCTGGACGCCATAGGCAATCCCCAGGACCACTTCCGGAGCGTGCATATAGCCGGCACGAACGGCAAGGGCTCCGTGGCCGCCTACATGAATTCCATCCTGTATCATGCCGGCCTGACGAGCGGCCTCTTCACCTCCCCGCATCTCGTCGAGTATACCGAGAGGGTGCGCGTCAACGGCGAGGCCATATCCCGCTCAGACCTCAGGTCGATCGTCTCGGACATCGCCGGCGCCGTGGCAAGCACGGAGGCGAGTTTCTTCGAAGCCACCACGGCGGTGGCGTTTGAACAGTTCCGCCGCAGGCGCGTCGATATGGCGGCGGTTGAAGTGGGGATGGGGGGGCGGCTGGACTCCACCAATGTGCTAACCCCCGAGCTCACGGCAATAACCTCAATCGATTTCGACCATATGCGCTACCTGGGCAAGACGCTCGGCCTCATAGCCGGCGAAAAAGCGGGCATTCTCAAGCCCGGAGTGACGGTGGCCACGGCCGCGCTCAAGAAAGGGGCCAGGGAGGCGGTGATGAAAATCGCAAGGTCGCGCCGCTCCAGAGTCTACGAGATCGGCCGCCATGCGCGGTTCGAGATGCTCGGCATGGATATAGGAGGATGCTACTTCGAGTACCGCGGCCTCAGGGGCAGGCGCCTCCTCAGAACCGGCATGCCCGGCTGGCACCAGGCTGAGAACGCCAGCCTCGCGGTTCTGTGCGCCGAACTGCTTATGGAGCGGGGAGTGGCGCTCTCGGACCGCGCGATCGAGAGAGGCGTGGAAGCGGCCCTCTGGCCGGGGCGCCTGCAGGTTCTCTCGGAAGACCCCCTCATCATAGTCGACGGCGCTCACAATGTCGCGGGAGCGAGGATGCTGGCGAGGTCCCTGGAGGACATGGGCGTATTCCCGGCGATCACCGTGTTCGCGGTGCTGCGGGACAAGCGCTACAAGGACATGCTGAAGCATATAGCGAGCGTTACCCGCAGTTTCATCTTCACCAGGGCCGAGAACCCCCGCGCGCTGCCCGTCGCGAGGCTCAGGCAGGCCGCAGGAGAGCTGGGCCTCAAGTCGAGCGGCGTTGGACGCGTCGACCGCGCGGTCGACCGGGCGCTCGGACGGCTCGGCGAGGGCGACGCTCTCCTCATCTCGGGTTCGCTATTCGCGATCGGCGAGGCCATGCAACATATGGGTTTCGAACCCCAGCGCGTTCGGTTATGTTAATCTTGACACCTGAATAGCGGGAAGCTATACTCAATCCGCTTATACTCAATCCGGTCGGAGGCAGAAATGGCGGAAGTCGTTCTGGACAAGGTCACCAAGGTATTCGGAAGCAACGTGGTCGCGGTCGACGAGGCCAGCATAACCATCGCGGACAAGGAGTTCGTCGTGCTGGTTGGCCCCTCGGGTTGCGGCAAGTCCACCTTCTTGAGGATGATCGCCGGCCTGGAGGAAGCTACCAGCGGGGAAATCTACATCGACGGCAAGATGGTGAACAACGTCGCTCCCAAGGACAGGGATATCGCGATGGTGTTCCAGAATTACGCCCTCTATCCCCATATGACCGCGTTTGACAACATGGCCTTCGGCCTCAAGCTGAGGAAATACCCCAAGGACGAGATAGCCGGGCGCGTGAGGGACGCGGCCCAGATACTGGGGATAGAGAACCTCCTGGACCGCAAACCCAAGGAGCTTTCGGGCGGCCAGAGACAGCGCGTGGCCGTGGGGCGCGCCATCGTGCGGAAACCCAAGGTGTTTCTGTTCGACGAGCCGCTCTCGAACCTGGACGCCAAGCTCCGTGTGCAGATGAGAACGGAGATCGAAAAACTGCACAACCGCCTGCAGACCACCATGATCTACGTTACGCATGACCAGATCGAAGCCATGACCATGGGCACCAGGATTGTCGTCCTGAAGGACGGTCTCATACAGCAGGTCGCCGACCCCATGACTCTCTACGACGCCCCCGTCAACAGGTTCGTGGCCGGGTTCATCGGGAGTCCCGCGATGAACTTCGCTCACGGCAAGATGGCGGGAGACGGCGAGGCCGTCTTCGAAGAGGGCACGTTCAATGTCCCGCTGCCGGCGGAAATACGGGGCAAGCTTGCGGATTACAAGGGCAAGGACATCATATTCGGCGTGCGACCCGAGGACCTTCACGCCAGGCCGCCGGAGGGAGCGGGAGAGCCGGTCTCGTTCAAGGCCACGGTGGAGGTGGTCGAGCCGATGGGAAACGAAATTTTCGTGTACGTGACGACCGGGAATACGCCGGCCGTCGCCAGGCTGACCACGAGGAAAGAGATTACGCCTGGCTCCCAGATCGAGCTTTTCATAGACATGCGCAGGATTCACTTCTTTGACGCCGGGAGCGAGGCCACTATAGTCTGATAATACAGGGAAGAGCCTGCATATTTGTCTCGCCAGAGAAAGGTTGTCGGCTTCGCCATGAGGGTCATCTTCCCCTGCCTGGTTCTGCTCTTTATCTTATCCCCTGTCCGGGCCGCAGAAGAGGCGTTTGACGTTTCCGCCGACAGGCTGTACGGCCGCCGGACAGCGGAAACCGAGATCGTCGTCCTCAAGGACAATGTCAGGATAGTCCACGGCTCCACAGTCGCAACCGCCGACAGCGGCTTCTACGACAAGGCCTCCGAGACCCTCAAGCTCATGGGCAGAGCGCGCGTCATGGAAGGGCCCGTGGAGGTGCGCGGAGACGAGTGCGTATACTTCAGGCGGGAGAGGAAGGTTATCTTCCCCCGCGGCATGCAGGCCCTGGACAGCCTCTCGATGGTCCTGGCCGACAGCGGATCGTATGAGCTCGATATGGAAGTGCTCGATGTCCGCGGCAACGTCTACTACGTAGAGGGCGACCGCACCATCGAGGCCGACCGCGCCGTCTACCACCGCAAGTCCGAGTTCATAGAGGCCGTGGGCTCCGTGGTCGTAGTCGATGCCGGCTATGGGGCCACGCTCAGGGCCGAATACGTGACCTATGACCGGCTGGCGGGATACGGCATAGCCGTCGGGAACCCCGTGCTCGAGCTGAATAGCACGAGAACGGCGGCTGAGCCGGAATCGCAGGGGCCCTCCGGCGAATCCGTGGAGGGCGAGCCGGCCGACAGCGCGTCCGCCGCGGCAACCGGCCCCGTGCCCGGCGCCCCGCCCGGTGCCGAGCCCGGTGTCGCGCCCGTACCGGGACCCCGGGCGGCCGAGCCCGCTGCTGAAGAGCCCATCACGGTGAGCTCGGATTCCATGGAGGTCTTCGTAGACGAGCACAGGGCCGTGGCCGTTGGTAATGTGAAGATAGTCCGCGGGAGCGTCGTGGGGACGGGCGGCACGGCCATTTTCCTCGACGATGAAGACAGGACGATACTGACCGGCAGCCCCTTGCTCGTAGACGGCGAGAGCTCTTTAAGCGGCAATACCATAACCATGTTCAGCACGGGCAACGAAATATCCCGCCTCGAGGCGGCGGGAACCGCCAAGTCGGTATATCTGACCGAGGGCGGGGAGACGAGCGAGCTGACGGGCGAACATATCACCTTCTCGTTCACGCAAGGGGATCTCAACCGCATGTTCGTGGACGGCTCGGCGAAGGGCATATTCTACCCGCCCGAGGCGGACTCGGCCGCTTCGGATTACAGTAACGAGGTTGCGGGCGAGACCATCACCATCACATTCGCAGGCAGGGAGGCCGAGAGCGCCGTGGTGACGGGGGGAGTCAAGGGCTCTTACAGAATACAGGGCGACGAGTCCGAGGAGCCGGTCACATACGAATGCGACAAGCTGATTTATCAGGTCACAAGCGCGGTCATGGTCCTTGACGGCAACGCGAGGGTCAAGTACGGCAATACGCGGCTCAATTCGCCGCTCATCGAATACGACTCGCGTTCGTATGTGCTCTTCGCGCCATCGGAACCGGAGCTCTGGGAGGGCGAAGACAGGATCACGGGCACCTCGCTTGCATACAATCTGAAGACCCGCCGGGGATCCATCTCCGGCGGCGGCACCAATTACGAGAAGGGCTATTACACCGGCGAGCTTGTGAGGAAGGTGGGCGAGCGGGAGCTCAACGTCTCCAAGGGCACTTACACCACCTGTGAGCATACGGATGACCCCCACTATTCCTTCACTTCAAGCAAGATGAAGGTCTACCTGGACGACAAAGTCATAGTCAAGCCTGTCGTACTGAGGGTGCGCGGCATGCCGGTCTTCTGGCTCCCGTTCTACATGTTCCCGATAAAGAAGGGGCGCCACTCGGGCATACTTATGCCCCGGGTCGAATTCGGGTTCGACGAGGGCAAGGGGCGCTTCGTGCGGAACATCGGTTACTACTACGCTCCCAACGACTACTTGGATTTCTCGCTCTGGGGCGATTACTACGAGGACGACCGCTGGCTCCTGCATCTGGATTCCAGATACAAGCTCAGGTACGTGCTGAGCGGGGGATTCAATGCCTCATTCACCCAGGAGCTCGACACCGAGAGCCGGAGGTGGGACCTGGAGGGCAGGCACAGCCAGGAGATCGGCGAGGGAGGGAAGCTGGTAGTCCAGGCCGACTTCGTCAGCGATGAGAAATACCGTACGGAGACCAGCGAGAACCTGGAGAAGTCCCTGAGGCGCATCCTGGAATCGAGCGTTTCCTATACGCAGAGATGGGAGAAGAGCAGCCTCAGCATAGCCGCGGACAGGAAGGAGAACCTGGACACGGGCGAGATCACGCAGAAGCTCCCTACCTTCAACTACCTTACGAACAGGCGCACCCTCATTGAGGCGTCGCCGGGCGAGAACCGGGTGCACCAGGGCACGTATATTTCAGGGAACCTGACTTTCAGCAACACCTCCAGCGACACGGAGCAGGACAGGACCGACAGGCAAAGGGCCCAGCTCAACGCCGCCATTTCGTCCAACCTGAGATTCGCCGACGGCAATCACATTCTCAAGAACTCATCCGTGCTCTCAACCGACAGAAAGCCCGGCGACGAGTGGTGCGCCGGATGCGACTCCACGATGCGGGCACACAGCGCCTTCAATAACAGGACGGACTTCACCTTCAGGCTGAACCCGTGGGCGTCGTTGAACGTAAATCCCAACGTGGCGGCTGCGATAACGGTCTACGATGAGGACATCGAGGGCCAGCGCCTCCCGTTGAGGTTAATATACTGGTATTCGATAGCCTCCAACATCACCTTCTACAGAACCTTCAACACCAACCTGGGGGGCCTCAAAGCGCTGCGGCACGTGTTCCTGCCCTCGATAAACTACATACATCGCCCCGACTTCTCGGAGTATTCGGGCAGGTTCTACAGCCTGCCCGGCGTAGGGGCCAGCGTGAACAAGTCTATGACCATGAGTATCACGCTCGAGAACAGGTTCCAGGCCAAGATCGGCAGCGGAGAGGACGTAAAGAAGCTGAACAACTTCCTGACACTGACAACCTCTACCACGGCCGACTTCCTCTACAAGGAAAAGGGAGCCGAAACGCCCTTTTCCACTTTGAACTCGTCGCTCAGGTTCTACCCGCCCGGAGGGGTGAGATTCGACATCAACTTCACAAATGACCCCACGGACCTCTCCTTCGAAACGCTCAATCTCACCACGAGGTTCGCCTATACGGGCAAAGGTGCGCTGCTCCCGGGTTTTGAGGACCCCGATCGCCAGAACTTCGAGAGCATGAGGGATCTGACGGGCCAGACGCCATCCTACCAGTTCAACGAGCCCACGGCCAATCCCTGGAACGTATCCGTGATATACCGCCTCAACCGGACGTTCGAGACGGGGACGCAGGCTCAGTGGCTCGAGATCCAGACGGGCTTCAACCTGTCCCGGAACTGGCGGGTGGACTACAGCAACCGCTATGACATCACGCAGCGCGAAATGGCCTACCAGGAGTTCTCGATATACCGGGACCTGCACTGCTGGCAGGCCAGATTCGTGCGCCGCTTCCAGAACGGCAACTGGCAGTATTACTTCCGCGTCAACCTCAAGGCCCATCCCGACCTCTACGCCGAGCGCGGCCTCCGGTCGCTCGACCGCGCGTATTAACGGGCTTGACCCAGTGCCGGCTTTGCTGTAGGTTTTGCTGGAACATTGCCCCGCCGGAGGGGTTTCAAGGTCTGTGTGATCGACGAAAAGGTGACTCACTTGGGCAAATCCCTGTGCGTAGGACTGGTTTTCTGGGTAGTTTTCTGCGGGGCGGCCTCTGCGGCCGTCAACTGGCATACGACCGATATCGACGTCGGGCGTATTTACAGGGACGAGCCGCAGAAGATGTCCTTCGGCTTCGTGAACGCGTCGGATGAGACCCTCTATATTTATGATATCGAGCCCTCATGCGACTGCACCAACGCCCAGGCCATACCCGCGGCGGTGCCTCCCCATAACTCGGGCGAGATAATGGCCTTCTTCGATCCAATGGGTTATGAGGGCAAGGGCAGGATAACCGAGTTCATCCGGCTCGCGACAAGCGACCCGGAGACCCCGGATGCGGAGCTTTACTTTACGGTTGACGTCGGCGTGGGCCCCGAGCCCGAGCCCCGCGCCCTCAATTTCGGGAGGATATGCAGGGGCAGTTCCGACACGCTGGCTCTGGTCGTGCGCCCGGGCTCGGACGACGATCTTGAGATACTCGGCTTCGAAAGCGAAACCGAGTGCGTGCATATAACCCGGGTGGGCCCCCATAAGGGCGGGGGCGAGGAGTTCAGGGCCATCGTCTGCAACCTGGACTGCAGGGGCGCGGTGTCGAGCTACGTCAACATCAAGACGGCGGACCCGAAGCGGGAAGTCATCAGGGTGGCGGTTAACGCCAACCTCATGGGGACTATAGTGATCGAGCCGGAGGTCATCGCCTTCGGGCCCACGCTGCCCGGGAAAGAGGTGGCGCAGAAGGTCAGGGTCTATTGCACCGAAAACCAGCGATTCGAGATAGGGAAGGTCACCTGCACGGCGAATTCGATCGATTGCAGCGTCACGCTTGCCGAAGAATACGTCTACGAGCTCAGAGTGGCCATTAAGGGAGACGCGCCAGCGGGGCGGGTCTCCGGACAGATACTCATAGAGACCGACTGTGAAAGCCAGCCCCTCCTGACCGCTAAGGTCACGGGCTATGTAAGGAGCGCGGATAAGTGACGGAAATACTGACGCGGGCGGTGAAAGAGGCCGTCATCATCGTGATCATAGTCGTAATAGTCGCCATGGTGGTGAACCGCGCGCGGGATGAGGGAATCCCCCTTATTGCGGACGCGGAGACCTTCCGGGTGCAGACCAATGCCGAGTTCCTGGTCGCCGCCGACGCCAGGGCGTATTTCGATGACGGGTCCGGGATCTTCCTTGATGCCCGCGAGGAGCGCCTCTATGCCGCGGAGCACATAGAAGGGGCCCTCAACGTCCCTTCCACGGGCGGCGGTGTGGACGAGATGGCCTACATGGTCCCGGCGGACCCCGTGCTCATCTGCTATTCGGCCGAGAGCACCGAGCGCGAGGCCGGGGTGATAGCGGATAAGCTCCTTGAGCTGGGATTTACCAGAGTCTACGTGCTCCACGGCGGCCTGGAGGCATGGAAAGCCGAGGGCCTTCCGACTGTGAAGGAGAGCGAGTAAATGA
Source organism: bacterium (assembly GCA_050125095.1). GTDB lineage: Bacteria > Arandabacterota > Arandabacteria > Arandabacterales > JALGWA01 > JALGWA01. The sequence continues at coordinate 8,735 of JASFEA010000087.1, forward strand.
GCGATTTCAGATCGGTGGCGGAGAAGGTCTTCTCAAACAAGTATGTCGTGTTCGCCGCAAGGCTGATCCTCGGAGTCGTGTTCATTTACGCTTCCCTGGAGAAGATCCAGAATCCGGAGGGATTCGCCCAGGCGATTTACAACTACAGAATGGTGCCCGAATCGCTGATAAATATAATGGCGATTCTGCTGCCCTGGCTGGAGCTCATTTGCGGCATCCTGGTTATCGTCGGCGTTTTCGTCAGGGGAAGCGCGCTCCTGATAGGAGCCATGCTGGCGGTCTTCATCGTGGCGCTGTCGAGCGCTCTCCTGCGGGGGCTCGACATCAGCTGCGGCTGTTTCACGCTTGAGGGGGGACGGGGCATTGCCGGCAAGACGCTTGTGGAGGACATTCTGCTCATGATATGCGTGGCCATAGCACTTCTCCACGGCGGCAAGGTCTTCTCCTTCAAGAAGGGGCTCAATTGACATAAGCCCCGCTCTGTAGTAATATTAGGCGGCAAAAAGCATGAGATCGGGGGGTTTTCTTATGAAATCGAGTTGGCACATATTCCTCACTCTCACGCTGCTGTGCCTGCTCACGTCGATGCTGGCGGGCGGTGTCTGCAGCGCCGAGGAAAAGCGCATTATGATCGCGGTCACCGGGGACACCCAGGGCGAGATCGCCCCCTGCGGGTGACACTCGAGCGATAAGGGTGGTCTGGCCCGGCGGGCCGGCTTCGTTGATTCACTTGCTGAGGAGTACTCCAATTTGCTGCTCCTGGACGCGGGCAACTTCTTCGGCAGAAGGAGTCCGAGCAAGGAGAAGACGTATACCAAGGTGGTAATCGATTATATGAGGAAGACCGGGTATGACGTGGTCGGTATCGGCGAGAGGGAAATGAACTACGGGCTCGCCTTCCTAGATGAGCAGATAAAGCAGGGACAGCTCGAGGCGGTATGCGCCAATCTCTATAATGGCAGCGACTCGAGCCTCGTGTTCAGGCCGTACACCGTGCGTGAAGTGGGCGGAGTCAGGATAGGCATCATAGGCCTTCTGAACGACGATCCGCGCAGGGTGGGCGTTTTCGAGCAGCTGGAAGGCGTCTATGTCACCAATTACTATGAGGCCGCCTACGAGTTCCTTCCCGAGATCGAAGACAAGGCCGACATCGTCATAGCGCTCGCCGCCATCGGGCTGGGCAACGCCAAGCAGATGGTCAAGGACATCCCGGGTTTTGATGTCGTGCTGGTCGCCCACGGGGCCGACAGGACCCCCATGGCCGAGAAGGTCAACGAATCCATCATAATGAAGCCGGGCACCAAATCGAGTTCGCTGGGGACACTGCTGCTGGTGTTCGACGAGAACAACACTCTGATCGGCTATGACGGCTACACGCACATGCTCAAGAAGAAGGGGCGGACCGATCCGCAGGTCGACAAGGTCGTGAAGGCCTGTGAGGAAAGCGAGGAGCAGAGGGCGAAGCTCCTGGCCAGGCGCAAGTACAAGCTCCCCAACATACCGCAGCGTCCCGAGGTGCTGGCCGCAAGGGGATATCTCGGATGGAACACGTGCCAGAAGTGCCACGGGAAGATCCACGAGAGATGGTCGGAGGGCCCCCACGCGCACGCGTTTGAGACTCTGGCGGCCGACGACAGGTGGAACGATCCGGCGTGCCTGCCGTGCCACGTGACCGGTTATGAGATCGCGGCCCAGCGGGATTCATCGGATATAAAGCCCGAGATGTGGAACGTGCAGTGCGAGGCCTGCCACGGCCCGGGTACGATGCACCGGCGCGACGGCACCATGGCTCCCGTCGGCGAGAGCGTGTGCCTGAAATGCCATACGCCGGAATGGAGCCCCGACTGGAACTACGAGGAGGCGCTCAAGCGCGTCGACCACGGAAAGGAATAAGGACAGAGGATTGAGGTCCAAAGCGCTCACCATATTATTCATCTTCGTCTTCCTTGTTCTGCTCATAGCGGGCATGCGCATGGGCGAACTCGGAGAGAATCTCTTCAACGGCAGCGTGCTATGACTGTCCTGCATAGGGATCGGGTGATCCCTTCGGTCAGGCCCGGGTAACTAGGAGTCGGGGTTATCGTCGCCAGCATCGGTAGTTTCCTCAGGAAGCGCAGAGTCATACAGGCCATCTCCGCCTACGCCCATAACTTCTATATAACCGGATTTATCAGCGTCGGGCTCTACCAGGGCGTCATGAAGAGCTTCTGCGCGCCCGGGCTCAACTGCTATGCCTGCCCTGCCGCGACCTTTTCCTGCCCTATCGGAACGCTTCAGCACTACGGCGTGGTCCGGCAGGTGCCGTACTTTCTGCTGGGATTTCTCGGGCTCGTCGGCCTGGGCGTAGCCAGGTTCACATGCGGCTGGCTCTGCCCGTTCGGTTTCTTCCAGGACATGATGAAGAAGATATCGAAGCGCGTGGTGCCGCTTCCGCCGCGGCTGACGTATCTCAAGTACGCTTTTCTCATCGTGCCGGCGATTCTGCTGCCCATCTATCTGGGCGATTCCTGGTTCTCGAAACTCTGTCCGGCGGGCGGCCTGACTGCGGCGCTTCCCTGGGTGCTCATGGACACGTCGCGGTCGGAGTCTCTCATGGGGATGGAAGTGAGACCCCTGGTAGGTACCCTCTTCTATATCAAGATGGTGATACTCGCGGCCTTCCTCGTGGGCATGGTCTTCATAAAGCGCCCCTTCTGCCGCCTGATGTGCCCCCTGGGAGCCATACTCTCGCTGTTCAACCGGTTCAGCATATTGCGGCTCAGGGTCGAAAAAGCCGCGTGCACCGGTTGCGGCCAATGCCACGCCAACTGCCCGGTGGACATATACCCCTACACCGAGGTCGACTCGCCCAACTGCATCAAGTGCCTCGAATGCACCAGGTGCCCCGAGGGCGCCATCAGGATTCAAGCGGTGCTGGGCAGGTAGGCATGGCTGGGGACTGGCGGGACGCGCTGGCCGGGCTCAACCTGACCCGCGACTCCTATGTTACCGTTCTTACGGGCTCCGGATTCTCGGCCGAGAGCGGGGTTCCCACTTTCAGGGGCGAGGACGGCCTCTGGAGGAACTTCCGGGCCCAGGACCTGGCGACCCCCGAGGCCTTCGCCAGGGATCCCCGGCTCGTCTGGGAGTGGTATGACTGGCGAAGGGGCATAATAGCGGGTAAAGAGCCCAATCCCGCGCATTACGCCGTCACCGACCTTGAGAACATGTTCGAGCGATTCCTGCTTATCACGCAGAACGTCGACGGCCTTCACCGCCGCGCGGGCACGGTGAAACTCGTGGAACTCCATGGATACATATTCGGGATGCGCTGCACGGCGGATGGGACGGTAACAGAAAACCTCGAAGTGCCGCTTGCCGCTATACCGCCTGAGTGCGATTGCGGGGCGATGCTCCGGCCCGATGTGGTCTGGTTCGGGGAGGCCCTGCCGGAGCGCGCGATAACCGCAGCGCTCGACGCCTCGCGCGAGTGCGACCTCATGCTGGTCGCCGGCACGGCCGCAGTCGTCCAGCCCGCCGCTTCCATGCCGCTCATGGCCAAGCAGGCCGGCGCCTTCGTAATCGAAATAAACACCGAGTTCACGCCCATATCCCCGTATGTCGACCTGACGCTCCAGGGCAAGGCGGGGGCGATGATGACGCAGATGGTGTCGGCCTTGAGAGACCTCATAACTTAGTTGACTATTGGCAGTAGCGTTGCTAGTGTGTCTTGAGGTTATTAGCAAGGGACGTGCATGAGGTATCGCTTCGCCACACCTTCTTTCCTTATAGCTCTGGCCCTCAGTCTGCTCATAGCCCTCGCTTTCACGGCGCCGGCGGCCGCCCAGGATGATCCCAGGTTCATATCCTTCGACGAGGCCGCGCCCGAGACCGACCCGGACCACAACAGCAACGCCGAAGCCGATCTCACTTACACATACGGCTACGTGGCCGGTGACACTCTTGTTATCGAGCTCGACTTCGCGAGCGAGTGGGGCGAGATGCACCTTATGGTTGCGCTGGAGCGGAACCGCGACGCCGATGGGGGCGCCTCAGACCCCTTCGAGTTCCCCGTGACGTACGGGCACGCCGACAAGCCCGACTACGTCTTCACATACAAGTACAGCGCAAACGACTATGCCGACCTCAGGCGCTGGGGCGAGGGCGCCTGGGAGTTCTGGGCGCTCAGCAAGAGCACCTGGACCACGGATGAGGGGGATCCCGACAAGAACGCCCTCGGCATGGTGACAAAGACGGCCGATAAGGTCGTCTTCGCCTTCCCGTTCGACGCCGTGGGCGGCGTGGCCCCGGACGATACCGTAATGGTGGAGGCCTATGTGACGCAGGAGCCGGGCGGTACCAAGTACAACGCGCTTGACTCCAACCCCCACGACGCTACCAATGACATGCTGCCCGACGCCGGAGACTGGACGGACACGGCCACCGAGACCGTGAACCTCTCGCAATGGGCCGAATGGGTGATTCCCGAATTCGGCGCCCCGCCCGCGCTCTCGGAGGCCGCAGCCGACCCGGATACGGTGCGGGGCTCGGAAGATGTGCTATTCAGCGTGCGGGTTACGGACGCCGGCGGGGGCATAGGCGACGTTACCGTCAACCTCTCGGCGCTCGGCGGCGAGGCGGA
>JASFEA010000088.1:0-13150 GCA_050125095.1 bacterium
AGTCAACCTCTTTCTTTCCTCCACCATGGGCTTCGGAGAGAACTACGTCGTCGGCGAAGAGGTGGTGGTGAGGGTCGCGCGCCACGAGGGCGAGGCGCAGCTCGACGGGCCGACGGGCACCTCCCTGGTGTTTCCCCAGCTCGTCGGCCACGGGCAGGGCCACAGGATAGACCCGCCCCCCTTTCCCGGCGTATACTTCTTAAAGAGCGCGGACGAGACGCTTTCGGTATTCGCCGTGAACGTGGACGCGGCCGAAAGCGACCTTTATAAGATAGGCGAAGGCGACATGGGCGCTGACATCGCGGGCATGGACGTAAGGCGGATCCGGGGCGCCGAGGACCTGGGCGAGTCGATCTCGGTCCTGAGAAGGGGCCGCGAACTGTCTCACACCTTCATCTGGCTGGCCCTGTTGCTGCTGCTTGCAGAGACCGTAATAGCCTCGGACCTCTTGACCAGATTCAGGGGGGCGGACAACAACGATGCTTTCGAGCATCTCTGAAAGGCTGAGGCACAGCCAGTCCCTGAGCCAGGTGCTATATGACCTCGCCGGGGGGAAGGTCCCGGCCCGGGTGGGCGGGCTTACGGGTTCGATGCGCTCGATGCTCGCCGCGCTTCTCTACCGCGAGGTCGGGCGCACGGTCGTGGTGATCTGCCCGGCCGAGGCGGAGAAGATAAAGGAAGACCTCGAGAGCATACTCGGCGAAGATGAAGTCCTCTATTTTCCCGACTGGGAGATCCTCCCATATGACGAGTTCTCGCCGCATGAGGAAATAGTCGGGACCCGCCTCAAGACGCTGTCGGATCTCTTGGGGGGCAGGCGGGGCGTGGTGGTCGTCCCGGTTCGGGCCTTCGTCCGCAACATAATCCCGCCGGCGGACTTAAGGGCCGCGACGGTCGATGTCGCGGTCGGGGACGCCATAAAGCCCGACGCGCTTATATCGCACCTCATCGCCACCGGCTATACGCGCGAGCAGGTCGTGGAAGAAGTCGGCACGTTCAGCATGCGCGGCGGCATACTGGACGTCTACTGCCAGGGCGCGGAGTACCCGGTGCGCATCGAGTTCTTCGGTGACGAAATCGATTCCATCCGTGAGTTCGATCCGGTTAGCCAGCGCTCGACGCAGAGGGTCGAATCGGTGAGCCTGCTTCCATCAAGGGAAGTCATACTTGGCGACGACGCAACCGGCCGGTTCATGGCCAGCTTCAGCCGCGGCGACCTCAAGAAGCGCAAGATGGAGGATGTCGTGATGCACGTCAAGGAGCGCTTCTTCTTCGACGGCATCGAGGCATACGCACCCCATTTCTATTCGGGGGCCGTCACGCTCGAGACCTACCTTCCCCGCGACGCGTTCTATGTGCTCCTGGATCCCGACACGCTTGCGGAGAAGGCCGGCGCCTTCTTCCAGGAGGCCGAGACGATTTATGAGGAAAGATCCAGGAAGGAGGCCTTCCCGGTTCCGCAAAGCGTGTTTCTCGAATGGGCTCAGATAGAGGAGTTCATGAAGACGCGCGCGACTGTGAGCGTATCGCCCCTCAGGAGCAGGGAGGACGATTACAGCCTGGACGTGAGGAGCCCCGACCCCTTCGCCGGAAGCTTGAGGATATTGAGAGAGGCCCTCGTCGAAGCGGCCGGGCGCGGCTACGAGACCTTTATTCTGTGCGACAACATCGGCCAGGCCGAACGCCTTGAGGAAATCGTGCCGGGAGAGGATGCCCGCGTCACCATCGCCGTCGGCCTGTTGAGCCAGGGCTTCGTTTTTCCCGATGCCAATCTACAGGTTCTCACCGACCATGAGATATTCGGACGCTACCGCCGCCGGCCCCGCTACCCGCGCTTCAAGGGAGAGGGCCCCGTGGAGAGCTACAGGGCGCTCAACCAGGGCGACTTCGTCGTGCACATCGACCACGGCATAGGCCGTTACAGCGGCGTGGAGAGGCTGACGCTGGAGGGCCGCGAGACCGAGTGCCTTCTTATCAACTACCAGGGCGGCGACAGGCTTTACGTGCCCATCGAGCAACTCGACCTACTGCAGAAGTACATAGGCAAGGACAGCGAGCCGCCCAGCCTGAGCAAGCTCGGCGGGGCGAGCTGGGAGAGGGTCAAGGCGCGCACCAAGAAGGCCATCAAACAGATGGCCGAGGAACTCATCAAGCTCTACGCCCTCCGCCAGGCGAGGCCGGGGTTCGCGTTCAGCCCGGATTCGCGCTGGCAGCGCGAGCTCGAGGCGTCCTTTATCTATGACGACACCCCCGACCAGCTGCGCACCACGCATGAGATAAAGAGCGACATGGAGGCCGATAAGCCCATGGACCGGCTCATATGCGGCGACGTGGGCTACGGCAAGACCGAAGTGGCCGTGAGGGCCGCCTTCAAGGCGGTGCAGGACGGCAAGCAGGTGGCGCTGCTCGTTCCGACCACGGTGCTCGCGCAGCAGCACTTCCACACCTTCCGCGAGCGACTCGCCGAGTACCCGGTGAAGGTGGAGATGCTGAGCAGGTTCCGCACCCGCAGGGAGCAGAAGGGCGTCGTGGAGGAGCTCGGGACGGGCCAGGTGGACATAGTGATCGGCACTCACCGGCTGCTTCAGAAAGACATCGAGTTCAGCGATCTCGGCCTTGTCATAATCGACGAGGAGCAGCGCTTCGGCGTGGCGCATAAGGAGAAGTTCAAACACCTGCGCGCCACCGTTGACGTTCTCACGCTTACGGCGACGCCGATACCCCGCACGCTTCACATGGCGCTGATGGGCGCCAGGGATATGTCGATTATCGACACGCCGCCGCGGGGGAGGCTGCCTGTTGACACGGAGCTCGTCAAGTTCGATGAGGAAGTGGTCATAAGCGCCATACTGAGAGAGCTCGATAGGGGCGGCCAGGTCTTCTTCGTTCACAATCGCGTTGAGACCATCGATACGATTGCCGCCCATCTCATAGGGCTCCTTCCCAACGTCAGGTTCGCGATCGCCCATGGCCAGATGAAGGAGCGCGATCTCGAGAAGGTTATGCTCGATTTCATAGACCGCGAGTTCGACGTACTCGTATCGACCATGATCGTCGAATCGGGACTCGACATACCCAACGTGAATACCATCATCGTGAACCGCGCCGAATCGCTGGGGCTTGCGCAGCTCTACCAGCTCAGGGGACGCGTCGGCAGGTCCAAACACAGGGCGTACGCGTACTTCCTTGTTCCCAAGAAACGCCGCCTTACCGACGTTCAGAGGAAGCGCCTGCGCGCTCTTACCGAGTTTACGGAGCTGGGCTCGGGGCTCAAGGTCGCCATGCGCGATCTCGAGATAAGGGGATGCGGCAACATACTCGGCCCCGAGCAGAGCGGTTACGTCGCCGAAGTCGGCTTCGACTTGTACGTGAAGCTTCTGGAGGAGGCGGTTAAGGAGCTCAGGGGGGAACCGGTTCAGGCGAGGATCTCGACCAGGATCGAGACCGACATACCCGCCTTCATACCCGAGACTTACGTGGAGGATGAGAAGCAGCGGGTCATATTCTACAAAAAGCTCGTCGAGGCGAGGACTCTGGAAGAGGTGGCAGAGCTCGAGAGCGAGCTCGTAGACAGGTTCGGGCGGGTCCCCAGAGAGGGGCGGAACCTCCTGGAGTTCCAGAGGCTCAGGATACTCGGCGCTGACGCCGGGGTCGAGCGCGTCTCGGTGAAGTCGTCCGGGATATTCCTGGAGGCAGGCAGGGACGCCGACCTGTCCGTGTCGAAAATAGAGAACATCGTGAGGGCGGGGATTGACGTCGAGCTCTTCTCTGGCGAGAGGGCCGGAATCGGCGTGAAAGGAGTCCCCGAAGCGGCGCGGGAGCGCCTCGAGGTGTCCAGAAAGGTATTGAACGCGCTCATTTGATTGTGATATTTTCCGGCAGGGGAAAGGAGTATAAGACATGAAATCAAGGCTCGTATTGCTTTGTTTTGCTTGCTTAGCGGCCCTTCTGGCGTCCTGCACGTCAACCGATGACCGGGTGGTGGCACAGGTCGGCGATTATGAAGTGACCGTCGGCAAGATAAAGGCGGAGTATCTGGCCATATCCGAGCATGCCCGCCCGCCGCTGGCCTCTCTGGATGAGAAGAGCGCCTTCGCCAAAGACGTGGTGGCCAAGGAGGTCATTCGCATAGAGGCCGAGAGGGCCGGGTTCGGCGACATGCCGGAGGCGATTGAGGCCCGGGAGGCCATGTTGCAGAACAAGGCATGGCAGACCTTCTATGAGGAACAGATAAAGGGCAAGATCAGTATAACCGAGGAGGAGATGCGCGCCCTTTACGATAAGCAGAAAATCGCCTATCACCTGGCGTGGATATTCACGAGGTCGCGGGCCACGGCGCAGGCCGCCCTCGATATGATCAGGTCGGGCAAGACCCTGGGAGAGGCGGCCATGGTGTACTCGATAGACCCTTCCCGGTCGCGCGACGGCGATATCGGCTTCAGGCCGCTTGGCACGATGCCCGCCAACGTGGAGGAAGCCATCGAGGCTCTGGAGCCTGGCGAGATCAGCGACGTTATTCCCTATGACGGATACTATGCGGTTATAAGGCTGATAGAGACGCGGGAGCGCGAGCAAACCGATTTCGAGAGCTCCAGGATCGGCCTCGAATCCATGTTGATGACGAAGAAAATCACCGACCGGCAGAAAGAGCTGGCCGCACAATATCTTGAAAAATACAAGGCTACGTATAATGAAGACGTCATAGAGCTTGTCGCCGCGCGCACGCGCGAAGCCAACCGCGACATCGGCGGCGAGCCCGGCCGGCTGCCCGAATTCTCTGAAGACGAACTCGGCCTGGTTCTGGCTTCGCATGCCGGCGACCAGTGGACAGTCGGCAGGTACATGGAGCGCATAGCCACGGTGAGGGACTTCGGGCGCCCGTCCTACGGCGCCGACGCCGAGGTAATAAAGTCCGTCATGCGCGATTACATGACAGGCGAGTTCTGGATACTCGAGGCGCTCGATATGGGGTATGGCGAAAGGGAAGACGTCGTCGCCGCGGCGGACCGGGAATATGAGATGGTAATGGTCACGGCCTTCCATGACGACCTGGTAAAGGACGTCGTGGTGGACGACGCCGCGTTCCAGTCGTTTTACGACGAATACAGGGAGCAGCTCAAGACCGAGCCCATCTATAACCTCGCGATCATCGTGGTCGAGACCAGGGGCGAGGCGGAGGAGATCTACGAGGAGCTCCTGGGCGGCGCGGACTTCGCCTCGCTGGCAAGGACGAGGTCCATAGATCCCAATACCGCACCCTCCGGGGGCAAGATAAGGGAGACTTTCACAAGCACGGCCCTGCAGCAGTTCCCCGACGTGCACGACGTCGTCTACGAAATGGAGGAGGGCGAGATTTCGAAGCCCCTCTTGCTTCCTCCCGCGTGGGGGCCGGAGGGCTTCATGGTGATCAAACTCCTCATGAAGGAAGAGCCCAGGCCGCTCACCCTGGACGAGGTCAAGACCATGCTGGGGCCCCGCGTGCTCGCCCTGGAACAGGACAAGGTGTTCAGCATGTGGTTGTCGGAGAAGATGGAGGAGCTGGATGTGTCGGTCAACCCTGATGTCCTGTCCTCCATAGACTTCTCGACGCTTTAAGAGAAGCAACATGAAACGTCAAATTGGCTCATTGCCGTTGCTCCTCCTGCTCTTTATGGCGGGGCTTGCCGCTGCCGCCGCGGCGGCGGAGCCCGTCGACCATATCCTCGCGGTTGTGGAAAAGAAGCCCATATTCGCGAGCGATATTGAAGGGGCCGTCGCCGAGGAGCTCTATCTCCGCCGGATGAGAGGACAGCCCATGCCGTCGTCGGAAGCCGATCTCGAAGTGCTTCGCGCCGAGCTTCTCGACGCCATGATAGACAGGCAGATAGTGCTGGAAAAGGCCCGCAAGGAGGGCATTGAAGTCACGCGTCCGGAAGTCGAGGAGGCGCTCAATAGCTGGGTAGTCGACCTCATGCAGTCCTCCGGTTCCGAGCAGGCGTTCATGGCGGAGCTTGAGCGGCAGGGGATGACCCTGCGCGGACTCAAAGACCGCTATCGCAAGGACCTCAGGGAGCAGCTTGTGATCTCCAAGTTCATGAGAACGGCCTTCACTTCGGCCAGCGTGGACGAAGCAGAAGTGAAGGAGTTTTATGAGGCGAAATACGATTCGCTTCCCGAAATCCCGGCCGTGGTCGGCATCTCCCATATTCTCATAGTGCCCAGGCCCTCGCCCGATAAAGAGGCGGCGGTGCTCGCGGAGGTCAGCCGGGCGCTTGACCGCCTGGAGGGCGGCGAGCCGTTCGAGAATGTCGCCCAGGATATGACCGAGGACAACCTGACCAGGGATTCGGGGGGCTTCCTCGGAACGGTGAGCCGGGAGGACCTTGGCCCCGAGATCGCCGAGGCCGTGATGAGCGTGGAACCCGGGGAGATATCGCAGCCGACTCGCACGAGGTACGGTTTCGAGATCCTGAAGGTGGAAGATGAGAGTGACGGGATGCTCACCCTGAGGCATATCTTCTTTAAACTGCTGACGACGGCGGCCGACACCGCGGCGGCGTCCGATCTGGCGCTCGAGATCCGCGAGCGAGCCGTGTCGGGCGAGAGCTTCGAGGATCTTGCACGGGAGTACAGCGATGACGACCAGACGGCGGAAGCCGGCGGCTATGTGGGAGAGGTGGACATAGGTTCCCTGGGGGAGCCGCATGCTTCGGTGGTGGGAAGGATGAGCCCCGGCGAGGTGTCTCCCGTGCTTCCGACGGACTATGGATTCCAGATAATAAAGATGGTTACGCGCGCCGAGACGCGGAAGGCCACATACGAAGACTCCAAGGAGTATATAAGAAACCTGCTCGAGAGCAGGGCTCGCGAGCGCCAGTTCCAGGAATGGCTGGGGGTGACGCGCGAGGAGATATTCGTAAGGCGCTATGCGAATTGAGAGAAGTGCGCATTGAGACTTGACGTTTTTCTTAAACGCGTAGGTCTCTGCAAGCAGCGCACGCTGGCTAAGGAGTTGTGCGACAGGGGCAGGGTGAGGATGGACGGCGGAGTAGCCAGGGCCGGGAAGGAAGTAATGAGGGGCAGGAATCTGGAGATTGAGTTCAAACACGAGACTCTGAAGATAGAAGTTACCGGCCTCCCCCAGAGGAACTACAGGAGACAGGAGGGTGAGGCCTTCTATGATGTGTTAGAGAGAGTCGAGATCGACCCCTTTTCCTGACCGCGCCCGGGCCCGCCTGGATTCCACTGTGAGAAAGTCCTCAAAACCGGAAATCGCGATAACGATGGGGGACCCCGGGGGCATCGGGCCCGAAATCGCCCTCAGGGCCGCCGCGTCTCATGCGATACGGCGCATCTCTGCGCCGGTTGTGGTGGGCGACATAGATTATCTGGACGCGCTGGCGGGTGAGCTGGGCTTCGAGGTTGTGCCGGATTGCGGCATCCGGCCGCGTGGGGGAGGGGGCACGGGGGGCCGGCCCGAGATCCGCGTGGCCGACAGCGGCGGCATCGCCCGTAAGGTGGCACTGGGAAAACCTTCGTTGCAGGGCGGCCGGGCGGCCGGCGGGGCCATAGAGAGGGCCGTCGAGCTGGCGCTTTCAGGAGCCGCCCATGGCATCGTGACGGCGCCGGTTTCCAAGGAGTCACTGGCGCTGGCGGGCTACGGCATGATAGGCCATACCGAGTTGCTCGCGGGGCTCACGGGGACGAGGCTCTATGCCATGATGCTGGCTCGAAAGGGGCTCAGGGTGATATTCGCCACCACGCATGTACCCATATCCGGGGTCGCCCGCCGGCTCAAAAGGAAAGACCTGGTGGACAAGTTCTCCCTGGGTAGCCGGTACCTCAAGATCTACATGGGGATAAGAGAGCCCAAGATGGGAGTGTGCTGCCTCAATCCGCATTGCGGCGAAGGCGGGATGCTCAGCCGGGAGGAGAAGAAGACCATCATACCGGCTATCAAATCGGCAAGGAGAAAAGGTATAAATGTAGACGGGCCGTATCCTGCCGATTCTATATTCGGGAAGAACCTGGCGCCCGGTTTCGACGCTGTTATTGCAATGTATCACGATCAGGGTATGATTCCGCTTAAGATGGTGAGGCAGGAGGAAGTGGTGAATATAACGCTGGGCCTGCCCATAGTGCGCACCTCGCCCGGGCACGGCACCGCGTTCGACATCGCGGGCTGCCGCACGGCCCGCCGCCGCATCGCCGACTGCCGCGGAATGGTGTCGGCGGCAAGGGAATGCGCCAGGATAGCAAAGAGGATGAAACATGCTGGTTGAGTTCCGCAACGTGAGCAAGAACTACCCGAGCGGACTTATGGCCGTGAAGGCAGTGGACCTCACCATAGACAGGGGCGAGTTCGTTCTTCTGGTCGGCCCGTCCGGCGCCGGCAAGACGACCATCATGAAGATGATCTACATGGACGAGTTCCCGTCGCACGGAGAGGTCGTCGTCGGCAGATACTCATCCAGGTCGGTAAACGACCGCAAGATCGCCATGCTCCGCCGGCAGGTTGGAGTGGTCTTCCAGGAGTTCAGGCTCCTCAGGGACCTCACGGTTTTTGAGAACATCGCGCTCCCGCTTCGCGCCGTCGGAAAACGGGAGGGCCAGATCAAGAAGAGGGTCAGCAATGTGCTGTACTCCGTGGGCCTTTCTTCGAAGCGCCACCAGTTCCCGCTCAAACTATCGGGCGGCGAACAGCAGAGGGTGGCCATAGCAAGGGCCATGGCGCTGCGCCCTCCGATTCTGCTTGCGGACGAGCCAACGGGCAACCTGGACCCGGACACCTCGGAGCAGATTTTCGAGCTCCTCCTCGACATCAACAGGGGAGGGACGTCGGTGCTGGTGGCGACACATGAGCACGGTATGGCGGGCCGGCTGGGCAAGAGAATAATCACCCTGGTAGGCGGCAGGCTGGTGAGTGACGGGGACGGAATAGCGGGGAAGGAATAGAATGTACATCCTGAAGCAGGCTTTCAGCGGGATAAAGCGCGCCGGTTTCATGTCTGTGGCGTGCATACTGATCACGACGTTCTCCCTGCTGATATTCGGCATCTTTCTTCTGGCGACGGCGAACCTGAGAGAAGTTCTCCGGTACGCCCATGAGAAAGTCGAGATTGTCGCCTTCCTGGAGGACGGGATCACTTCGGCCCGAATGGACTCGCTCGAGGCCGAGCTCAACGCCATACCCTTTATTGAGGACAGGACCTACGTATCTCCAGGCAGCGCGCTCGAGAGGCTTCGCGAGGAGTTCGGGACGAGGAGCTTCCTTCTCGACGCGCTTGAGGAGAATCCCATGCCGGCGTCGTTTGAGATTACGCTCAAACCGCAGTACCGGCTGAAGGACCGCGTGGTGAGCGTGGCGGAGAGAATCAGGAAACTGCCGGGCATAGAGGACGTCAGCTACGGCCGCGGGTGGATAGCCAGGCTCGAGAGCCTGGTCCGCATGCTCGCGCTCATCGACATCTGCGTGGGGGTTGTGGTGGGGGTGGCGTCGATAGTGACGGTCTCTTATACGGTCAGGCTCACGCTTTTCGCGCGCAAGGAGCACATCAGGGTGCTCAAGCTGGTCGGCGCAACCGACTGGTTCGTCATGCTTCCGTTCCTCCTGGAGGGTGTCATACACGGTCTGATTTCCGTAGCGATCTCGCTATCGGTGGTCTACGGGGCTTACCGCGTTATCGAAGTCAGGATCCCGCAGGCGGTTTATATGCCCCCCGGCATGATTCTCTTCTTCGCGTCATTCGGCGTCATATCCGCGGTGCTGGGAAGCTGGGTTTCGCTCAAGACTTTCATGAGAGCAAAAGACTAGGGGTTGGTCCGTTGAAACCTCTTTGGGTGTTTATAGCCGTTTTCCTCTTTGTGTCGGCGCCCGCGGGGGCGCCCGGAGAGGAGGCGCCCTATACATCGAGGGAACAGGTCGAGGAAGAGATCCACCGCACGGAGGAGGAACTCGACGGCATACGCCGCGAGCTGGCCGAGAAACGCAAGCGGGCCGAAGAGCTGGCGGGAGAGGAAAGCGATCTTCAGGCGGAGATCGCGAGGATAAACGAGGAGATACGCCTCAACCGCAGCCTTCTCGACAAGCTGGCCGAGCAGAAGAGAGCACTGATGAGCGACCTCGAGTATTCTCATCAAGACCTTGCGCTGGCCGAGGTCGCGCTCTCGGATTCGCGCGAACTCCTTAACAGGCGGCTGCGGGCCATTTACAAGTTCGGGCGCGGGCAGGCCATGGAGATTCTGCTTACTTCCAAGACCTTCGCCGATCTCGCCAAACGCATCTACTACCTGACCATGATCACCGACCATGATCGCGAGATAATAGGAGCCTACACGGAGCAGGTCGAGTCCAAGCGCGTGCTGGTCCAGTATATCGAGGAGAAGAAGGAGAGGATCGAGGGAATCGAGGCGGAGGCGAGGGCGGAGGACGAGAACCTGAGGGCAAAGAAGGAGGAGAGAGACGGTCTTGTCGCCCAGCTAAAGGAGAAGCGCTACTACTATGAGAACCTTGCGCGCGAGCTGGAAGACGCCAGCCGCAACCTGGAGGCGGTTATAGAGACGCTCATGAGCCAGGCGGAAGTGCTGGCGGAGGCCGACACCACCTTCGAGGGCCGGATGGGTACTCTGATGTGGCCCTGTGACGGCGAAGTGATTTCCGAATACGGTATGGAAACGCATCCCCGCTTCGGTACGATCATAAAGAACAATGGAATAGACATCAGGACAACTCCCGGGAGCAAGGTTCGAGCCGTGGCGTCCGGGGAAGTCAGTTTCGCAGGTCCGCTGTCGGGCTTCGGGAATTGCATAATCATCGGCCACGGCGACGGCTTCTACACCCTGTACGGGCACCTTGAGTCCCTGCTGGTGTCCAAGGGCTACAGGGTTGGCGAAGGCGACGCAATAGGTTATATTGGGGAAACGAGCACCCCGGAGGGTGCGGTGCTGCATTTCGAGATCCGTAAGGGCAAAGCGCCACTTGATCCGACCAGGTGGTTTTTGAGATAAGGGCTGGGAAATATGGAAGAACAACATAGCAATCAAGCGCCCGACCGGCCGCAGCCTGCCGAGCCGCAGGGGGCCGGGTCAAGACCCACCGATCCGCAAGGGACCGGGCAAGGACCTGCCGGTCCACAACCTGCCGGTCCACAACCTTCCGGGTCAGAACCTTTCGGGTCAAAACCGGCTGAGCCACAACCGGCCGGAGTACCCCCGGCCGAGCCCCAACAGGCCGATTCGCGACAGGCCGAGCCGGGCCAGCCTCCGACCGACCAGGGCCAATCGGTCCCCGGCGATTCCTCGGGAGTCGCCGTGGCTCCTGTTACGGTGCCCAGGGTGGTGCAGGTCGAGTTCAAGGGTGAGCGCCGGGCGTATTTCTTGAACGCCAAGAAGTTCCCCATCGCCGAAGGCGACTATGTGGTGGTCCAGGTGGAGCGCGGCCGGGATACCGGCAAGGTCGTGAGAAGCGGCGACGTGCTCGACAAGATACCCGACATCCGTCCGATCAAGCAGGAAGTGCTGCGCAGGGCCTCCGAGGACGACCTCCGCAAGTGGGAGGAGAACAAGAGGAAGGAAGAGGAGGCGCGGCGGGTATGTGAAGAGAAAATCGCGGCCCACGGGCTGAAGATGAAGCTGGTGGAAGTCGAGTACCAGCTCGACGGCACCAAGATCACGTTCTTCTTCACGGCGGACGAGCGGGTGGACTTCAGAGAACTTGTCAAGGACCTGGCGGGGATTTATAAAACGCGTATCGAGCTCAGGCAGATCGGCGTCAGGGACGAGGCCAAGCGCCTCGGCGGCTACGGGTCCTGCGGCAGGAAGTACTGCTGTACGACTTTCCTACAGGAGTTCGAGCCGGTCACGTTGCGCATGGCAAGGGATCAGCGCCTGTCTTTGAGCCCCACCAAGATCTCCGGCGCATGCGGCAGGCTGATGTGTTGCCTGGCTTATGAGCGGGAATACTACATGGAGGTCGCCAAACAGCTTCCGAAGGTCGGGCGGAAACTGACGACTCCGTACGGCGAGGTAACGGTTACGAAGATCGACATCTTCGCGCAGGCCGTGATTGCCGAGGATGAGAACGGCGAGGAAATGCGCCTCACTCTCGAGCAGGTCAGAAAGGCGACCCAGGCCAGGCCGGGGGCGCAGGCCGAAACCGCGCCGCGCGCGGCAGAGCCGCCGGACATCGAAAGCGCCAGGGACGGCGACGAGCCAGCGGCCGACGAGCCGGAGGCCGGCGAGCGAACGGCAGAGCAGCCGCCGGGAGACCGGCCCGAGAGCTGGGAAGGCATGTGAGATGGCAGGGAAGTTCTACCTGACCACAGCAATAGACTACGTGAATTCTTTCCCCCACCTCGGGACGGCATACGAGAAGATTTGCGCCGACATCATAGTGAAGTACATGAAGATGCGCGGCTGGGACACTTACTTCTCCATGGGCAACGACGAGCACTCCCAGAACGTATGCAAGGCTGCTGTCGGCAAGGGCAAGGACCCCCACGCATACTGCGATGAGATGGCGGCCGTGTTCCAGGAGACCTGGGAGGCGTTCGGCATCGAATATGACGACTTTGTGCGCACAACCGAAGAGAGGCACACGAAGGCCGTCGAGGAGATATTCCGGCGGGTCGAGGCCAAAGGAGATATATACAAGTCCAAGTATGCCGGCCACTACTGCGTATCCTGCGAGGCCTTTTACCAGGAGGAGGACCTGGTCGACGGCAATTGCCCGACGCACAAGATGCCGGCCAAGTGGATCGAAGAGGAAAACTACTTCTTCCGGCTGTCAAAGTACGCCGGACCGCTTCTCGAGCACATCAGGGCGAATGAGAGCTTCATCATTCCGGAGGTGCGCAAGAACGAGATAGTGAGCTTCATCGAGCGCGGCCTTCAGGACGTGAGCATATCTCGCTCCGGCCTGGAGTGGGGCATCCCCGTGCCCGGCGATCCCGACCACTCCTTCTATGTATGGTTCGACGCCCTCATCAACTACATCACTGTGCTCGGATTCCCGGACGAGAGCGGTCTCTTTAAGAAGTACTGGCCTGCGGATGTGCATCTCATAGGAAAGGATATCACGCGCTTTCACTGCATAATGTGGCCTTCGATGCTCATGAGCGCGGGGATTGAGCTGCCGAAGACCATCATCGGGCACGGCTTCATAAGCTTCAAG
>JASFEA010000089.1:0-13124 GCA_050125095.1 bacterium
CCAACCTGTCGGCGCTGGTGTGCTACAGGGGATACTCGAAGGCGGAGGTGCTCGAGTCCGCCGCGAGGGGCAGGCGCTTCCCGAGCGGGGTCACGCGTTTCAGCGTTCCCAAGAGGGCTTTGTCGCTAAGCGTGCCGCTCACGCTGCTCAAGGACCGGGACTCGCTCGAGGGTAAGCAGGCCAGGGTGGACATGCTGATTGAGAACAAGATAAAGCAGAGGAAGATAAGGTTCTACGAAGAGCCGACGTTCTATTTCGATGAGTAGAGAAAGAGTAGCGCGTATGGATAGAGAGCAGGGATAGAGAATGTGGATAGAGACTATGAGCGAATAGAGAACATGAACAGAACCGCGAGGAGGTAAGAAATGGAACAGGTCAAGTTCACGCTGGAAGATAAGGAAATACCCAGGGCATGGTACAACATCGTGCCTGACCTGGGCGGCCTGCCGCTCCCGGTGCTGCACCCTGCCACCGGCCAGCCCGTGGGGCCCGACGATCTCAAGCCCATTTTCCCGATGGCGCTGATACTGCAGGAAGTGAGCCAGGAGAGACATATAGACATCCCGGAGGAAGTGCTCGAAGCCTATCTCGGCTGGCGGCCGACTCCGCTGGTGAGGGCCAGGAAGCTCGAGAAAGCGCTCGGGACGCCTGCCAGGATCTACTTCAAGCATGAGGGCGTGAGTCCCACCGGCAGCCACAAGCCCAACACGGCCGTGGCGCAGGCCTATTACAACAGGCAGGAGGGTGTGAAGAGACTGACGACCGAGACGGGCGCCGGGCAATGGGGCAGCGCGCTCAGTTTCGCGTGCAATGTGTTCGGCCTCGAGTGCAAGGTCTACATGGTCAAGGTGAGCTATGAGCAGAAGCCCTACCGCAGGATCATGATGGAGTCATGGGGCGCGTCGGTTGTCCCCAGTCCCAGCAGGGACACCAACGCGGGCAGGACAATACTCGAGGAGATCCCGGACACCACCGGGAGTCTCGGCATGGCCATAAGCGAGGCCGTGGAGGACGCCGCGACGAGTGACGTCACCAAGTACTCACTGGGCAGCGTTTTAAACCACGTGCTCATACACCAGACGGTCATAGGGCTCGAGGCCAGGAAACAGATGGAGAAGACCGGCGACTATCCCGACGTCGTTATCGGCTGCGTCGGCGGCGGCTCCAATTTCTCGGGTCTGGCGCTGCCTTTCATCAAGGATAAACTGGAGGGCCGCGACCTCCGGGCCGTGGCGGTCGAGCCGACCGCCTGCCCGACCCTTACACGGGGCCTCTTCGCGTATGACTTCGGCGACGCCGCGGGCATGACGCCGCTTCTCCCCATGTTCACTCTCGGCCATAAGTTCGTTCCCCCTGCCATACATGCAGGCGGACTCCGTTATCACGGCGACAGCCCTCTGCTCTGCGAGCTGGTGAGGCGGAAACTGGTCGAGGCGCGGGCGTACGGCCAGACCGAGGTGTTCGACGCCGCAATCATGTTCGCCAGAACCGAGGGCATTCTCGCGGCGCCGGAGACGGCGCACGCCATCAAGGCGGCGGTCGATGAGGCGCTCGACGCCAGGAAGAAAGAAGAGGAGCGGGTCATACTCTTCAATCTGAGCGGCCACGGCCACTTCGACCTGGCTGCCTATGACGCATATCTCAGCGGCAATCTCAAGGACGAGCCGCTTTCAGAGGACAAACTCAAGCAGGCGATGGAGGATCTCAAGGACTTCCCGAAAGCCGAATGAGCATAAGAGCTGATTAACCCAACAGCTTGGCAGTCCGGAGGGAGTCAGTAGGATTTGCCGGAATGCACGCGACCCGGGTGGAAGCGGCCGCTACTTGATCGTTATGATCTTGCGGGTGAGAGTCCCCATGGCCGTTTTCACCCGGAGGTAGTAAACGCCGGGCGCGACCCGCTGTCCTGCGTCCGAGTTGCTTTCCCAACGGGCCACCGCTCCGCCGTCCAGCTTGAGGACCGGGAGCTCCGCCACGAGCTGCCCGGTAACGTCGTATATCGAGCAGGCCGCCGGGCCCGAACCGGCGCCCATCAGCTCCACGTTCACTTCGCCCGGCGACGGGTTGGGATAGACAAGCAGCCTGAGCGGCGACGCCGCCGGTCCCCGGTCGCCGGCCTTTCCCGAGGGTCTCAGCAGGAAGCCCTCCTCCGTCACGCTGTGTTTGCCGTGCGGATAGTCCACCGCCACAATCCTCAGGTAGTCGTTCTCGGTAACGAAGGACTCCGGCCCGAATTCATAGCCGGGCTCGGTAATACCGCTCAGCCTGAGCACTCCTTCGGAGAAGGCGGGGTCAGAGGAGATCTCCAGCTCATAGTAGCCGCCCTCGCCGCAGGTGTGATCCCAGGTAACATACATGCCGAGTTCCTCGGGGAGCTTCTCGATGTTGACATGCTGTGGCGCCCCCGGGGGCGGGGTCAGGCGTGTGAATGTGTAGGCCTCGAAATCGCTCACCCTCAGGAGCCCGGACGAGGACGAAGACGAGATCGATCCGGCAGTGGAGTCTATGGCGGTCACGAAGACCGTATGCTCTCCCAGGAGCAGGGGCGGCAAGGTGAACTGCCATCCCACACTCGTGCCGCTTCCTGTGATTGTGGCCTCATCCCACTCGCCTCTCAGCCCGTCGACTTTGTAGAGGACCTTCATGATGCCGAAGTTCCTGGGAGTCCTCATGGATGTGGCGGTCCCCGTTAAGGTCGGCGTGGAGGAGTAGGAGATATGTCCTGCCAGCGAGTCGATTTCGACCTGGAGCCTCGGCGAGATCCTGTCCCTCAGTTTCATTATGCTTATGGAATTACTTGCGTGATTCGAAACATAGAGCTTTTCGAGCACGGGATCGTAGGCGCTCGCATGGGGCTCGTACCCGACAGGCAGGATCATAGAGGTCTGCGAAACCCCGTCGATCACCGTGAGCGTGCTCAGGTCCCAGCTCACGCTGTAGACCTTGTTGAGATAGGGGTCGACGTGGACTTCGAAGAGACCGATGTCACCCCTGATCGGCGTCCGTTCATATGTGTCGCCGTCTATGGCAATGACCTCGCCGTCGAGACCGCTGGAAGCGTAGATTGTGTTGGTCAGCCTGTTAATCGCCAACGCCCGCGGCGTGGAACCCGAAGGAATCACCCTGCGTTCCAGCGTCGTCCCGTCCACCTCGGAGATGGTTCTGTCATTGCTGTCCGCCACGAAGATCTTGTTGGTCGCGGGGTTCACCCTGATCTGCGTGGGCCCGGCCCCGACCGGGGCGAATGACGTGGAAAGAGTCGCGCCGTCCACGACCGTGAGACTCCAAGTGGTCCTGTTTGCGGCGTATATCCTGTTGTCCTCGAGATTGGTCGCCACAAAGCATGGGTAGTTGCCCGTGCGGACAAGCGCCGTGTCCAGGGTGGCTGCGTCTATCACCGACAGATCGGCGGAGCTGCGGTTGGTGACGTAGACCCTGCCCGTGTTGGAATTGCTGTCTATCCCGTGCGGATAGGCGTGCACAGGCACCATGAGAGTGTCGGAGCTTCCGGCTCTCCTCACCGTGACCGCGCCGCTCCAGGCGCATACCACGTAGACGTCACCCGTCGCCGAGTCTATATGAAGGCCGTTGGGCCCGTCGGCCACCCGGAAGCTCGAAACGGCGTCCGTGTAGCCGTCTATGATTGTGGTTCTCGCCGTATAGTACCTCGGCACATAGACCTCGTGGTTCTTCAGGTTAATGACCACGGGCCCGGGGCCGCCCGAAGCGTCCACCGTGGCGCCGTCGTAGTCAGCCGCCTCCAGTATGTCGACGGACGGGCCGTCAGGATCGGCGACGTAGCATTTGTTTGTTATGGGATTAAAGAGGCAGGCGGACGGGGCGCCGCCGACGTCTATGAGCAACGTATCCCCTGCTGAGGTTACTTCCGCGACCAGACCCTGGGCCGGCATTACCGCGAATGCCCGGTCTGAGAGGGCGTCCACAGCTACTGCCTGAGGCTGCCCGGGGAGGCTTGCCTTGAGCACGGCCTGTGTCGAGGTGGTCACGATCTCAAGGGCGCTGCCTCCGGCCGAGTAAAGCTTGCCGGTCTCGGTGTTTACGGCCAGGGCGACGGGGTTTTGCGTGAGCGCCACCGTGGACGTCGTCCCCGAGTCGATGTCCAATACGGTGATGGACGCACCCGCCGAATTCGCGACGTATACCTCGCCGCGCTCGGGGTCTATCTCTATCGCCGCGGGCTCAGAGCCCGCCGCGTAATAAGAGGTGTCGGTGCCGGCCACGTCGAACTCGAAGATGAGGCCGGTGCTGGAGAGAGAGGCGAAGCCATGGCCCGTAAGAGGGTCGACGGCCACGGCTACCGGCGTGCCGTTAGTGATGAAGGTTCTTGCGACCGATGTGCCGGCGATTACCACGATTCTGCTCCCGGCGGGATCGCATATGCAGGCGAGGCCTCTTGCCGGGTCGACCGCCATAGCGCCCGGGCTTCCGCCCGTCGTGACGGTGGAAGTATCGCCCGAGTCTATATTGATAAGGCTCACGACGCCGCCCGCCGGCTGGGCTGCGAATAGAATCCTCCGGGCCGGGTCGATCGCCAGCGAACCGGCTGTGCCCGGTAGGTTTATTGATGTCGTCTCCTGGGTGGGCTCCTCGATCCTCAGGACGGTCGAGGTGCCCGTGGTCGCGAAGAGGTCTCTCGTCACGGGGTCCATCACGAGAGCGCCCGGGCTCTCCGCCAGGTCGATTTCGCCGGTCTGCCAGATCGCGCCTGCAACGGATGCATACAGAACGACAATCGCGGCAAATATGGGCGTACTTCTCACAAGACCTCTCACGGCCTCTCCTAACAAAAAAACGCCGGGTCGGCATTGTTCCCGGCTTTTATTGCTCTCAGATATATTCTACTACATGAGGGGGCGCAATGTCAAGTCTGGGGGGACTATTCCGGTGTAACGCAATATGTGGGGGGCTTCGGTCAAGGACTGGAAACCAGTTTCAGCCCTAGGAGATGAGCTCGGCCATGGGGTGCTCGCTCTTCTCTTCGCGGAGCTTCTCGGCGAGGCGCTTCTGACTGGTGATGTCTATCATCGTCGCCTGCACGCTCGGCTTGCCGAGGAACTCGATCCGGCTGGCGAACATCTCGACCCAGCGCACCTGCCCGTCCTTGCGGATGATGCGGTATGAGTAGCGCTGGTCGACCGGCTTGCCCTCGAGGCGCTCGCGGAACCGGCTCCATACCATGTCCTGGTCCTCGGGATGAACCAGGACCTGTACCTCGGAAGGCCTCATGCCCAGGAGTTCCTTGATCGTGAACCCGCTGAGTTCCGCCAGCGCGGAATTGGCGAATACGACGCGGTAGTCCTGTATGACCGCCACGCCCTGCATGGAGTACTCGACCAGGCCGCGGAATTTCTCCTCCGACTTGCGGAGCTCGACGGCTGTCCGCTTGAGCTCGGTTATGTCCGAGGTCACCTCCGCGACACCGACGATCTCCCCGGCGGAGTTCCGGACGGGGTATCCGTTGAGATGCCACATTCTGCCGTCAGGCGTGATTACCTCTCCGCTCTGCGGCTCGCCGCTTTCCAGCGACGCCCTCACAGGACATCCCACACAGGGCTCTTCTCGCTCATGCCAGAGCTCGTGGCAGCATTTGCCCACGATCTGCTGCGGAGTCATGCCTATGCTCGCGGCGGCGGCGCGGTTGCCCCATAGAATCTTCAGGTTGGGATCCATCAGGGTGACCAGCTCGGAAACGCTGTCAAGTACCAGCGCCCTGACCTTGTCGACGTTTCTCATCACCTCGTCGCCGCGCTTTCGCTCTACGGCATGGGCCAGCGTCTGGGCCAGTGTCTTGAACCAGTTGATGTCCTCCCTGTCCCAGGCGGCCGGCTCCGACGTGGTTGCCAGCGCGAGCAGGCCGAGTTCTACCTCTTCGGGCTGTAAGGGCATGACCAGAAGTGTCTTTATCGCAGTAGCGTGGAGATCTTCGTGATAGCCGCGGGTGTCCATGGACGCATTGCCCATGTCTTTGATATATATTGTGCTCGACTCCTCCAGGGACGTCATCCAGGAGGTGAGTACTTCATGGGGGAGCAGGGTGAGGCGCGTCTGCCCGCAGACCTTCTCCTGGCTCCACTCATGTCTTTCGCCGAAGGTGGCGCCGTCGCCGGGCGCAAGGTAAAGAAGCCCGTTGGAGGCTCCGCTGAGCTTGCATATGTCCTTGAGCGAGCCCTTGATGGCCTCTTCCAGACCGGCGCGTCCGACGAACCTCTGGAGCATCCTTGTGAGCGTCCTGTAGTAGTCCTGCTCTCTACCCTCGAGATGCGCAGGCTGCATTACGCTTATTCCGGTGGAGTCGGTTTCTCCCAGCATTGTGCCTCCCCGCGGATGACTGTGACCATATTGAGGACATTATCATCCAAAATACCGAAGTCTGTTCTGCCCTATAGGAATTTCGTCAAAAACGCTGTCAGCCATGAGTTGTTTTTGCCGGCCGACGGGGAGCGGATTTCGGAGTCATTTCAGGTGGAATG
This sequence comes from bacterium, assembly GCA_050125095.1. Taxonomy (GTDB): domain Bacteria; phylum Arandabacterota; class Arandabacteria; order Arandabacterales; family JALGWA01; genus JALGWA01. The sequence goes on from JASFEA010000089.1 coordinate 6,492, forward strand.
GGCCGCGCCGGTTGTGGTATAAGCATTAAGCAGATACCGGACTGTTTCACTTATGCAAGGAGGCGGCCATGTTCGCTGGCAAGAGGAAGTCGTGGTTTGGCTCGGCCCTTATCCCGCTTGTGCTCGCGGCCGTCATAGCCGGCGCATCGGGCGCCGCTCCGGCGGAGGAGGAGATACTGAGTCCAAAAATCGCAAATCTTTACAAAATGCTCGACGAGGCCAGGCCCGGCGAGATGGACGCCATAGTGAGCGCTTTCATAGAAGAGAACCGCGAACGTTTCCCCCTCGTCGAGGAGAACCTGGCGACGTTCGTTTACTATGGCCGGGTGGGGCTCAGGGTAACGGTGCCTTCCGACCTCAACCGCTGGGATACCAAGATGCACGAGATGACCCGGTTAAAAGACACCGACCTCTTCTACCTCACGCTGGAGCTCCCCGGGGACGCGCGCATCGATTACAAGTTCTATGTCGATACCGTTTGGATGCTGGACCCCATGAACCCGGAGACCATAACGGGCGGGTTCGGTCCCAACTCGGAGCTCAGCATGCCCGGCTACGTTTTCCCCGCCGAGATTGAGCCCAATGACACCATTCCGCACGGCACGATCGAGGTGCACAACTTCGATAGCAAGATAATGGCGAACTCCCGCAACATTCACGTGTACACCCCCGCCGGTTACGACGAAGGCGGGTCGTACCACACGGTGTTCGTGCAGGACGGGTCCGAATACATAAGCCTGGGCTCCATGGTGGACGTGCTCGACAACATCATATACCAGGGCAGAATCCCGCCCGTCGTGGCGGTTTTTGTAGACCCCGTGGACCGCAACTTCGAGTACTGGGCCAATCCCGATTACGAGAGAACGGTAGTCGAGGAGATAGTGCCATTCGTGCGCGCCAACTACGCCGTCGCAGAGGAGCCCGCGAGGAACGCCATCATGGGTGCGTCCCTGGGAGGGGCCATTTCGCTATTCATCTCCGCCGACCATCCGGATCTGTTCGGGAAGTGCGGCTCCCAGTCCGGCGCCTTCGGCCTCGACGGGGGCAAGCTCTACGACAAGATGGAGAAGATGGACAGGGTGCCGGTGGATTTTTACCTGGATACGGGGCTAATAGGCGACCTCGATACCGACAATGTTCGCATGAAGGATGTTCTCGAGATGAAGGGCTACAACATCTTGTACCGGGAGTTCAACGAGGGGCACTCCTGGGGTAACTGGAGAGCGCATATCGACGACATGCTCGTATTCTTCTGGGGTGAGGAGGCGAAGTGATGAGACAGTCTATTTCAAGATCTGCCGTAACCGCGACACTGGCGCCGGCCCCGGCTGTGTCTATAGCGGTGCTGCTGCTTCTTGGCATCGTATTTGCCCCGGCGTCGACTTCGCCGGCGGCAACTGCGGCCAGCATTCACAATATAGCCACCTTCTCGATAGTGGGTTTCGATCCCGAGACCGGGGAACTGGGGGTTGCAGTCGCTTCCAAGTTCCTGGCGGTCGGCTCTGTCGTCCCCTGGGTGGAGGCGGGTGCGGGCGCCATTGCGACCCAGGCCTATGCCAATACCACCTTCGGGCCCGAGGGCCTCGCACTCCTCAGGGCGGGGCTCAGTGCTCAGGCCACGCTGGACTCGCTTGTGGCGATGGATGAGGGGAGAGAAGAGAGGCAGGTGGGCATAGTGGATGCAAGGGGCGGGTCGGCCACTTACACGGGTACGGGTTGCATCGCATGGGCGGGCGGCAGGAAGGGCGAGAACTACGCCTGCCAGGGCAACATACTCGTGGATGAGAACACGGTCGCGGCCATGGCCGGGACATTTGAAGAGACCACAGGCCCCCTCGCGACGAGGCTCCTCAGAGCGCTCAAGGCCGGCGAGGATGCCGGCGGGGACTCGAGGGGCAAGCAGTCCGCCGCCATATACGTGGCCAAGGAGGGGGGCGGCTACCAGGGCATGAACGACCGGTACATCGACCTCAGGGTGGACGATCACGACGACCCCATTACCGAGCTTCAGAGACTTCTCTCCATACACCTCGCCTACCAGGCGCTGTACAAGGCAATGGCGATGAGGGAGGCCGGGGACATTCCGGGAGCCATATGCGAGCTCGAATGCGCCAAGGAGGTCTGCCCGGGAGTGGCCTATCTCCACTATGACCTCGCCTGCTACTACTCGCTCTCGGGCCAGAAGACCAAAGCTCTACTTGAGCTGGAGAGGGCGGTCAGTCTCGAGCCCGAGTACAAGAAGATGGCCGTCGAGGACACGGATCTCCAGGAGATCAGGGGCGAGGCCAAGTTCAGAGTCCTCACCCAATAAACCCGGGGTCAGGTCTTAGAATGCACAATCCGGCCCCGGCGTCGCCGGGTACCGCGGTCGCTGTCCGTCCCGCAGGCCTTTTATATGACTCCTGAACCCTCATGCCGCTTGACTTCGGCCCCCATTAGTGGTATTATGCTTGTGAGGAGCGGGACGTCGATGCGTCCCGTTTTTGTATCTATTTGGAGGATTAGATGGTGAAGTGGTCTTTGATTGCGCTTGTTTTCATAATAGCCGTGCTCCCGGCCGGCGCCGCCATGTCCGCGCGCAGGGTAGTTCTCATGGAGCAGGCCACCAACGGGGGCTGCGGTTGCGCGGGCATTCTGGACCCCGGCATGGACTCCCTGTTCGTCAGGTACGGCCATGAGGCCATCGTCTGCATAAGGTATAATGACGACCACCCCTGGGCCTATGACGAGCTTTACGCCTATAATCCCACTCAGATAGACGCCCGCATTGCCTATTACCCCATGCCCACCATGCCCACCCTGGTAATAGACGGCGAGCTGTCGGAGCGGGTGTGCGACGCCAACTCGCTTCCGGAGAAGTTCGAAGAGAGGTTCACGGCGCCGAGCCCGCTTATAATGACGGCGTCGGGCTCCATGGACTTGGACTCCTTCTACGTGGATATCCGTGTCATCGCCGAGGAAGACCCCGGGGCTGATACGCTCAAACTCAGAGTGGCCGTGGTGGAAGACAGCGTCTACTACGACGCGCCCAATACCAAGCAGTACTGGACATACACATTCAGGACCATGCTTCCCGGCATCGACGGGCAGGCTTTCACAATCGCCCAGGGCGAGACCCTGGATTTCAGCCTGAGCGTCCCTCTCGACCCGGTCTGGGACGCATCGAGAGTGCTGGCCGTCGCCTTCGTCCAGAACGATGACGACAAGTCGGTGCTCCAGGCCGCAACGACCGTGCCGCGCCGCCAAACCTGGGCGGGTTATTACGGCGGCGTCTGCGGTGACATAGTCAGATCAGGTTACTCCGCTACGCTTACCGGCACATTCGTGAACCTGGGCTCTCTAAGAGACACCTTCGATATAGAGTTCACCGGGCAGCTGCCCCCCGACTGGAACGTGTACTACGATATTACAGGCGGCGAAAGCGTCGCAGGCGACGTGGCCCTCGATCCGGACTCGGCGGCCGTAATAACCGTCAAGTACGACTGCGGATTCGACAGCGGGACCGCCGAAGCCACGATGACGTTCACTTCTCTGCGAGACGGGGCGGTTGAGAGATCGCTTGACTTCTTCACCATATCCGGCGTATGCGGCCTCCTTGTTGACGACGACGGGGGCAACGCACTCGAGATCTTCTATGAGGACGCCCTGGACTCCGCCGGGGCCGTGTACGGCGTATGGGACCGGTCCATAGCCAGGCCGGACTCGGCAGACCTCGAACTGGCGGATTTCGTCGTGTGGTTCACGGGCCAGGCCGCGCCCACATTGGACGATACCGACTGCGCCGCCATCGGGCCCTACCTGGACTCAGGCGGCAACTTCTGCCTGACCGGCCAGGACATAGCCTACAGCATGTGCGATCCCACGAGTTCGCATTACACCACTGAGACCAAGGCCTTCTTCGAGACATATATGCACGCGACTTACGTAATGCCCAATGCCAATCTCTTCGATCTCGATGGACGGGCGGGCGACGTAATAAGTGACGGCATTTCGGTTACCATCCGGGGAGGGGACGGTGCCGATAATCAGGACTTCCCTGACGTCATCGACGCCATAGCCCCGGCCGAGGTCATATTCGATTACAGCGACCCCGCCAAGCACGGCGGCATCAGGTACGAAGGAGGGGGAACCAGGCTGGTCTATCTGTCGTTCGGCTTCGAAGCTATCGACAACCAGCATGACCGCGCAAACCTCATGTCGAATATCGTAGCCTGGCTCGCCCCGACGGCATCCGTGGACCCCGGCCTCACCGGCCCGGTCAGGATAGCGTGCTACCCCAGCCCTGCCGTCTCCTTCGCCAACATCAGCGTTGCGGGCGCCGGCGGCTGGCAGTCCCTCAAGATCTACGACGTGCAGGGGAGAGTGGTCCGGGACGCCGGCGCGAGCGAGGGGCGGGACTTCCGCTGGGACCTCACAGACGAGAGCGGGACCCGGGTCTCGCCGGGTATCTACTTCGTGGCCGTCGCGGCCAGTGGCTCCTCGGCCACGCATAAGCTCATGATCGTGCGCTAGGCGGCCCGCCTTCAGGAGTATAGATTTTCCCGCTGATTTGGGTATCATTGCCCGCGCCAGTTTGCTATATTCAAACGTGTCCGAACTCGCGAGTAACGGGCATAACCGCAGGAGGCGCCTTGAAGTTACTTCTCATATCGCCCGGGAGACACAGGAAGAAGCCAGGCATCATAGGCAAGGCCTTCCACGTTCCCCCGCTGTCGCTGGGCGTCCTGGCCTCGCTGACTCCCCCGGACGTGGAGATAGACCTCATCGACGAGAACCTCCGCGACATCAATTATGACAGCGGCCCGGACCTGGTGGGTATTACCTGCCTGACGGCGGTGGCGCCCAGGGTCTACGACATAGCCCGGAACTTCAGGGAGCGCGGCTCCAGAGTGGTCCTCGGCGGGATGCACCCGTCCGCGATGCCGCTCGAGGCGCAGCAGCATGCCGACAGCGTGGTCGTGGGCGAGGCGGAGGGCGTCTGGTCCAGGCTGATCAAAGACTTCAAAGCGGGCTCGCTGCAGAGGTTCTATAAGGGCAAGCCCCCCGAGCCCGGCGAGATCGCGACCCCGAGCAGGGAGATATTCGAGGGACAGGGCTATTACGTCAAGGGCACGGTACAGACTTCGCGCGGCTGTCCCTTCGGCTGCGACTTCTGCAGCGTCCAGCGCTTCTTCGGCAACAAGTTCAGGTTCAGGTCGGTGCCGGACATTGTTGACGAAATAAGGGCCCTCGCCGTCAAGTTCATCGCTTTCGTCGACGACAACATAGCGGGCAGCACCGCCTATGCCAGAGAGCTATTCACGGCCATCACGCCGCTCAATATAAGGTGGATATGCCAGGCCCCCATAAGCGTGGGGAGGGATCCGGAGCTCCTCAAACTCATGTACAGGAGCGGATGCCGCGGCATGTTCATCGGCTTCGAATCCATCGCCCCCGAGAGCCTGAAGGAAATCGGGAAGAGCGTGAACGTGGTCGGGAAGTTCAAGGAGTACATCGCGAGGATCCATGACGCCGGCATAAGCGTCGAAGGTGCTTTCATATTCGGTTTCGACCATGACAACCGCGACGTCTTCAAGAGGACTTTGGACTTCATGGTCGACGCCAGGATCGACTTCGGGCAGTTCGCCATACTCACGCCCTTCCCCGGCACCAGGCTCCAGGCGCGCCTAAAGGAAGAGGACCGCATCACGACTTATGACTGGAACAAGTACGACATAACCCATGCCGTATATAAGCCCGCCCGGATGACAGCCAGCGAGCTCGAAGAGGGCCGGATGTGGATCGAGCAGGAATTCTACTCCATGAAGAACACCGTGAAGAGGATGTTCAAACTGGGCAAGCGGGCGCGCTATCTCATCCCCATGTTCATCCTCAACACGAGCTATCGCCACCACATCAAGGATTACGCCGAAGCCTACACCCCGTAGGATCAGAGACTACGCTGAATATTGCTCCCCCTTAGGATCAGAGCCCGGGCCGAGGTCTATTCCCAGTAAGCCCGGGGCTGCGGCATGTCGAGAAGTTCCCGCAACATGTAGTATTCGAGTTCGGAGATGGAGCGCTGCCTGGCGTTCGGAGTTATGCCGGTGTGGCCCATGATCTCCGTGGTGAGAAGGTAGAAGTCCGAGAAGACGTAGACCTTGCCCTCTCCCAATCTCACCTCGGCCAGCACGGTGCGGCCATCCGATGTGAAAAGCAGCGGCTTGCCCCCGATGATGCCGGTGGGCTCGGCCACAGGTACGATTTTGACTCCGCCGGCCGTGACTATGAAAGGACGCTCTTCCCTTTCGGGCTGTTGCTCTACCGGCTCTTCTTCGCCCGGCCCTTCTTCGTCCGGTTGTTCTTCCCCCGGTTGTTCTTCCCCCGGTTGTTCTTCCCCCGGTTGTTCTTCCCCCAGTTGTTCTTCGTCCCGCCGTTCCGCTTCCCTCTGTTCTTCCGCCTCGCCGCCGCGACCGGCCTCGTAGTCGAGCTTGAGGCCGAAGAGATCGAGCACCTGGGCTGTCGGTCCCCTGGGTTCCGCTCCATCCACTATCAGGAGCAGCCGCCCGCCGCTCTCCACGTATTCGAGCAGGGCGTCGGTCTCGGCCTGGTCCAGGGACTTGAGCGGCCTCGCTATCACCACCACGTCCCCCT
>JASFEA010000090.1:0-12901 GCA_050125095.1 bacterium
GCCATCGGACTCGAAGCGCCAGCGGAACCTCGGACCGGCGGTGTAGCTGTAGTCGCCGGGGTCGATCTCGGCCTTGAAGGCCGGCTCGCCGCCGACGCTGCGCGTCTGCCAGTTACAGTTCACCAGACGGTTCGTGTCCGTGTTGCCCCAGTAGTCCGGATTGCCGCCGCCGGGAGTACCGCACTCTGAGCCAGGGTTGTTACTCGTGGCATTGAAGAGCCCGATCTCCACCCACTGAGAGCCGTCGTACATCTCCAGGAAGAAGTAGTCGTACTTGCACTCAGTGTCGTAGCGGGGGTCGAAGTAAACCGTACAACCGTTCGCCACGTCAAATGTGCCCGGAAGTTCGAGCTCGGCGATACAGTTCCACTGATCTCCGTAACCCGGCGGATTGATCCAGGTACCACACTCTACGGGAATGCCCTGCCACAGAGTGTCGGACCCGCACCACAGAGCAGAGTCGCCGCAGTAGCTCCTCTGATCGGTCCTGTACGTGTCCATGTGCCAGTAGTTGACACCCGTCTGCGAAGGCAGCGCGCGGACGTCATGATGGGAGATACAGCCCGGAATATCGTCCCACGGCGGGTTAGTGCCGCAGGAATCGCCGTAGGGCCAGTTCCCCTCAAAGCACCACGTCTCGCTGCCGTCGGGGCCACCGATGGCCTCACCGCCGTGACCGCCAAGCGGGTCACCGGGGCAGTAGGTCTCGTTTGTGTGTATCTGGACCCAGGTCGTGTCGCCGGCCTGTAAGATCATAAAAGGTCCAGCTGCAGGTAGCCTGCCGACCGCATAGTCAGGCGGCGGTACCGAACGCACCGGCTCCTTCATGGCGAAGGCAGCAAAGGCCGTCAGCAGTACCAGGGCCACCGCTAATGTTACTACTCCAAATCGCATCATGGTCTTCCCCTCCGATGCAATGCAAATTACCTACCGGCAACGTGCCGGCAGATTAAGCCTTTAGGGAATTCACTTGTTGTCGGACAGGTTGAATCCCGTGCGGCAAACGGGAATCGGAGGTAAAACGTAATTAAGCTAAGTCGGCATCACCCCCTTCACTTGAAGCTGAAAAAGTCCAGCCTATGGAATATACCCATTAAAACAAGAACAGCTAACCCTTTTTCTTGCTTTGCGCAACCCCGAATTTTGGGAAAGTTCTCAAAATGAGATATCAGGCATGATTAAGGAGGCCTTAAATGCCCGGGTGGGGCAGAGAGCCAGAGGGGGAAACGCATTCACGGCAGGAAACAGCCGCCCAGAGTGCCCGCCGGCGAAGAACCGCCGGTACAAAATAGGGGGAGAGCCAAAGGGCCCTCCCCCTCTTCGCAGTGGCAATGCTGCAACAACCGCCTCACGATCAATGCTACTTCAGAATCAGCATCTTCTTCGTGGCGTTGAAATTGCCGGCGTTCATCTTGTAGAAATAGACTCCACTGGAAACCCGTTCGCCAGCCAGGTTTTTGCCGTCCCAGTTCGCCGCATAGCGGCCCGGTTCGACCCGGCCGTCTACAAGTGTAGTCACAAGCTGACCCATGGCGTTGTAAACTTTGATGTTCACATCCGCGGCGCGGGCCACCTCATACCGGATCTCAGTCACTCCGGCAACGGGATTCGGAGCGTTCTGATGAAGCGCCCACTGGAATTGCGCCTGTTTGGGAATATCACTGGTGCCACCCGTACCGGAACCCTGCGAAGGCAGACCGAATATGTCCTCCAGAATCGTGAGGATCAGATCTACCCTGCCCTCATAGGCACCGGGAGCGAATGACTGGTATCCCAGCGGCGCATTGCCCGTGCAATATTGATACGTGTGGTTTATCGACGCACATAAGTCAAAATTGACATACGCGCATTGACCCGTGCCCTGGTACTCGACATAAACCCCCATGTCCGCCTGGGCGACATCAGGATTTAGTACCGTCAGAAGCGGCTGCGCCGTGTATCCTGCCGGCGGGTTGACTTCTGTCTTGATCCAGCTCATGTCCTTGAGATAAGGACATTCCCTGTAAACAAGCATGGTGTCCAGGTCCAATGAAGTCGGAGTGCCAAACACGTTGACCGACGCAGCGCCTTCAGCATAGATGTAAGGCTTGTTGAACGCTGACGGCATCTCATCAATGTAGTCGGTCCCCATGATGCCGCTCAAGAATTCTCCGCCAAGAGAATCCTCACCCACGCCGCCCTCGCTCTCCGGGGCCGCGCTATAAGCCACCCGGTCGCCGCACAGAATCACCTTGCCGCCGCCGGCCAGATAATTGCGCATCTCTCTCTGGGCCTCGGCGTCGAATATGTCATTCGAGAAATACGGCCCCGAGAACCACACAACGGCGTCGTAGTCGGTATTCCAGGTGCAGAGATAATGGATGTGGACGTTGGTTCCCGCTCCGGCGACGTCGAATTTGTCGTAGCAGTATCCCGCATCCGCCAGGGTGCGCTCGTAGATGTCCTCAAGAGGCTCGATATTATCCGCGGCGGCGAAGCACTGCGAATAATCGTAGTTCCGCCTCCCGTAGCCGTCCACAAGGAGTATTTTCACCCCGCTGTATTCCTCCGGGTAACGCGGCAGGATGTCGAATGTGTAGTAGTCCTCCGCGCGCCCCGTGTGATCCGGATCCGATGGATCCGCCTCATTGGGGAAGTACTCCTCATTGCTCAGGCCGTCAGTGCACTTCGCGTAATACCAGACCTGGGTGCCGCGCGCCCACTCGCTCTCGCCGAAATCGTCCGGGCATAGCGTGCCCGTGTACTCTCCGCCGAGCGCCGGGTTGTGCGGGTCGAACGCCTGGAACAGATCCATTTCAACCGACACCCAGGTGGCGCCCTCATCGATGCTGCCGATCAGTTCTACCGTGCTGACCTCATCCTTGTCGGTGACGTCTATGGTGAACGTGTTGAGCACCGGTATCGAGTGCGCGCCGCCCGTGTAGTAGTTGATAGTATCGGGATCATAAGCGTCGAAATTCGAGTTGTACCCGCAGATACCCGGGAAGAACGAATCGCTCAGCAGGTCCGTGACCGTTACCTGGAACACGGTTGCATCTCCGTCGAAGAAACCGATGGAGACATTATCGATGATGTTCTCCGTGCCCCTATGCTTGCCGCGGCAGAACTGCCCCAGCGCGGAGTAGTCCTTAATGTCAAACGCGAATTGCATCGAATCGTGGACACCGCTGTAGAAGGGCGTAACATCGTCCTCGAAGTCGAAATTCCAGAAGAAGCAGCCGGACACCAGGTTGGTCTCGTCGATATCTATCCACGGGCACCACTGATCGTTCACGGCGTCACGGAACCGCACCATCGTGTTCGTGGCGTCGCAGGTTATATCCGGAGCGCACATGAACTGATCGTACTGAACGACGCACCCGGTGTTGAGCAAGGGCATCGTCGGAGCAAGCAGCCTGTAGAACCAACCGTTTCTCCAGGGCACCCCGACAGGATAGCCGCCTTCCGGCCTGGCTCTCCAGACTATGGACGAGTCCAGCGTGCATGTGGTTCGATCTCCCCCGTCACCTCCTTCGTACGGCGCGTCCGGGTCGTGGACCATATGCCACTGGTCTATTACGCCGTCCGGATCGGGGAAGCTCCAGTAGGAATCGAGACCCGTCTCGAAGTCCATGGTGTAGGTCTCGTCGTCTCCGACCACAACGACGTTATCGATAAATGCCGCCCCGTCACTGTTGCCGCTTCCGTCGGCATCGCTCCAGCCGCCATCCGACTTGAAGCGCCAGCGGAATCTGGGTGCCGTCGTTACGCCCAGCTCACCGGGATCGATGAAGGCGTGGAACGCCGGAATTCCGGAAATCGCTCTGGTCTGCCAGTTGCAGTTCAACAACCTGCTGGTGTCGGTATTGCCCCAGTAGTCGGGGTTCCCGCCACCCGGCTGGCCGCATTCCGCCCCGGGGTTGTTGCTGGTAGCGTTGAACTGCGCCAGCGACTGCCATTGAGTTCCGTCATGGTACTCGACATAGAAATAGTCGTACTTACATTCGGTGTCGTACCTCGGGTCAAACATAAGACTACACCCGCTGGCAACATCGAATGTCCCCGGAAGCTGCAGTTCGACAACGCAGTGCCAGTAGCTGCCGTACCCGGGGGGGTTGACCCATGTTCCACACTCGGTCGGCATACCGTTCCACATGCTGTCGGCTCCGCACCAGAGCGCCGAGTCGCCGCAATAGGACCTCTGGTCCGTTCTGTGGTCGCTGACATGCCAGTAGTTGATTCCCACTTCAGACGGCTGTGCCCACACGTCCACATGTCTGAAGCAGCGGGTGTCCCAGGGCGCATACGTGCCGCAAGAGTCGCCGTAAGGCCAGTTGCTCTCGAAACACCATGTCTCGCTGCCCACGGGACCGCCCTCGGCCTCGCCTCCATGACCGTCGAAAGGATCGCCCGGGCAGTATGAGTCACTTGTATGCACCTGTACCCAGGTGGTGTCTCCTGCTTGAAGAATCACGAAAGGTTCAGCCATAGGTAAACGGCCGACTGCATAGTCTGGCGGCGGTACGGGCTTCGTGGGCTCCCTATATGCCAGGGACTCTGTTGCCAAGCCGCTGAGGATCATCCCCGTTGCCACCAGTAACGCAAATGCTAACTTCATTAATTTCACCTCCAGTACGTCGGGCTGCCGCGCGCCGGAGGCCCGGCATGCGGTCTTGCCCACAGGGGAAGCCAAAGGTGTCGGACAGGCTGTCTTTCCCCCCTCCGTGGCAAACGGGAGACGTACTAAACAACACGGAAATCAGTCTATATACATGCCTCCTTTCACTCAGTATTCCGTAAGCGATATTGACTGCAATCGTCCCAACCCTGTCCCCAAGCCACTATACCCAACTTCCGAGAAACCGCTAGGGGCGCGTGAAGACATACAGAAAGGGGCACCCCTGAAGGATGCCCCCATTTCTTCCCCTTACGAATCCCGGCCGGCGCTCTATCTGGCCAGCATTACCTTGGCCGTCTTTACTGCTCCCCCCGCATCCAGCCTCACGAAGTAGATGCCGGGTGAGACCCTGCCGCTAGCCGCAGACCTGCCGTCCCACACGACCGAATGATACCCCGCGTCCACCGGCGCGCTGATCAGCTCCTTCACAACACGGCCGCGCGTATCGAAGACTTTCACCTCGACCGCCATGGCACGGGGCACTCCGAAAAATATATGTGTAGAGCCGGAGAATGGATTCTTCTCGCTGCCGACAAGAACGACATCGTCGGGTATATTGACCTCCTCGTCCCTTTCCACCCCCGCGACATCCTGAACAATCGAAAACGGCGAGTCGCTTTCGTCGAAAACGGCATTATAGCCGCGGTCAAGGACCTCAATGCCTATCATGCACTCCGCGTGTTCGCCCGCCGGAATGTGCCAGGCGAGGGAGGTGTCGAAACCCGTTGCAACGCCCAGCGTGTCATCATAGGTCAGGCCGCCGTCGTAGGATGCCATCACGACCACCTCTCTCAGGCCATAGTCATCGGCCGCGACCCACTCGACATCCACCTGCGTGTCCTCCGTCAGTACCTCACCGCCGTTTGGATAGACAATCTCGACATATGGCGGCAGGACGTCCACCGACGCCGGGCAGCCCGTGATCTCGAAATCATCAACAGCCGCTTCCACGGTTGATTCGCTTCCGTAATCGCTCGCGACGAAGCGCAGCACCACCTCGTCGCTCAGGGGGACGTACCGGGCAAGATCGAATTCAGATTCGCGCCATTCCCTGTGGCTTTCCGTCTGGGTCTCCAGGTTGGTCCACGTGGTCCCCCCGTCGCCCGACACGTCCACTATCCATACGTCATCGGCGGCCGAATCACCCGTGTCGCATGTATACCACTTCCAGTACCTCGCCATGGCGGACGCCCTGTCCGAGAGGTCGAATACAGGCGTCATCAGAGTGCGCTTACCGCCGTCCACGTCGGCCATGTCAGGGCCGAAAGAGCGATTGGTGTTCGCCGTCACAAAAGACAAGACCATGGCGCCGGGGCTGTGGTCCCGCTCGGCCTGCACCAGAACCGCATCGTTGGTTATGCTTCCCCGGGGGTTCTTTCTCACCCATGCCCCGGCAGTAGCATCGTCGTCCGGCGCCCCGCGGGTCCAGCCCATGTCCGCCTCAGCATCGTCCACAAAAACCGTTTCCACCGCGTCGCCGATATCGAGGCAGCAGTCGTCCGAAAACGCCCCCTGGTCGCATTCTATCGACAGAGTGAAGTGCGCCCTTGTACCGCAGGTTACCGCCGGGTCGACATGCACGGAGTAATGCGGCGGATCGGATTCCACGACGCCGTCCCCCGGGACGTCCGGGAAAGTCGTCGAACCCGCAAGGAGAACCTGCACGCCCGGCGTCATGCTCATCAGCGTGGCCGTCACATTGGTCGCGGTGACCCATCGCTGGTTGACAAGGCTCACTCTCATCACAACCGTCTCTCCGGGCTCCGCGGCACCGTCACCGTCACCGGCCGAGTCATCAATCACACAGTTCTCGTAGGCGAGCTCTGTCCTCTGCCTGGGGGTGTAATACGTTACACAGGCCGCGAACCCGATGTCGGCGGTCCCGTACTTCATCCACGCATAGCCGTTCTCGCCCCAGTATGTTCCCCATGAGTTCTTTATGTGCCAGGCGCCGTCCCCGCCGCACATATCATCGTCCCAGCCCACGATCAGGACGCCATGGTTTATGTTGCCGTGCTGAGAGGTCTCGTAGCAACCGCCGTTGTAATAGTTGAAATCACTATAGACCGACATGCCGACCGCGACAGGCCCGTAGGTCATGACATGTTGTTTGATGCTGGCGACGCTTGTGTCGATGAATTCGTAGTCACCGAGATAGGTGACCACGTCACAGGTGTCCCCGTCGCAGTTGCCGTCAACGCCGTTCCTGTAGCGGTAACACACCTGCGTAACCGCCCCGACGGCCTCGTACATATCGTAGACGTCTTCCCACCAGCCTCCATCACAACTTGATGACCCGAAGTTGCAGTCGATGGCCTGCTGCACGGAAAGCCGCGTAGCGTCATCGTCGTAGATCAGGAGCTGCGATTCCATGGCGGCGACTGAACACTGGGCCCAGCAGTCACCGCAGAGCTGGCGCCTTACAGGCGACACCGCGGCCGAATCGGTCCAGTCGAAACGCGAGGGCAGGTCCATCGGCGCCCTCAAAATCGGCGCGCTCTCAAGCTCCTGGAGTATCTCGTAATAGTACTCGGGGACCTCCAGGCCGAGGAGATTCAGGCGCTCCTCCTCGGGAAGGTCCGAAATCGCATTGTGTCCGGCCACCCAGGAGTACCCGTTATCCTCTATCAGCCGCTGCACTTCCTCCAGCTCCGCCTGGCGCCGGCTGGCGTCTGCACGGGCAAGACCGGCCGACATGGCCACAAGGGCGATCACAAGAACGGTGGCCGTCATGTATCTGGTCAGGTGTTTCATTATCGCTCCCTTCGTAGGACGGGCCTGGACCGCAGGCCGCAGTCTTCCATAATCCAATTACAATTATAACACTTCCAGGCGGCTAACTAAACCGCCCATAGCCGCACTATTTTGATTCGCCGGCACGGTCCAGGTCGCGGCGCAATACAAATAACCCGCCATAAGAATCTCTAATCGCACAGATTATGCAAATATAAAGAAGATAATACAAAAATAGGCTAGTCGGGGATGACCTGATCGTCGAAGACGGCCTCTGGAGACCGCGGCCTGCGGATGAGATTGATCCTGCCGCCATCCACCAACACCTCGGCCGGCCAGCCGAGGCTCATGAAGTTCATGAGGCTCATCGTGTAACCATAAGCTCCCGCGTTGAAAATCCCGATGATGTCTCCTCTTTCCACGCGGGGCAGCATAACCCCATTGCCCAAGCAGTCGATCGGAGTGCAGATGGGACCGCATATATTGTACTCGAGCTCCGCGGGCTCGTTCATTTTGCTTACGACCCTGACCGGGTGCCTGACATTCATGAAGACAGGCCTGCTGAAGGCATTCATGCCGCCGTCGGTAAGCACAAACCGTTTGCCACGGGACTCCTTGACTCCAAGCACGCGCGTCAGAAAGACGCCAGACCTTGCGACCAGATAGCGCCCCAGTTCGAAAACCAGTCTGCACCCTTCTAGCCGCGCCGCGTTATCTGTCGCCATTCTTCGGGCCCTTTCGGATACTGTCTCGATGTCAAGGTCCCGGTCGTCTTCCCCGTAAGGAACGCCGAACCCGCCCCCGAAATCGATGCATTCGAGGGGGAAACCCAGTTCGTCGGAGAGCTCGAAGGCGAGCCGGAGAACGTGGTCCATATGCCCGCATATGAAACCGGCGTCGAGCACCTGGCTCGCCGAGTAAACCTGTATGCCGGCAATATCAATGTTGGAAAGATCAGAGGCGCGTATCTCATCGGCGACCGCCTCTTCATCGAAACCGAATTTGCTCGGTCCGCCGACCATGACCTCGGGCGAACTCGGCGCCTCAGAAGTGTTGACGCGGAGAAGCACCCGCTGCCGCCTCGAAAGCCGACAGGCGTGCCTGTCGATCGTCGAGAGCTCGGAGCCGGACTCCGCGATTACCGCGTAAATCCCCATCTCGACGGCAAATGCGATTTCCGCTTCGGTCTTCGCCGGCCCGACGAAGAAGATGTCGCGCGGTTTGAATCCCGTCCTGACCGCCGCCCTGAGTTCTCCCATGGAGCTCACGTCGGCGCCCGCCCCGAGATTTCTCATCCGGGAGCAGATCGCGAGTCCCGGATTGGCCTTGAACGAGTAAATAATATCGAAGTCGGGGAACAGCCGGCTGACCTCGGCGAATGCGGAATCTATCAGGTCGGCGGAGTAAGCATAGAGGGGAGTTGAGTTATGTTCGAGCACGGCCTCCAGGCCCGCGCCCCCTATGTTGAAGGTCCCATCTCTTGAGAACAGGTCTTCTACCGCAGCCACTTCGCCCTGTAAACCTCGACGGTGGTGAGCCCCTGGAATATGTAAAACGGGAAGGGTTCCGAGACGCAGATGTCGACACCTATGACGTCGGAAGTGTACTCCTCCCCCATATTCGCACCCGTTTCGGCGAACATCAGCACCCTGGTGTCGTGCCGCTTCGCCGTATCCACGATATCGGTAAGTGAATCCGTAGTAAGAGTCATCCCGGTGATAATGGCCACGTCGGCGCCTTTCACATAGGAATAGGTTCTGGTGCCGTGATCCACTTTCACGCCGTGCATCTCCCGGCCCACAAGATTCTCATCCAGATCTGTGGCAACAACATCGTAGCCTTCGTTCTTGAGAGCCAACACGATGTTGCCCACAACTCCGGCGTTCAGCACCCTCATATCGCCGGGGCTTTTGCCCATCCTCTCCGCGAGGAGGTTCACTTCGGCGGCGATGATGGAAGCCCTCTTGCCCGCCTTCTCAACCGAGTTGCCCTCGAACTTATGAACGACCTGCGGATGCCGCACAATTGAAGCGAAGATGGAATCGAGGATGGCGATGCTGTAGCAGTCCTTCGTGCGCACGATCTCGCGGGCGTCCTTGCCGATCAGACCGGTGTCGATCTCGAGATTCTTGTCGCAGTAGCAGCACCCCTGCCCCATGGTCTGCGCCACGAGGAACGAGTACCTGAACACGCGTTCGTTTGCGTTCGGCTTAAAGGCGAGATCGACTTTCCAGAGACCCTTTACCAGAAAGGCCTCATCGTCGAGATGAGCAGACCGCTCGTAAGCCCTGTCTCTAAGGATGTCATAGACACCCGCCATCGTATCCTCTGTTCTGATTCGCGTCCCGGAGGGATCGCCCATCTTGCCCTAATGGGTTGGATAAAATCACTGTCTACTATATGCAATCTAACCTCGATCGCCTCGATTAAAAAGCGATAATTGACCGCCCCGCGCCGGCGCCGGGCTATGCCCTTATGAAAAATTGGCCTTCAGCCATGCGCCGATCGCCCGCCCCGCTTCCGCATCCGAACCCAGGTAGTTGTGAGGCGCGCCATATAGCACGGTCCCCTCGAAGCCCGGGGCATTGGGCATGAGCTCCCTGGCCGCCTTTATGAAATCATCCGGGTCCCCCAGGAACGCCTCCTCCACGGAACCCACGATCATCAGAACCGGAACCCGGACACTCGAGAGCTCAGGGAACTCGTTGCGGTCGGTTCTCGACACATTAAAAAGCCCGAGTGGAGACCCGGACCTGAAGATGTCGTGATAGGACCGGGCCGAAATGGGGTAGTGGAAAATCCCCGGGGGGAGCAGGTCGAGCTCCCTGCCCTCTTTGATAAGGCCCTCGGCCAGCCCGAGGGCCGTGCCGAACTCGTCTCCCAGGGCGGCCCTCTGCTTGCCGAAATCATCAGAGGGGGAGAGAAGCACCAGGCCCTCCACGCCGGCGAGGTCGCCCCTGGTGAAATAGTAGACCGCCTTGAGCGCGCCGTGGCTGTGGCCCTGGATCACGATCCTGGTGCTGCCGCGCGATTTGGCGAAGTCCACCCAGGCGGCTATGTCGAGAGCGCTCTCCTCGAACACCTCGTATATCCCGCCAATCTGCCTGTAGGAGAACTCGCCCGAACCGGGGGCTTCCACGATGAAGTCCGATATGTAGTCATGGCCCCTGTTATTCGAAGTTATGAAGTTGAAACCAGCTTCCACGCAGGCATGTCCGATATGGTCGATGAACCGGTTCTCGTAAAAGTTGCCGTCGAGGCCGTGAGTGTGGACGACCGTCGACCTGCTCGCGCCGCCCTCAGGCGTGACAAAAAGCCCCTGCAGCTCCAGGCCGTCTTCAGTAATGACTCTGGCGAACTCACCTTTCATTTGCTTCCTCCCGCAATCTGCTTCCTCCCTAATATCGAGCCTTTGTTTCCTCCCGCATGTCGGACCCTAAACGACACCCCGCCGGCCTCCTCACCCACGGTCTGCACGCTCCCGCTAATATTGACCCGACTGCTGGAGGGATTGCCGGATGGGCCGCTCATCGGTCTTTCGCTAGAAGATGCTCTGGACCCACCTGATAAGAAAGCTCATTCTGCCGGTCAGGAGGGAAACCCTGGCCATGACCGTGTAGCCGAAGGACGCTCCGAACGCGGCCATCAAGACCCAGATGCCTACTCTGGCGGCCTTGCCGAATGCTCCCGTATGCGGCTTAGAGAAGTAGAAATATATTAGCGCGCAGATCACGCCTATTACAACCACCAGCGTGGAGAAAGTCTGCCCGACCGTAGAAGCAACGCTTCCGCCCGGTTCGTACAGCGGTATCATAGTGCTGTGAATCTGGGTGACGAAGTCCGACTGGAGGTAGCGCGTGAAATTGGTCCCGGCGGCGAAACCGATAATGAAGGCCATTGCCCAGCGAGACAACCACGCCAGCCTGGTATACAGCCTCATCAAGAGGAGAATCCCAAGCACCAGCGGCACGATGTAGAAATACTCCGGGTCATTGCCCACCGCGACGGGGAAGACCGGTCCCATATGCGAAGGGAACAGTCTCGCCATCAGATTGGGAATCAGCGTCGTCCAGAAACCCACGGTCATCCAGTACGCCGCGGAAACGCCCACGAAGAGATGTTCCGCGAACTTGTATGCCGGGTTGTCCTTGTAGAGGAAGCTGAAGATCATCAGCGTCAGCAACGCGCCGATCCAGAGGCTTATGGTCTCGGCCAGCTGCGACGCCAGTATAGGGGTGTCTTCCAATTCCGCCTCCTAGAACTTCCTCTTCTTGCGCTTCTCCATGAGATAGGTGAGGTTGCCGATCAGAATGAACCCCACGATCACAAGATGCGCGGTCACCTGCGGCCCCATGGATGTGCTCGCCGCGCGCGACATGTCGCGGTACCTGGGGTAGTGCTCCATCAGCGCCGCCTCGTACTCGGCCGCGCCCTGCAACCCGCCGAGGAACCCGAGCATCTGCTTGGGGTAATAGGGATAGAGAAGCGGCGCCATGACCGCGGTGGTGCCTCCGCCTACCGGAATGTCTCCCGGGTCGCCCGCGAACTGAACCCACTCCTTTGTCCCCGGGAATCCCGAGCCGATGGCCAGTATGATATCGAAATCCCTGAGGTCATCTATGCCCTCCATCATGGGGAAGGACTCAATGTCCACTCCTGCAAGATCCGTCGTATACATGGACTTGAAATCCGAAAGAAGTGCGTTGATCAGTCCCTGGTTCCCGGCCTTGTATCCCAGATGAATGTAATGTTCGCCGTGGACCTTGCCCTCGAACTCCCCTTCGACAACATCCTCGATGAGCTCCTGCGATTGCCTCGGCCCGGTCGCCCAGAGCGCAATCATGTATATTCTGTGACCTTTTTCGAAACAGTGGCGCGTGAAGGCGGTGGCCATCGGCTGATTCTCCGGCGCAGTGCTCGGGCCGTAATCGAAACTCATGAGGACTTTCGATCCCGGCGGCAGGTTCTCCACCGCGTCGAAGAGGTCGGTTACGATCTCGCTCGGTGGAATAGTAGTGGTGTAATGTACAATGAGAGGTATGATGACCGCGAGCGCGATCAGGAGGAAGATGACCCGCCTGTCCAGCGCGCCCAGCGCTTCATACCAGGTGACTCTCCTCTTTTCCTCTTCCACTCTTCTAGCCCTTGCCCTCGCTTCCGAGATACGAGCGCTCTATACCGAGAATCAGCCTCAACGACGTCGAGACGATTCCGAGTGCGATACCGATCATAATGGCCCTCTGCCCGGCCATGTTGGGCACCGAGAGTATCCACGTGCTCAAGTTCGGGATGTGAAGGAACTGGAGCGGCTCCGGCAGCCAGAAAGTCAGATAATAACCAAGCGGCGTCGGTCTCAGCAGTATGATGAACGCGGCGACCAGCAATATCGTGGCCTCGCGGGTCTTGGCCCGGAAAGCCCTGTAGGAAGCGGACGCCACAAAAAACGCCAGCAGAGAGAACATGGTCGCCTGCAGGGGCTGGAAAGCCGAGTCGTAAAGGTACTTGAAGAGA
>JASFEA010000091.1:0-12795 GCA_050125095.1 bacterium
CAGGGGGGCGGTGGCCCCGTCGAAAGCCACATCCAGGAATCGCCTTATCTCTTTCTTAAGCATCGCCGGTTTGGATATGGCGGGCGTGTAAACCCATGCCTTGCCCCTTTTGTGAACGCGCTTGATTGCGCCCTTCTGTTCGAGCCGCTCCACTATTTTCCTTACGGTGGAGTAACTCGGGGGTTGCACCAGGTCGCGGTGGATCTCACCTACTGTCGCCTCGCCCCGGGCCCACAATTTCCGGAGACACTGCAGCTCGAAACGCGAGAGGTCGGGCAGTCTGCTCATTGCTGTTCCTTTCTGCTACGTTTGTCACAGGTATTATCGGACAGATGTCGCACTTCGTCAAGGGGTTTTCTCCGCGGCGCATGAAAAAAGGAATGCCCCGGCGGAGAAACTTGGCGCGGGGGTTTTCATCTAAATAGACAAAGGGGTGAGATTGACGGGAGGTGAGGGAAGATGAAGATCATGCTTCACGTACTGGAAATAGCGCTGTTCCTGGGTATGATGAGCGCCGCGGTGTCGATAGGCGGGGACATACCCGATGCCGACTCCGCGCCGCGTGAGGGCCGGATGAAAACGGAGAGAGCCACGTTCGCAGCGGGATGTTTCTGGGGTGTAGAGGCGAAATTCAGGGATATTGAAGGGGTGTTGGACACCCAGGTGGGATATACCGGCGGCAAGACCGAAGATCCCACTTATCATGATGTATGCACGGACAGAACGGGCCATGCCGAGGCCGTGCAGGTGACCTTCGATCCCGAGGTCGTGTCCTATGACGAGTTGCTGAAAGTATTCTGGGAGCTCCATGATCCGACGCAGCTCAACAGGCAGGGCCCGGACTACGGGAGCCAGTACAGGTCGGTTATATTCTTCCACGGTCCCGAGCAGGAGGCCAGGGCAAAGGCCTCCAAGAAGATGCTCGAGGAGTCAGGCAGGTACAAGAAGCCCGTAACGACCGAGATCGTTGAGGCGGCCGAATTCTACAGGGCCGAGGAATATCACCAGCAGTACCTGGAGAAGCGCGGCATAAACAGGTGCGGCTCACATTAGGCCGCGGGTATGACACAGGTTCCGTAAGGCGGAAAGCGACAAGCCGGTCTGCAGAGACACCTTGTGGTCAGTCGTGACGGAGGCAGATCGGCTTTCGCTTCCGTCTTTACCATTCGCTCGCCTGTCAGCGCCGAAGCCAATATGGTCTAGGCAATCCTCCTTTCTTTTCCTAGAGTAAGTCGTACATGAGAAATAACGCATGAGAGGAAAGTGAGGTAAAGCATGCGATCAACCCCTGGACGGAGCAAACACCGCCTGGCTTTGCTCCCTGCCGCGATTCTGCTGCTCGCCCTGGCGGCCCCGGCCGCATACGGAGCCGGCGAGGCCGGCATCGAAGGATACTGGAGAGGCTATCAGGATGACGGCAACTGGTCTTTCGTCTACCAGTTTCTGGAGACTGCTCCGGGTCAATACAAGGGCATCATCCATGTGTACCGGGGCGATGAGAAGATGGAGGAAGTGCCGATCAAGAGCGTTGAGTTCGCGGGCGGCAAGGTCAAGCTGCTGGTGGAGCTCAACAACATACGCATAGAGGGACCTGTCGACTTCGAGGAGCGCGTCATTCAGGCGACCTACTTTTACCAGGACGGCTCCACCGCCGACATGGCGCTTAACTGGGTCGAACCCGAGACGCTCAAGGGACTTGAGGCCAGGTCCGCGCCGGGAGGAGGGGAGTACGTTTACGAATACAGCCGGCCCGGCGAGACGAAGGACGGCTGGAAAGTGTCTTCGCTTGATAAAGAGGGCCTGGACAGGAAGAGGATAGAAGACCTTGTGATGGCCGCCGTCGGTGGTGAATTCGGGCAGCTTCACTCGCTCGTCATGGCCAGAAACGGCAGGCTGGTGCTGGAGGAGTATTTCTATGGCCATGACGCCGGGTCGGTTCACCGGCAGGCCTCGGTTACCAAGAGCGTCTCGTCGCTGCTCATCGGCATAGCCATAGACAGGGGAGAGATCGCCGGCGTGGACGAGAATATCATGGCTTTCTTCCCCGGCTACCAGGACAGGGCGGCAGCTGGCTGGGAAGAAGTCACTCTGGAACATATCCTGACAATGACCGGGGGTGTGGGCTGGGATGAAGACGACCTCTCGGGTTTCTATGAAAGCGATGACCACTTCGGTATTGTGTTCGAACAGCCGGTCGAGGGCACACCGGGAGCGGAGTTTGAGTACGTCAGCCCCAATGTCGACCTGCTGGCGGGCGTGATCAAGGAGGCTACGGGCATGCACGCGGACGTCTATGCCGAAGAGCACCTCTTCGGTCCGCTCGGCTTCGGTGACTACGACTGGGAATACGGCAGGTGGGAGGGATATCCCCTGATGGACGGTTCGCTTCATCTCTTGCCGCGCGACATGGCCAAGCTCGGCCAGATGGTCCTGGACGGCGGCAGGTGGCGCGGCAATCAAGTGGTCTCGGCGGAATATATAAGCGCGTCGACCGCGGCTCATGTTGATGTCGACGGCCCCGAGGAATACGGTTACCTGTGGTGGCGAACCGAGGCCCCGTTTGAGGGTAGTCTGGTTCAGGGCATATATGCAAGCGGGTGGGGGAGCCAGTTCATCTTCGTGCTGCCGGAGTACGACCTCGTGGTCGTGACGACAGGTGGGAACCATGATAACGGGATGAATTTCGCGCCCGCGAAGATGTTCCCGGAATACATATTGCCGGCGTTGAAGTGACATACATCCGCCGCGTCACTAGGAGGCGCGGCCCGGGGGTCATGCCGTCCGTGGCCGGTATGGTCCCCGGTTTAGTGAATAGATCTTCTACTTCAATATGACAGCTTTGCGCGTAAACTCTAAGCCGCCTGCAGCCATTCTTATGAAATAGACGCCGGGCCCGAGGTCTTCGGGGCATTTCCAGCGCACCGAGTGGCGTCCCGGCTCGAACACGCCGTCGGCGATGATATCTACGAGCTTGCCGCTCACTTCATAGGCCTCTATGCGTACCCAGGCTCTTACGGGCGAGGCGAAGCGTATCTCCGATTCGCGCGCAGCCGGATTGGGGCTTACCGGGGCCAGGGCGAAAGCGTCCGGCGCGACGTGCAAATCGCCGTCGTCGATCCTCACCGAGGCCAGGTCGTCCGTGACGACCACGTCGTCTATGTACCAGCCCTCCTCGGCGTCGAAATGCTCGCCGGCGCCGAAGTTGAACCTGATCCTGGCCGGCCCTTCGTAGAGGGAGAGGTCGAATTCGACCTGTGTCCACCCGCCTGTCCAGGCAAAACAGGGAGTCTCCGGCGGGATGGGGGTGGACGTCCCGGGGTATATCCTGTATGGATAGCCGCCCACAGGCGCGATCTGGGTCCAGGTGCAACCGCCGTCGGTGGAGATCTCCACCAAGCCGCCGTCGGAGGCGTAGTCTCCCGACTCGAGCTCGGCCTGTATGAAGTGCCAGAAATTCAGGCTCGCGTTGGGACCGAGACACACCTCCGGCGTCACCAGGCCGCCGTGAGAGTAATGGGTATAACGCTCGGCGCCGGGGCCTCCGAATTTCCATGAGTAAGCCCCACCCGGAGTATGATTCCTGTGAGTCTCCAGGTGCCACTGGTCGACGAAGCCGGCCACGATGTCTTCGTGATACCACATTCCCTGGCCGGCTTCCAGGTCGTCATCGAGCGAGCCGCCCGTGAATACGACAGCGCTGCACGTTGCCGTTCTGCCTGAGGCGAAGTCCAGGGCGATAACAAGATCGATAGGGTGCGCGCCAGGGCAGTCCGGAGCGACGCTCATGACGCAGGGCGGCGCCGCTGTGGCCGAGCTCCCCGCCGGAATTGAGGTTATATAAGTGCCGCCCGAGAGGATCTCAGTGTACGGGTCCGACTCGCTTACATGGAGGCTGACGCTGCCGCCTCCACCGGTACCCCCGTTATGGACCGTGAGGCCTAACTCAACCGTCTCGCCGGGACCGATGCAGCCGTTGCCGTCCCCGTAGAGGAGATCGCCCACACCTACGTCCGATATCCCAAGGTCGGGCGCGCAGAGGGCGATTGCGTGGTGCCGCGTGACGGAGGTGTCCGAGTAATCAATGTGAATCTCGAGCCCGACTTCGTGTTCATCAGGCGCGTCGGGGTCTATGCCGATTACGAAAGCCGCGTCGGGCCCGGCGGTCGATCCCGGACCTATGGTTCCGTAACTCGCCACCGAATCCCCGACCGATATATAAGGGTCATCGACGCGCAGGGTCGCCGTCACCGCTGTTGCGGCGGCCTGCCCTATGTTCTTGAGGTCTGCGCTTAACTCCACGGTCTCGCCGGCGTCCGCATCGCCGTCGGAGTCGCCGCTGCTCGGTGCCGTGCCGTCGTCGTCGAGCGTGACGCCTTCGAGCATCACCAGCGGCTCTGTGGCATCGATTACCTCCAGCGTATATGCCGCGCCGTAGAAGTTGTGAGCCATCACCGCCACGTACAACGAGCCCGGCCGGGCGATGAGCGGACAGAGCCGGACCACGCCTGCCGCGTCGGTGAATCCATGGCAATAATGCGCGCTGTCCGAGACCACGCTCACCCTTGCGCCCTGGACGGGGTCGGACCCGTCGGTCACGCTTATCTCGACCTCATTGGCCGAAGTGTATAACACCTCCGGCAGCGTCACGGTCAGGTTGCCGGGGGTGTCCGTCCAGATGTCCATGGAGGGCTCGCCCAGGAGAACGCGCGAGTAGTGCTCCCATCTGATGGCCCGGAAGTCGATGTACGGGATATTGTCCACCTTGCTGTCATCATGGGCGCCGCCCACAGTGGTGATATCCTCACCGAATACGGCGTCAAAGAACTGGCGGTCATAGTACTGGCCCGCGCCCCTCGTGCTCTCATGAGCGCTCGCCCCGTACCGCGTCGTCCCTATCCAGGCGGCCGCGCCGTTCTCGATGTAGGTGAATATCTCTCCCACGGAGTCATCGCCGTAGGAGCCGTCGGGGTACTTATTGTCGAAGGCCGCCGTATAGCAACCCTGGATGAAGGCGACGAAGTAGGAATTGGTGACGCCGTCATTGGTGAAACTCGAGAGGATGTCGGCCGCGTACATCTTCATGGTGTAGTAGTTGTTGGAGTGGCCCAGGTGGTTCTGAACGTGAATGCCGCTGTTGAGATTGTTGATGACGTCCCACTTGTCCCATTCGCCCGGGTAGAGGTCGCGGTCATAGAGCTCGATGATGTTCCATGAGGCCGGGATACCGACGGTTGTGTAACCGTGGGCGGAGCTTCCTCCGGCGATCTCCTCCTTGCTGTCGCTTCCCCAGGTGGGCTCGGGATATAAGAGCTCGCCCGTCATATGGGCATTCTTGATCTGGCCTGCTACCGGGGCCGTCTGGTACCTTATCACCTTGCTGACGAAGTTGGCAGCTTCCTGGACCGTTTCCACCGATGCGCGCCCCACGCTCACCTCGGGTATGAGGTCGGCCTCCCCGGGCTCTCCCCACCTGCCGTCGCCGTCGGTGTTCCAATCGCCGTCGAGGGCGGCGTAATAGATGTCGGCCGGCACGTCATTGTCTGTGACATAAGGCAGAATCTCGCCGTACATGCCGCGGTGTGGCACTACGGAGTCGTCGCCGCCGAGCAGCACGTATTCCGTGCCCCAGTAGAGGTAGGCGTCCCTTATGAATGCCCGGATCTTCTCCTGTAGGTCTACACCGTCATAGTGGGGGGTGATCTCGGCGATGCGGACGATTCTGGCAGTGAGCCCCTGCGAGTCCTTGAGGGCCTTGAGGTCTTCGAAAACCGGCTTCAGCGTGGCGTTAGTTATGATGACGTAGATGTAGGTGTCGGCGGGGTTCACGAGGCTGGAGCCAAGTGTTAGATGATTGCTGCAACTATATGATGTAACATAAGTTATATCATCAGCAAGCGCTTCGATATGGGCCCTGTCTTCCGCGCCGCCCCTTAAGGTCATGAGCGAGCGCCCCATAAGGCGGCTGTCGGGCTCGGTCTCGATTGCGACGGTGAGCCTCCGGCCCCAGCGGATCTCATTGCTTGAGCCGATGTAGGTGACGGGGTAGACCCTTATGTACGCGACATTGTATCCCCGCATCGTCTGGGTGGTGAGGTGAACGGCTCTCGACGCGGGGTACTCGAGGTCGCTGTCGAAGACGGCGGCGTCCGCCGGGAGCCGCTCGAACGGTCCTTCCCACGTCAGCGGAGTCTGCGGCTGTTCCCACTCAAGCGGAGCCGGCAGGCTGAACGCCAAGGTCCGGGGGGAATCGGCGTTTACGGAGGCGACCCGCTCTCCCTGGGGGAGGACAACCTTGAGCGTGTAAACGGGGAGAAGCGGAAAGCCCGGCCGCGCGAAGAGCGGGAGGCCGTCCACTCCTACGTTGCAATTCATATCCCCGGACTCGATCGCGGGCGGGCCGAACTCCAGAGTGGTCTGTATTGAAGCGGCCTCCGGCTCGCCGCATGCCGCAAGAACACATAAGGCCGCCGCAGGAATCGCCGCGAGTACCGCGCTCTTCAAATACGCACTCCTTCTGGATATTCCCGGCCGTCAATCCGCGTATAATACGCCTGCTGGCGGCTCTCCGGATGTCCGTTGTCTTCCTACATATATTATAACACAGTCCGGGGGCCATCAAAAGACCGGGTTCGGACGGGGGGGGAGGTGAGCGGAGAATCTATATGCCGGCGCAGTCACCGGGGCAGTCAGCCCACAAACTCAGCTCTGCTGCACCCAGTCGAAGGCGCGCACGCCTATCGAGAAAAACACGACGCCCACACCTATAAGTACGCCGCATGGGAGCAGCATCTCGGAGAAGGAGAACTGCCTCCAGACTGCGCCCTCCAGAGCGAGGATAGACCACTTGACCGGGCTCACGTGGCTCGCCGTTCTCATCCAGGACGGCATGACGAATAGGGGGATCATGCCTCCGCCCAGCATGGACATGACTATAAGCACGGCCCAGCCTATGCCGCCCGCGGCCTGTTCGGTCTTGCCGAGAACCGATAGCAGCATCATGATGCCCGCGAATGCGACGGCTGAAGAGATGACGGCGAACATCACCATGGCGATCGACGAGGGCCTCAGCCCGAACAGAAGCCATCCCACGACAAGCAGAATGAGGGAGAGCGTCACCGTGGTCGCAAGGCAGGCAGTGGCCTTGCCCGCGAGAATTGTCGTCCGGCTTATGGGCGCAGTCTGCAGCCTGACCAGCGTCCCCCGCGTGCGCTCGGTGACGAGCGAGATGCCGAAGCCGGCGGCGACTCCTATGAGTCCCCAGGCGATGCCCTGCGGGAAGGAAATTGCGTAAGCGTTGGTGGGCCCGCGGCGTTCAACCGTGATCTCGGCATGCTCGACTTCAAGCGGCGTGAAGCCTTCGAGTCCGCCCGAGGCCACATATGAGGTGTCGGCCTGCCGAAGGTCTTGCTGTTCGCCCAAGAAATCTTCGAGGGCTGCGAAGAAGTCCACGAAATGCTCCCGCACCGCAGGATCCATATCCTCAGAGGCGCTGATGGCGTCTCGCGCCTCCGCGATGTTCTGCTGCTGCCCGCTACTGTTTGCGAAGAAGTCCTGCAGCCTCTCGGAAGCGTACTTCACGAGTATGCCTTCCACCATACCGGCCTCCGCGTGGCGTGCCGGGTCGGTCCCCAGCTCCACGGTGGGAGGCTCGCCCCAGAACGGATTCTGGCTGGCGCTCCCGAAACCGGGCTTCAGCACAACGAATGAGGTCTTCTTGCCTCTTCGGACCAGGTCCACGGCCTCTTCGCGCGTCCCCGGCATTACGTCGAGCTCGGAGGCCTCCTCGAGCCGGGCCACGAATGCCCTGGATGCCTCAGTGCCGTCCTCGTCGACTATCACGATCGGGATTGCGCTGCTGCGGCCCTCACCGCCGCCTCCGAATATGGTGCCGAAGAAGATGGCGATGATAAGCGGCCACATGAGGGAGAAGAAAAAACCGGTCTTGTCCCTCATGAGTATCCTCAGGTCTTTTCCGGCTAGCGCGAATATGCTGTTCATCAATTGTCCCTCAAGTGCCGGCCGGTGAGATTGAGGAAGACGCACTCCAGGTCGGGAGAATCGACCTTGAAACTCACTACGTTACCGGCTTCGTGTATCTTAAGAAGCTCATTCATGGGGTCGGCTGACTCAAGGCGCTCTTCGCCCCTGCCGCGATCGACGTAGATTACGCTGAGGCCTCCATGGGCCCCGATAAGTCCCTCGACGGTGTCCATTGCGAGGAGTCTGCCGTGATCGATAATGCCCACCCGGTCGCAGAGCCGCTGCGCTTCTTCCATGTAATGGGTGGTGTAGACCACGGTGCGGCCCTCATCCCTTAAGGTTGCGATGCGCTCGAATATGGCATTGCGGGACTGCGGATCGACGCCCACGGTCGGTTCGTCCAGCAAGAGAAGGTCCGGGTCATGCACAAGAGCAACCGCGAGGTTGAGCCGGCGCTTCATGCCTCCCGAGTAAGTCTTGACCCGGTCCCTGGCCCTCTCGGCGAGGTCCACAAACTCCAGCACCCATGTGACGCGCTGCTTGAGGTGCTTCCCCTTAAGGCCCTGCAGCGTGCCGAAGAACCTCAAGTTCTCCTCGCCCGAGAGATCTTCGTAAATCGCCAGGGCCTGCGGCGCCACGCCGATCTTGGAGCGCACCTCGAAGTCGGTGGGGGGGCCGCCGCCGCGAAGGCTCACCGACCCGCTGTCCGGCCTGAGGAGGCCGACGGCCATATTGATCGTGGTCGTTTTGCCGGCGCCGTTGGGTCCCAGGAGGCCGAATATCTCACCCTCACGAATCTCCAGGGTGAGATCGTCCACGGCGTGTATGTTCCCGAAGGACTTCTTGAGATCCTTAAGCTCCAGCATTATCTGCCCGGCCAGTTTGTTTTCCTCCCGGCTGAAGCGTACCGCGAAAGAAAAGTGGAATAAGGGTTTCAAGGGGGATTATAGAGAAAGGGCTTTCCGCCAACAAGCAAAAAGGGGCGGCGCCACAGGAGACGCCGCCCCTCTCGGGAACATAGCCGGATTATCTTAAGACAACGAACTTCTTAACCTCATACTCGCGGCCGGCCGAGAGTCTCGCGAAGTAAATACCCGGTCGCATTCCATCGCCGCCCGGGAGGCGCCCGTTCCACCTAACGCTGCCCGAGAGGCTCTCCGAGTCGAGGCTCACCGAACCAACCAGCCTTCCGGTTACATCGAACACCTCGAGCACAGCGTCGGCTGAAGCCTCCGCTCCGGGAAGGGAATAGAGGAAGGCGGCGCTGCCCTTGACCGGATTGGGCGTCACTGCGAGTGAGAGCACTCGCGGGACGGTGCCGTCTGTGCTGACGCCGGCCAGCGGGTCTCCCACCCAGATCGAGCCGGCATAGGGCAGGAAGCCCTGGTCGGTCGCCGTGACCCTGATCTCCCCCGAGTCGGTCACGCTGAACGTGAACTCGGCGTCACCCGACATGTCCGTCGTCTCAACCTGGTAGACCTCATCGTCCTTCCAGAGGCAGACGGTGGCTCCGTCCAGAGGCGATCCCCCGTCCATCACGTTCACGGCGATCATGTGGCTGCCGGGCTGCAGCGAATCCGGATGGCTCACGGTCATGGTCTGGGGCGTATCGAGCCAGATCTGCATCTCGGGATCGCCGAAGAGGTTCATGGCGAACTGCGTCCACCTGTTGGTCCCGAGGCCGCCCGAGTAGGGGATGCGCGCTATTTTATGCTGCGCGAACGCGGTGCCGAGCTGGTAGTAGCCGCCGAAAACCGCCTCCCAGAACTCGCGCTCGTACCTGTCGCCGGTGCCGTAGCCGGGGCTGCCGCTCGCGTACCATCCATTCCGCGAGTTGCCGACGAAGAAGCCGCCGCCGCTGTCCGCCTCGGTGAAAGACTTGGCGAAGCAGCCCGTGATATTGTCGAACGCTCCGGGCAGACATGCCAGCGTGTACCAGACACTGTATCGCGGCGCGTTCGTGAGCGATGCCATATTGTCTGTATTCAGTGCTCCCCCGTCCCCGATGGACAGAATGGTGATGTTGCCGTGCCCCGCGTGATTGATGAGTCCCTGGCCGGCATTGAGCGCAGCCATCGCCGCCGCATGCGTCAGCGAACCGTCGTCCTGATAGAGCTTGAGTATGGGGTCGAACCTCGATGGCACCGACTCGTTGTCCACCATGTTCTTCAAGACCGCCATATTAGTGTAGGCGTCGACATACTCGGCCATGAAGAGGAAATCGAGCTGATAGTCGGTGGGCAGGGCGCGATAGCCCTCGTAGGTCATTATCTTCTCCGCTATGAGGGCCGACTTGATGCCGGTGTTGCCCGTGCTGCGGCCCACATAGACGTCCGGGTAGAGGTCCACGTCGTCGGATACCTCGCCCCAGTACGCGTCATTGTCGTCGTTCCAGTCGCCGTCCATATCGGCGAAGTAAAGGTCACATGGTATCTCCGGGTCGGGCGTACTCACTTCGCCGAAACAGCCGCGGATCATGGCTTTGGGCGCGGTCATGGTCATGAGCACCCAGGCCGTGCTCTCGTTGAGGTAATAGTCCTTGATGCACTCTCTCATGCTCTCCTGGTTGTCCCTCGCCGGGTAATTGGCGTACGCGTCGGTCACGGTCACGATCTCGGCCGGCACGCCCTTCCTGGTCTTCCACTCCCTCAGGGCCTCGAACTCGTCCACGTGGTTCTCATGACACAGAATGAGATACTCCACGGCCGCAGACGGGTCCAACGTGCCGCCGCCGCTCCCGAAGTCATTAAGGAGATCGCCTGGATTCTCGACGATAGCGCTCACGTGAGCGTTTCTCATGTCTCTCACCCTCGCAGTCTCCCTGGGGACCAGCGGCTCTTCAGCCGCGTCCTCAAGTTCGATCTCGAAGGTGATCTCCTCGTTGAGAACGACCGTTCCCTCTGAAGGCACATACTGAAGCGGGTAGATATCGAGCGCCAGTATCTTCCTTCCCGCCATACTCCCTGAATGCACAGCTCTTACAGGTGCGGGAGGGTAGGGCGTGTCCATCGCATACACTTCTGCATCCGGGGCAACCGGCCGCGCCGGGCCAACAAACGAAAGCGGTATCTCCTCCTGCGCGGGAAGAACCATGTAAGTGCCGCCCAAGTCACGGGCTACGGTGCCGAGCACCCTCACGTCCTTTACGGCCTTGCCGCGGGGGATATAAATCGACCTTGACGTCACGGGGAGCATGGGCTTTCCCCATTGCCTCGTTACGTCGTGATCCCCAAGCGTGATGACGTCATAAGTCTCGCCGAGAAGATGCTGCTCTCCGACCCTGACGTCCGCCTGGCCGTTCCTCACCGAGAAGGGCCCGAGGACTTCGCCTGCATAAGCCCCGGAAACGAACGTTACGCCTAACATGAATAAAAGAGCTGTGATGAGCAAGCCGCGCATTCTAAACCTTCCTTTGATTTGCCGCATCGGGCGCCAATTAACAATATCCAATATACATTATATCTCAAAAGACCCGGCTGGGTCAATCACACCGCCTTCTATCCGGCCAGGCCTAATTGTTATCACTCCTCCCGTCTGTTTTGATTCGCCGGAGTGCCGGAAGTTTCTCTGGGTTTCTCCGCGGCCAAAATGGTATTGACAAGGGGTGGAGGGGCTGTTTAGTTTATTCCCTGATAAATCCAATCGGTGGCGCCATCGTCTAGGGGTTAGGATAGGTGGTTCTCAGCCATCAGACCGGGGTTCGAATCCCCGTGGCGCTACCAGATTCACATCTCTTGCCCCTGCAGTCCGTGGGCATCAACAGCTCTTTGAGCCAGCGGGCCTGGATACCACGCCCCGGCCGCTCTGGCCGTCGACTTTGACAACCACCGGTGATG
The DNA here is from genome assembly GCA_050125095.1 of bacterium. GTDB lineage: Bacteria > Arandabacterota > Arandabacteria > Arandabacterales > JALGWA01 > JALGWA01. The sequence continues at coordinate 11,817 of JASFEA010000091.1, forward strand.
GCAGCCTCAGGTGCCGGAGATGCTTCTTGTCCCGAACCGCGGGCAGCGCGAGGATCTCATCCCAGTTGATGAACGCGTCCGTGGAGTCGTGGGGGACTGTAAGGTACATGATGCCCAGCGATGTCATATTATGGAAGAAGTGCGAACCCTGCGAGGGCGTCACCTGGAAGCCCTCCATGGTCGTCTCCACAATCGTCCTGGCCCAGGATATCTGGCCCCACTGCACGGGTATCCCCGCGAACCTGTCCCGCGTGCCCCAGCGCCCGGGGCCGATAAGGATGTAGGGGACACCGTCCAGGCTCTTGTTCATGTCGCTGACCTCCGCGGCTATCTCGATAGTCCTCGTGGCGTCGAATTTGTCGGGGCGCACCAGCACGATGTCGCATATTCCCTCAAGGGCGCCGTTCCCGAGTGCGGTGTCGGTTAAGATGAGTGCGCCTTCAGTATCGGCCTGCTCGATCATGACCTGCTGGCGCTCTCTTAAGGTAACGAAGGGGCGGATCTGGAGCACATAGAACTCGGGGCTCCCGTCGGCGGCCACGGTGCCCGCGAACTCGATCTCAACCGGCCGCCCCATTCCCTGCGCCCCCACTGCCAGTAGCTCCTCCACTATCGAACCGAATGGGAGCATGCCGTACTTGCGGATCCCGGCGAAGGTGATTACCCTTGGGCCGCGTGCCCCTGTGCCGTCCCTTAGCCTGCCGTCAGCCGCGTCATAGGTGCTGGCAACGTACTTGAGCGTCCCGTCTCCTTCGGCTTCGGCGACGTCCAGAGTCATAAGCGTTGCTTCTTCACCTTCCGTCAAATCGAAGTCCTGATTCTCAAGATCGAGCGAGAAGAAATAGGTCTGGGTGTTGCCGACTATCTCATCCGGCGTCGAGAGCCCGGGCAGCACGTCCGGATGAGCGGGGGCGAAGCTTAAGACCTGGCCGCCGTCCACGACGATCCTGCCGAGTCCGAGCGCGACGCATACTATGCC
>JASFEA010000092.1:0-12337 GCA_050125095.1 bacterium
CGGGTAGAAGTCCCTGTCCACATGGTGGTTCAACACCGACAGGTTGACGAAATGCCTCGCAATCTCCGGCTCGGATACCTCGGGGAGGCCGACCGGCCCCTCCCTGATCAGGCCGCTTGCGAAAACAGAGGCGGGATCGACCTTCTCCACATCGGGGCGGGGCAGCGTGAAGGCCCGCTTGCCTCTCTCGCTCTTATCAAGCATGGTGGTTCCGATATTCATGCCTTCGCCCCTCCCCCGCCGGCGCCGGCGATGAGCGAAACCAGAATGTCGATCTCGGCTCTGGTTCTCTTCTCGGTGAAAGCCACAAGCAGGCAGTTCTTAAGATCGGGGTAGAAGCGTCCGAGCGGGACGCCGGCGAGTATCCCGTGCTCCAGGGCGTCTTCGACAAACGTCTCCGCGTCGACGCCCAGGTCCACCGCGAACTCCTTGAAGAACGGCCCCGCGAAGCGCGGCATTATTCCAAGCGCCTTGAGCTCGCGCGCGGCGTATGCCGCCAGCGAGAGGCAGGTCTCGCCCAGTTCCCTGAGCCCCTGCTCTCCCAGCCACGAGAGATAAACCGTAGCCGAGAGCGCGTTGAGCGCCTGGTTGGTACAGATGTTGGAGGTCGCACGCTCCCGTCTTATATGCTGTTCACGCGTCTGCAGAGTGAGGCAGAAGCAGGGTCTGCCGTCGGCATCGACCGTCTTTCCCACGATCCTGCCCGGCAATTTTCTCATATGTTTCCTGGTGGTCGCAATGAAGCCCAGGTTGGGACCGCCGTAATTCATGGGATTCCCGAGCGACTGGCCCTCCCCTACGGCTATGTCGGCGCCGAAGGCCGACGGCGGGGCGAGAATCCCCAGCGAAGTCGGGTCGACCGATACGATGAAGAGCACGTTTTTCTCCTTAACCGCGGCGCCTATGGTCTCGAGGTTCTCCACGAGCCCGAAAAAGTTGGGGCTCTCCACTATGACGCAGCCGGTGTCCTCGTCAACAAGCGAAGCAATATCCTCGGGCCGCGTGACTCCCTCTTCGCGGCCCGTCATTACGACCTCAGCGGTTCCGCCTTCGAGATAGGTGTTTATCACGCCAAGCCTCATGGGGTTCATGCAGCCGCTGGCGACCACCTTGCTTTTGCGTGACATGCCCAGCGCCATCAGGACGGCTTCGGCCATGGCCGTGGCCCCGTCGTACAGAGATGCGTTGGAGATCTCCATCCCGGTGAGGCGCGCCATCATCGACTGGAACTCATATATGCTCTGCAGCGTGCCCTGGCTTATCTCCGCCTGGTAGGGCGTATATGCCGTGTAGAACTCCGGCCTGGAGGCGATCTCGCTCACAATGCTCGGGACATAGTGGTCGTATGAGCCGGCCCCCATGAAGCAGGCGTAAGCTTCCGCCGAGGCGTTGAGCCCCGCCAGCCGTCCCAGCAATTTCCTGGCCTCGTATTCCGAGAGCGCCGGCTTGAGGTCGAGGCCGCCTTTGATGCGGAGGACCTCCGGGATGTCTTCGAGCAGGTCCTCGAACCTGTATGCGCCTATGGCCTCCAGCATGGCCTTCCTGTCGGCCGCAGTGTTCGGGAAATAGCAGGCTCCGCTCATCAGGCGATGATTCCTTTGTAGTCGGCTGCCTTGAGAAGAGCGTCCACCTCCCCGGCGTCGCTCATCTTTATCTTGATAAGCCAGCCGTCGCCATAGGGCGACTCCTTGATCTTTTCGGGCGCCGCGGCGATATCGTCGTTGACTTCGGTCACTTCACCCGATACGGGGCTAATGATATCGCTCACCGCCTTGACGGCTTCCACCGTTCCGAAAGGCTTGCTGGCCGCGACCTCGTCGCCGACCTGCGGCAATTCGACATAGACTATATCGCCGAGCTGGCTCTGAGCGTAGTCGGTGATGCCGACGACGGCTGTGTCGCCTTCCACTCTCAACCACTCATGGTCCTTGGTGTAGTGGAGTTCTTCCGGGACCTGCATCGATTGCTCCTTTCCGATCCGTTTCTACTTGTGCGAGGCCTCCTTGTAGAAGGGGCCCTTCACGTACTCAGCTTTTACCTTCTCTCCCCTTACGTCTATGCTGAAATCCGAGGTCTTCTTTGCGTGGGGCCGGGCGACATAGGCCAGCGCGATCCCGCACTCGAGCGAGGGCGAGAATCCGCCGCTGGTTACGGCGCCGACCTCCTCATCGCCCGCACGGACTTTGAAACCGGGCCTGGGGAATCGCCTCGTCTGCGTCATAAGACCCACGAGGCGTCTCTTCAGGCCCTCTTCCCTCTGCCTCGCCAGCACATCGCGGCCCGTGAAATCGCCCTTGTCCATTTTCACTATCCAGCCGAGCCCTGCTTCGAGCGGCGTCGTGGTCTCGTCCATGTCGCTACCGTGAAGCCGGAACGCCATCTCGAGCCTCAGCGTGTCCCGCGCGCCCAGCCCGCATGGAACCGGTCCCGCGTCGCTCGCGAGCACGGCGTCCCATATCTCGCCCGTCCGGGCGGCGTCCGCGTATATCTCGAAACCGTCCTCGCCGGTGTAACCCGTCCTCGATACGAGGCACGGCACGCCGGCGACGGAGGAATTCATGGAGTGATAGTATCCGAGGCCGGAGATGTCGTCCGCGGCGAGCGGCGCCACTATGCCCTCGGCTTGCGGGCCCTGAACGGCGATCTGACCGATGGCATCGGAGATGTTCTTAAGCTCCACGCCCTCATGCAGCCTGCCGCTCAGCCATTCGAAATCCCTCGCCGTATTCGCGGCGTTGACGACCAGGAGATAGTCGGAGTCCCTGCGGTAGAGGACGAGGTCGTCGATGACTCCGCCCTCGTCGTTGAGCATCGCGCTGTATTGAACCTGGAAGGGCTCGAGCGCGGCGACGTCGTTCGTGGTGACCGCGTTGAGGTACTCGAGGGCCCTGTCGCCCGATACGGTGAACTCGCCCATATGCGAAACGTCGAACACGCCGGCACTCCGCCTCACCGCCCTGTGCTCTTCCACTATGCCGCCGTACTGCACGGGCATGAGGAAACCCGCGAACTCGACCATCTTGCCGCCGAGCTTCACATGGCTGTCATAAAGAGGTGTCTTCCTGGGTTCCAACTGGGTTCCTCCCGATGAACTACGGAATACTAACCCGCCGCCCTCCGTTTATCAAGTCGATAGGTCTTGCTTTCGTCATCGAAAATCTGCCTGAGCACCGCGCCCGTATACGACCCCTCCTGCCGCGCGACCTCCTCGGGCGTCCCCCTGGCGACCACCCTGCCTCCGCCGTCCCCTCCCTCCGGCCCGAGGTCCACGATGCGGTCGGCGAACTTGATGCAGTCGGGATTGTGCTCGATGACGACCACCGTGTTGCCCATCTCCACGAGCCTGTTGAGCACATTCAGGAGCTGAAGCGTATCCTCGAAGTGAAGGCCCGTGGTCGGCTCGTCCAGTATGTAAAGCGTCTTGCCGGTGCTTGTCTTGGATAGCTCCTTTGAGAGTTTGACGCGCTGGGCCTCCCCGCCCGAGAGTGTGGTGGCGCGCTGGCCCAGCTCTATGTAGCCGAGGCCCACTGCATAAAGCGTGTCCAGCTTCTTCTCTATGGCCGGGATGTTCTCGAAGAACTCCCTCGCCTCGGCGACTGTCATCGAAAGCACGTCGGCGATGTTCTTGCCCCTGTAACGGATCTCCAGTGTCTCGCGCTCGTAGCGCTTTCCCTTGCAGACGTCGCATCTAACGTAGACGTCCGGCAAGAAGTGCATTTCGATCTTGATGACGCCGTCGCCGCGGCAGGCTTCGCACCTGCCGCCCTTGACATTGAAGCTGAACCTGCCCGGCTGGTAGCCCCTCATCCTGGCCTCGGGCACCTGGCTGAACACCTCCCTTATGGGGGTGAAGGCCCCGGTATATGTCGCCGGGTTGGAGCGGGGCGTGCGTCCTATCGGCGACTGGTCGATATCGATGACTTTGTCTATGTGCTCTATTCCGTCTATGGCGTCATGCTCTCCCGGCACCTGCTTGGCCGAGTAGAAGTGCCGGGCCAGCGCCCGGTAGAGGATCTCGTTTACGAGCGTGCTCTTTCCCGAGCCCGAGACCCCCGTGATGCATGTGAAGGTGCCCAGCTCGATGTCGACATCTATGTTGTCCAGGTTGTGCTGGCGCGCGCCCCTGATAACGATGCGCTCGCCGCTTCCCGCCCGGCGGGTCCCGGGAGTGGGTATGCTCCTCGCGCCCTTCAGGTACTGCCCCGTGAGCGAATTGGAGGTCTTCATTATCCTCCCGGGATTCCCCACGGCGACCACGCGGCCGCCGTCCTTTCCGGCTCCGGGGCCGAGGTCGATGACATAGTCGGCGGCCATTATGGTCTCCCTGTCGTGCTCGACGACGACCACCGTGTTTCCCATGTCCCGAAGGCGCCTCAGGGTGTCGAGAAGCCGCCTGTTGTCCCGCATGTGAAGGCCGATGCTGGGCTCGTCGAGCACGTAAAGCACGCCGACCAGGCTCGAGCCTATCTGCGTCGCCAGCCTGATGCGCTGGGACTCGCCGCCCGCCAGTGTCGACGCCTGCCGGTCCAGCGTGAGATAGGAAAGTCCCACGTCCCCCATGAACCTGAGGCGGTCCTGAATTTCCTTCAATATGGGCGTCGCGATTTTCTTCATACGCCCCGTGAAAGAGAGGCCCCCGAAGAACTCGATCCCCGCCCGGACAGAGAGCGCCGTGGCCTCGGCGATGGACCTGCCGCCGACTTTGACGGCGAGGCTCTCGGGCCTGAGCCTGGCCCCATGGCATTCGGGACACGGCTTCATGGACATGTACCTGCCGATCCAGCCCCTCATGTCGTCCGACGACGTCTCGACGAAACGGCGCTCGAGATTGGGAATCACGCCCTCGAACGCTGAGACATACTCATAGCTGCGCCTCGTCGCCGAGTGCTTTAGGCTGAACTCTATTTCCTGGTCGCCCGTGCCGTAGAGAAGCACCTTCTGCTGCGCCTTCTTAAGGTTCTTGAAGGGCCTGTCCATGTCGATGCAGTAGCGCTCCGCCACCGTCTCTATCATCGACCAGGTCAGGCTGTCGCGCTTCTTGCCCCAGGGCGTAACCGCCCCTTCTCTCAAGGAGACCGAGTCGTCGGGAACGATCAGCGACGGGTCGATCTCGAGCCTCGTGCCCATGCCGTCACATGTCCTGCAGGCGCCGTAGGGGCTGTTGAACGAGAACATCCTGGGCGAGATCTCGGGGAAGCTGATGCCGCAGTCAATGCATGCGAAGAGCCTGCTCATGACGATTTCTCTGTTGCGCCCCACCCTTGCGTTGACAACGCCCTCTCCGACTTTGAGCGCCGTCTCGATGGAATCGGTGAGCCGCCATCTGAGGTCCGGGGCCATCTTGAGCCTGTCGACCACGACCTCGATGGTGTGCTTCTTATGCCGCTCCAGGTCTATCCTGCGGTCCAGGTCCACTATCCTGCCGTCGACGCGGGCCCTTACGAAGCCCTGCTTGCGCGCCTTCTCGATAAGCGCCCGATGATGCCCCTTCCTCCCCCTTACAAGAGGAGCCATGATGTAAACCGTCGTGCCGTCCTCAAGTTCGAGCAGCCTGTCCACCATCGCCTCCGGCGTCTGTCGAGATATCTCTTTGCCGCATCCGGGGCAGTGCGGGACGCCCGCGCGCGCGTATAAGAGGCGCATGTAATCGTAGACTTCGGTGATGGTGCCAACCGTGGACCGCGGGTTGGTGCCCGCGGTGCGCTGCTCGATGCTAATGGCCGGCGACAGCCCCTCTATGTAGTCTACGTCGGGTTTCTCCATCTGCCCGAGAAACTGCCGCGCATAAGTTGAAAGCGACTCGACATACCTGCGCTGGCCCTCGGCGTAAATGGTGTCGAAAGCCAGGGAGGATTTGCCGGAGCCGCTGAGGCCGGTGATCACCGTTATCCTGTCACGGGGTATTCTCACGTCGATCGACTTCAGATTGTGTTCGCGGGCGCCCTTAACGACTATATGATTTCCCGACATCAACGCTCCCCGACAATCTCCGTGAGTTTCTCATATGAGGCCGCCCCCCAGGTGGATTCAAGGCCGAAGGTGCTGACGTTCCGTTCATAGATTAACTTGGCCGCAGCTCTTAAGCCAGCGCTTTGGCACTCCATCCCGGCCCGGTACAGAGCCGTCCCGGCCCAGGCCTCTTCACCCGGATAGAGGTGCCCGGTTCTCAGAAACTCCAGCGCCGCCTCCCCGTGAAGGCCGGCCTCCGCCAGGCATTCACCCAGCCAGAAATTGGCCTCGGCGCGTGTCTCCGGACCGGCGGCATACTCAAGGAGCGTCTTGTAGATGTCCCTGGCCTCCAGGGGGAGACCGTTCTTTTCGAGGCAGTAGGCGCTGCGCATGAGGGCCCGCTCGAACCTCTCCGAGAAAGGAAAGCCGGCCGCCAGTTCGTAGAAAGCTCCGCTGGCCCCGGCGAGGTCGCCGCTTTCTTCCAGGGCCAGGCCCAGGTTGAAGAGAGCGTCCTGCCTGAGCGTCACCTTCCCCTGGTCCGCCGCCATACGGAAGTGCGCGGCAGACGAGTCATATGCCTCCGTGATGTAATAGGTCGTTCCCAGTTTGAAATAGACGTCGGGGCGCAGCCTCGATTCAGGGAAGTACTCCTTCATTATGAGGAAAGTCTGTTTCGCCTCTTCACCGGCTTTCTCGAGCAGGAAGGAGATACCCTTGCGGTACACGGCATCGGCCAGGAGTTCGCTTCTCACGCCCCGCTCGAAAAGGCTGTCGGCTATGGCGTCGGCCTTGCCCACGTACATATCTCTGTAAAGCATGTTGGCGCGTATGGCGTCTATGTCGTCGGCGGCCCGGCGGGCGAGCGGAAAGCGCTGCTTGAATCTCTCGCCGGCAGGCAGGCAGATCTCGTCCGTGCCGGAGGCGCAGTCGAGCTCGGCCCTGAGTTTCATCCTGGCGTAGGAGTCCAGAGCGTCCTTGCAGTTGGGCGACAGGTGATCCAACATGGCGCGGAAGAGGCCGGCATGATCGCCCGTGACCGGGTCATAGGCCGACAGCAACACCTGGCAGTGGACGCCGTCGAGCTGTGCCCGGGGAATGGTCTCCAGGAATCGCAGGGCCAGGCCGTCATAACCCGCGAGAGCGAGGTCGTACGCCGCAAGCAGGGGAATGTACTCACCATATATCTCATGCATGCCCAGATAATGGTAGCGATCGAAGTACAGGGTGAAAACATCCCGCGGGAGGCGGGCTTCGCCCGCGCTCAATATGCCGGTCAGCATCCTCGCCGCAACGGATGTCTCGTCTGCGGTGTATATGCCCAGGACGCTGCTTGAAGTCTCGAGAGCTTCCTCTGACCTGCCCAGCGCCTGGTAGCAGCGGGCTTTTCTCAGGCTTACCGATGGCGAGCCGCCGGCTTTGTCATAATTCTCGAGTGCCTTTTCGAGATCGCCCCGTCCCACGTAGCAGTCGCCCATCCCCATTCTTGAGAGCTTCTTGACGGTCGAGTCCCTGGCCCTCTTCCGGCACGCATCGAATCTCTCAAGGGCCTCCGGGTAGTCGCCTTTTCTGAGCCTTATGCATGCATCGAGAAACACCGCCTGCTCGATGGCCTCCGGGGCCGGCGTAAGCTCGAAGAGGCGTCCGAGCACGTCCACGCAGAGGTCGTAAGCGGGGGCGTCACCCCGCTCATAGAGCCGGTAAAGCACTCTCGCGAGATCGAGGAGTTCCGCATCGTCCAGATCCTCCCTTGCCGCGAGAGACCTTGCCGCTTCAGTCGATCGAAACAGGTCCAGGGTGAGCCAGCCGGTCGACGACTTGAGAAGGCCTATGAGGTCCCCCGGGTCCACGGCAGCGGATGCTGCGAGCGCGGCCGCGGAGTTCAGGGCTTTGTCCCTCGAGGCCCCGTTTCCGTTCTTGATGTAGTCGTTGGAGAACGCCCTCGCGGCCATGAGGCGTATGCGGTCGCGTTCCGCGGCGTCTCCGGTTTCACCGGCGGCCCTCTGGTAGTACCCGGCGGCTCTGGCGTAATCTCTCAGTCTCTCGTCAAAGACGAGCGCCACCTCAAGGCTGGTCTTCTCGCCCTCGGCCACCTCCTGAACGGCGAGGCTGACATCCTCCTCGACGGGAGGCTTCAGGCCCAGCGAATAGGCGCGTTCCTCGGATGCGAACACGGCCTCGGACGGAACCGGAGAGGCCTGGATGCGCGTGTATAAATCGATGGCTTTCGCGGTGTCGCCCGCGCGCTCGAGCAGGCCGCCGAGCTCCAGCAGGGCCCGGTCATCGAAACCAACGGCAAGGGGGCGCGCGTAATCTTCAACAACGGGCCATACATCCTCTGACCGCACGCCGCCGGCCCGCAGGTTGAGCCAGTAGATAATCTCATTCGGATACGCGATCTTGTCCCAGTAAGGTCCGGCCCGCACGAGGTCGATCTGCGTCTGAGTGGGCATAGCCAGGTCTTCGCTGCCGGACGCCAGCCGCGCCATGGCCATAATGAAAGGACCTCTCAGTACCGGCTCGGTCCCCGCCGCGATCGCCACGAGTGAGTCGTAGGCCGCCTGCTCGCTCTCCAGCGACATGGCCCTCGCGTACCTGAGCTTATCCGACCCGCCTCTTGCGAGCAGATCATCACAGTACTTCCCCACATCCGCCCCCCTCTCCAGGCCGTCGAGTACCATATTTTCGAAAAGCGGATCCGGAGAGAAGGTGGTGTCCGCGGCTACCGAGGCCAGGAGTTCTTTCCACAGCCCGGGGGCGCCCCATGCCGTCACTTCAAGCAGGCCCAGACGCTCGTCAAGCGGAAGCTCTATCTCCCTCTCCGCCGCCTCGCGATACACCGCCGTGGCCCTCTCCACATCGCCTCTTCTCAGGTGACAGCGAATGAGCCCGGCTGAGCCGCGGGCAAAAGCGGCGTTGTGAAGGACTTCGAATCCGTCCAGGGCCTCATCTATATCCCCGGTCTCTTCATTGCAGAGCGCGAGATAAAAAGTTATGCCGGCCCTCAGGCCCTCCCCCTCGTCGCGAATGGCCTCGAGGTGGAGGCGCGCCTCCTCGAACCGCCCGAGGTCGAAAAGACATCGCGCCCTGAGATACTGCGCTTCAATGAGGGCGGGTTTGACGGGGAAGCTCGAGGTCAGCGAGTCGAGCGCGGCCAGCGCCCTCTCATAGTCGCGGCCCCGAAGCAGCCCCTCGGCCCTGATGAGCATGACAAGCGCGTCAAGATGGCTGCCGTCAACCTCAATGCTGTCGGCGAATGCTGACGCGAGGCCTATCCGCCCTTCGTCAAGCAGCATGCCCGCGTAATCCCTCAGCGCCTGCAGGCTCCCCTCTTCGAGAGCCAGTCTCCTCAGCTCTAGGAGGTATATGGGTCTTAACTCCGGCCGAGCGAGGTATTCCAGCAGGGGCTCGCGGCCCTCACCCTTCCCGGCTCCCGCGGCGCCCGGTACTGCGGCGCCCAGTGCCGCGACTGAGATGCACAGCAGCGCAAAGGCCGTTTTCAATCTCATTCTCCTACCTTGCAATTGATGGTGCAGTGGGCGCGCATATGATAACCGCCATGGGCGGCCGAATCAATACCTTAAATGCGGGCGTCGCGCGGCGAGGCGCGCGTTCTGTCACTGGAGGATGAGGAGCACAATGCCTGCCGGTATGAGATAGTAGGCGAACATATAAAAGCGGTTCTTGACCACCGAGCTGAACAGAAGCGAAATTGCGACATACCCTGACAGGAAAGCCGCGACGAATGCGGCCGCAAGCAGCGGCCCGCTGCCACCGAGCCTCCCTCCGAGAAACTCGTATAGCGTCGCGCCGAGGATGACCGGAATCGAGAGCAGAAGCGCAAAGTCGAAGGCCCGCTTCCGTTCGACCCCGAACGCCAGTCCGGTACCCACAGTAAGGCCGGAGCGCGAGATCCCGGGCAATATCGCCAGGGCCTGGGCCACGCCCACCGCCAGCGCCCGCGGCAGGTTGAAGGGCTTCTGGCCGCCGCCGAAGCGACCGGTGAGGTATACGAACGCGCCCGTCACGATGAGCATTCTCGCCGCGCCCGACACGTCGCTGAACAGGCCCTCGACATGGGAGCGCAACAACAGACCCGCCACCACCGCCGGCCCGGTGGCCACCACGAGCATGACCAGCAGCCCTATATCGCCCCGGGCGGTATCATCCAGGCCGCGGTAGCCGACCGTCAGCGTCTTGTATGCGGCCCTCACGATCCCGCCGATTCGCCGCCGCATGAATATGATCGCGGCCAGCGCCGTCGCTGCATGCGTGATCACTTCCATCGTGATGCCGGAGTCCTGGACGCCGAGGTAGTGTTTGGCGATTACAAGATGGCCGCTCGAGCTGACGGGAAGGAACTCCGTGAGACCCTGGACCATTCCGTAAACGCATGCCTTCAGAAACGCGATCATGTTCTCACCTTACATTTCATCACGGGATTCCGCCAAGAAGAAAAGCGAGCATGCCCACCGGCATGACGGCCTTGAGTATCTTCGCCACCCGCCCGTGGGCGCGCGCGTTGGCACGGTCGTCCGCCGTGGATGAGACGATCATATAGATGCACAGCGCGAGCAGGGGCTCGATGACGAGCACCGGCAGGATGTAATAGACTCCGTAGACGCCCGCTGCCCAGGGCAACACGCTGAGAGCCATCACGGCGGCGAGGGACGCTGTGCAGAGGACAGCGCTTGCCCTCTGTCCGAGGCCGGCCGGCAGAGTCCGAATGCCCGCGGCGACGTCTCCCCTTATATCCGCGGTCCCCTTAACGACCTCGCGTGCAAAGTGAAACACGAATGCCAGGCCGAAGGGCAGGAGGCCCGCGGCGGAGCGCCCACCTATCGCGGCGCCCATCATGAAACCGGACGACGCGACGGCGCTCACAAGAAGGTGGCCGGCCAGTCCGGCCGACTTGAGGCGGGAGCAATAGAGCCATACCAGAACCGTCCATGCGATCACGAACCCCAGGGCCGCCGCGCCCGCCGAGGCAGAGAGAACGATGCCGGCAACCCACAGCAGTGCGGCCATCGACATCGCGTATCGTCTCCCGATGCGCCCTGAAGGCAGCGGCCTCCAGCCCTTGTTAACCCGGTCGGTCTCGATATCGTACAGGTCGTTCAGCGCGTAGCCGCCCGCCGCGACCAGAAACGCCGCTGCCGCGCCGAGCAGGGCCCGGGGCGCCAGGCTCGAGCGGGCGAGGAACGCCCCGACTAGAACGGACGCCGCGGCGATGAGGCAATTATGCAATCTCAGGAGTACGACGGTTTGGAAGAGCCTGCCCCGGGTGCTCACCCGCGGAGACTCTCGGCTTTTTTGTAGGCGGCCCTCGCCTTTTCGCTCACGCCCTTGTGGTCATAGGCTATTCCCAGCTGGTAATAGCTCTTCCAGTCGAGGGGCTGGATGGCGATGGCGCGCTCGAAGGAGGCGATGGCATCTTCCACCTGCGACTGGCCGAGGTAGGCGACGCCGAGATGGAAGTAAGCCTTGGAGTTATCGGGGTCTATGTCGAGGCATTTGGTAAGGCACTTGACCGCCCTGTCGTGAAGGCCCTTGCGGGAATAAGTCACGCCGAGATGGAAAAGCCCCTTTGCGGACTTGGGGTCGATCTCCAGCGCCTTCTTGAACTCCTCAATGGCGTCGTCGATCTTGCCCCTGTTGGTCAGGGCTACGCCCAGATTGTAGTGCTCTTCGGCGCCGTTGCCGCCGAGCTCGATCGCGAACTGGAACTCTCGCACGGCTTCATCATACATGCCCTCATCGCCGTATACGGCGCCGAGGTTGCAGTGCCACTGGGCATTGATGGGGTCTTTCTCGATGGCTTTCTTGAGCTCGTGTATTGCGTTGTCCTTCTTGCCCTTCTTGTCGTATATGAGGGCCATCTCGCTGTGAGCCTTGGCGCATGACTGGTCGTATTTGAGGCATTTCTTGAAGGCCGTCAGGGCCTCGTCGTTCTTGCCGTTTCTGACGTAGGTCTTGCCGAGCCTGAAATAGGCCTCCGCGCAGCCCGGCTCCACCTCACTGGCCCTGTTATGCTCCTTTATGGCCTCGCTGTACATGCCGCTGAGATCGAGCGCCCGGGCGAGGTTGTAATGTGCCTCGGCAGTAGGCTGAATAATCGAGGCTCTCCTGAAAACCTCAGCCGCCGATATATAGGACTCGAGGTCGATCAGTATTTCGCCCTGCTTTATCATCACGGCGTATTCGTCGGGATTCTCCGCCAGATAGCGCTCGACGAAGGATATGGCCTGGTCGTACTTCTCCTCCGCGCGCAGCGCCTCCACGAGAGCAAGAAGCGAGGGGGTGTCGCCGGGCTTCTTCTTGTATTTGTCTCTCAGACCCTTTACGTCTCTGGCGAACATACGTCAAACCTACCACAACCCCGCGCCTAGAC
>JASFEA010000093.1:0-12225 GCA_050125095.1 bacterium
CCGACAGATTGAGGACGCTTCTCCAGCAGGGACTGGGTCTTATTCTCATATCGGCTGCGCTGTTCATCGTAATCCGCTTCGGCGGCGACACGGCTGCGGTCGCGGTCAAGGACCCATTGCTGGCCGGTGCGCTGGCGGGGGTATGGAGCACATTCACGGCCGATTTCCTGAGGTGGGTGTTCGTTTTATGCGGGTTCGGGCTGGTGCTGGCAGCGGGCGCGACATCCCTGCTCGGGAAATTCCGCCCGGTCGACCTCGCCCGGCTCGCCTGGCGCGCGCTGGCCCTGAGGCCGCAGAACGCCGCATTGAATATGCTCAGGGGGCTGGCGCTGGTAGGCGTCGGGCTTCTCCTGGTCTTATACCCGCTCGGCGTACTCATTACGCTCGCATTCCTCTCAGGCATATGCATCGGGTTCGTGGGGCTGGGCGAGATATTCGCGATGCTGCTCTCCGGGATTCGCCCGGCTTCGATAGACACCCGCGCGGCCGCGGCGAGGCCGTCCGCCCTACGCGAGCTCACGCTGGTCGGCGCGGTTGCCGCGGTCATAATCGCCGCGGGCATCGTGTTCCTCCACCGCTCATCCGGAACGACCGCGCAGGCGGTAACGGTCGGGACATGCAATGGACACAGCGAGCTCTGCGACCGCCGGCTCGATGAAATCGTGTTCGCGGGCACGCACAATTCCATGGGCGCGGCCGACATTTCCGACTGGATGTTCGCCAACCAGGAGCGCGGCATCATCCAGCAGCTCGAGGACGGCATACGCGCGCTTCTCATCGACGCTCACCCGGCTGCCCCGGCGGGCGACAGGGTCAAGACGCTCCTGGAGGACGAGAGCCAGGCGAGAGCAACCTACGAGGAGGTGCTGGGCAAGGAGGGAGTGGACGCGGCCATGCGCATCCGGGACCGCCTGGTGGGAGTGGAAGAGGGTGAGCCCGGAGTCTACCTCTGTCACGGGTTCTGCGAGCTGGGCGCGCTGGACATGACGGCCATGCTCAGGAAGATCAGGACTTTCCTCGTAGCCAATCCCAATGAGGTTCTCATAATCGTAATCCAGGACGAGGGCGTGCCGCCCGGTGACATCGAGAAGTGCTTCGAGGAGAGCGGACTCATAGATTTCGTATACAGAGGCCCGGCAGAACCGCCATGGCCCACCCTCAGGGAAATGGTGGCAAGCGACGGGCGCGTCCTGGTCATGGCCGAGCACGACAGTGAGGGCGTGGCATGGTACCACGACGCATATACGGTAATGCAGGAGACGCCTTACCGCTTCCATGACCCGGACGAGTTCTCATGCGCACCCAACCGTGGCGGCACAGAAGGTTCCCTCCTCCTCATGAACCACTGGATCGAGACAGCTCCCAATCCCCTCCCCACGAACGCCGAGGTCGTGAACGCATATGACTTCCTGCTGGCGCGCGCCCGCCGGTGCGAAAAAGAGCGGGGAATGCTCCCCAACATCATCGCCGTCGACTTCTACAGGACGGGCGGACTCCTCGATGTCGCAGCCACCCTCAATGGAGTAATTTCAAAGTAATTTCTAAAATCTATATTGACATATCTCGAATCATTTTATATACTGGCACATACACGTTTCGACTTGAGCGAAAGGCGGATCATCATGGAATTGTCCGGTGAATGGTGTGATTACAAAGACAGGTTCGACGAGATCAGGGCTCTGGGCGCAACCCATGCCGAACAGCTGGCCATCGCGTTCGGCGACCTGACGCGCCTGATTATCGAGGACTCGGTTCGGCAGGTCGAGCTCGCACGGGCTTCGCAGGATGGTGAAGAAGCGGTCAAACAGCAGATCAAGCTCGAGACCATGAAGCACGCGCGCGGGCTATTCGGGACATGCTACTGGCATATAACGGGAACGCGGGCCTGGGATGAAGAAGAATAGCGCCGAGGAGAACCTGGAGGCAAGGGCCGGCCTTCTGAAGGTCCTTGGCCACCCGGCCCGCATCCTCATTCTCAACCTGCTTAAGAAAAAGCCCAGACACGGGGAGGAACTGGCCGCGATTCTCAGGCTCAACCAGGCGACTGTCTCGCACCATCTCTCCAGGCTGGCCGATGCCGGCCTCGTGGTATCCGAAAGGTCCCAGTACTACCAGACCTACTCCCTGACCGGAAATCATCTGGGGAAGACGCTGAGCGAGCTCATCTTTCTACCGCAGCCCGGAGTCCCGGCGCGGGTCAAGGAGGACGCCTATCGCGCCAAGGTCCTGAAGACATTCATGAGGCGCGGACGCATTACCCGCCTCCCGGCCCAGCTCAAGAAACGGCAGGTCATACTCGCCGAGCTGGCCCGGGAGTTCGAACCCGGCCGCGACTACCCCGAGCGCGAAGTGAACCGAATCCTAGTCGAGTTCCATGACGACGTCGCCACACTGAGGCGCGAACTGGTCGGCCTTGGATTCATGGAACGCGCGCGGAACATATACCGCAGAACGGCAGCCGCCGAGTAGGGGCCCCACCCTCCCTCACTGTCTCCACCGGGGCCCGCATCTCTTATTGCTTGATGTCCGGCCGCCTAAATGCCATAGATATGAGAAATACATGACAGATAGAGGAGGCAATGCCGTATGGGTAACGCCCTTATCACCTCTCCCGCTGGTGTACTGGCCGTACTGGCCGGAGTGACGTCGCTTTTTTTCTTTCTTGAGAAGAAGACCGGGCTGAAGCTCTTCAATTATTTCCCGCCCCTCATCTTCATCTACCTGGTGCCCGTATTGCTCTCAAACACCGGCGTCATACCCAACAATTCCCCGGTTTACTCGTTCATGAGGCAGAGCGTACTCCCCATGTTTCTCGTCCTCATGCTGCTCAATGTCGATTTCCTTGCGACGGTCCGGGCCATGGGCCGGGGAGTGATAGTGATGCTGCTCGGCACCCTGGGGGTGGTTGTGGGCGCGCCCATAGCCCTGTTCCTCGTAAGGCACGGCCTGCGGTCGCTGGGCCCGGACGCATGGAAAGGGTACGGGGCGCTCGCGGGGAGCTGGATCGGGGGCACAGGCAACATGGCGGCGACCGCCGTCGCCCTCGGACTCGATGACAAGAGCCTGGCCTTCGGCTACGGTCTGCTGTCGGACAACGCCGTCTATCTCGTCTGGCTCCCGCTTCTCCTGATGTCCAAGAACTTCGCGGGCTGGTTCCACAGGTTCACCGGCGTGCCCGACGGGCACGTGGAATCCGTTCGCGAAGCGGCAGGCAAGATCAAGGTGGACTCCACGGCCCCCGGCATGGTCGACTACCTCTACCTGGCTTTCATCGGCTTCGGCGTGACCGCCATTTCCGCCTGGCTGGCGGGCTACCTGCCGGAGATCCCTAGGGGCCCGGAGGCCACTCCGTTCATCACCACGGGCACCTGGAACATACTCATCGTGACCTTGTTCGGCATAATGCTGTCCCTGACGAGGGTTAGCCGCATACCCGGCTCCCATGCGCTCTCAATGGCGCTCGTCTACCTTTTCGTCGCGAGGATGGGGGCGATCGCCGACCTGTCGCGGCTCGACTCTTCCATTCTGTGGTTCCTTCTCGGGGCCTACATCTGGATATTCATTCACGGTTTCTTCCTCGTCGGCGCGGCAAGGCTATTCAAGGTCGACGTTCACACCACCGCCATCGCGTCCGCGGCCAACATCGGGGGAGCCGCTTCGGCGCCCATTGTCGCCGCCCACCACAATCCCGTGCTGGTGCCGGTTGCGATACTGATGGCCCTCATAGGGTACGCAATAGGGAATCCCGCAGCCATATTCACGGGGCTCTTGTGTAAGTGGGTTTGGTAGGCGCGTGGGGCGGGCCCGCGGGGGCGGCCCTTAAGCCGTGCCGGTCCGCCGGGCCGGCAGGCGGCGGTTCGCGCCCCTAGTTGATTAGCACCATGCGCATCGTATCGACCCGGTCACCGGCTCTAAGGCGGCAGTAGTAGACGCCGGAAGGCAGGCGCCCGGGATCGAACACCACGCGGTGACCTCCGGGAGGCATCTCTTCCCCGCCAAGCAGCCTCTTTACGAGCCGGCCCGCCGTGTCGTAGACGGACAGGTTCACCGCCGAGGTCACGGGCAGGCTGAAAGCGATCGTCGTCCTGTCAACGAATGGATTGGGGGTGTTCTGGGACAGGCTGAATACGTCGGGCGCGATGTCATCGTGCTCTACTCCCGCGAGATCCGCCACATGTATGGTGACCGGTATCTCCAGGAGGCTATCGTCGGCGTCGTCGCTGGCAATGGATATCGTCGTGGTGTCATCGATCTCGGCGGTGCCCGAGGTGTAGCCTATCCTGACGTACTCGAACGTCCTCGCGTCAAGTGCCGTGGCGTACTTGCTCGCGGAGAAGCCGGGGTTGGAGGAGGTTATCGAACTCACATGCAGACTGTCGTCCCCGCCGTTAATGATGGCGAAATAGTAATGGGCGGTCGAATCGAAGCCAATGGTGCCCATGTCTATTTCAGCAGGGCAAATCACTATCTCCGGCTCCACCGACCGCACCGCCGTCCCGAAGAAGCTCGATATGCGCTCTGAGAATTCCGGGTGGTCAATAAAGGGATTGCGATTGTGCTGCAGCGCGTAGATGTCTTCGTTTCGCAGACTCTCAAGGCTGTCAACCGGATCCGAAATGTGCCAGTTCCTGAAGTGTGCCTCCATCTTGGCGGAGTCCACGTACTCGTTGTAAGCGCCGTCATAACGGATGATGTAGTAGAAGTGAGAGCGCGCCACATTGCCCTTGTGCGCGTCCCGCGGCTCGAAGACCTGCTGGCTCGTCGAGTCGTAACCCAGCTTGGACCCGCCCTGGCTCCATGTCACCGTGCTTACAACGCCGAAGTCGAGGTTGGCGCGCATGCTGTTGGCCGTCATGTCCGAAGGATAGAGATGGAAGAGGTCCGACCTCATGGGCTCGGCTTCGTCGGAGAAACTCTGGGGCCAGGTGTGCTCGCAGTTGAAGTTATTGGCCGTCGCCCCAGCTCTGGTATTGAAATACGCCGTCCTTCCCGTGTACACGCATTCTACCCAGCCGTCGTGATTGTCTATACTGCCGTACATGTGGTCGCGGGCAAGCGTGTAACCGAGGCCGGTGTGGTCGTCTATGATGCCCGTGAGTGCCGTCTTGAGGTCTTCCGCCCAGAGGTTCTGAGTGGCGCTGTAATAGGCGCCCGGATGATGGGCCCCGGCCGACACTTCGGCGACGAGGGGGCGGACTCCATCGCTGAGCTCAACCCGGAGGAACTCCTTGAAGTCGAGGTTCTGGTCGGAGGCGAAGTAGACGTCGAAGAACTCGGTTTCGAGAGGCTGTATCTCCATGGGCGCGAGATCGGTGAAAAACGCGTCGCCCGTCATACCGACCCCGGTTATTTCGATCGGCACGCTGAGAGAATTGGTTATGGACATCGCAACCGATGTCGTCTCCCCCGTCGTTACGGTCCCGAACGCCACCAGGCTGTCTGACAGCGAGACCGAGTTCCAGTCGGCCGCCACTCCGGCCGTCGTACCCAGGAGGAGGCCGAGCGCCAGCCCGGCGGCCGCTGAATGCCTTCTGATGATCGTATCCATGTTCACCCTTCTGTGTTCGCTGCGATTCCGGACCTCAGACCTCTTCTATTATAACACATTCAGCCACAAAGCGAAACGGGAGCGAGCGCCGCTTCCGGGCCCTTCGAGGCGGAATAATGACGCCTTTTGATGATACATTTTTATGTAACTGCTTACATAAATTTCTCATACCCAAAACGCGCATCTGTGGGTATAGTCTCGGCAGGTGCCATCCCCTGACCACCTGAAGCAACTCCTCCACGCCAAGACCCCTGGAAACGCGGATTTCAAACTCACTTGAGGGAGGTAGACATGGATTTCATACACAGTCAGGCGGGACGGCACGATCCGGATCCCCGGCGAACCGGGCATTGTGAGCCTGACAGGCAGGCGCCGTGGGTGCGCTGGCTGTATGGCCACACGGTTGTCGCGGGCCTCCTGGCCTTGTGCTGGCTTCTTCTTCGAAGCGGCACCAGGCCGACAAGACTCGCTTATCCGTGCCAGAAGGCGGCGCTTTCCACCGCGACGCTGGCCCTTGGCGTGCCTTTCACGATGGCGGCCCTTGGCATCAGGCAATGGCTGTCGAAGCATATCGGGAAGTGGGCCCTGGTGGCTGTCGGAGTGGGCTTCGCTTCGCTTCTGGCTGTCACGGTGAGCGGGTATTTTGCCGCTTCGCCTGAATACCGCGGACCCGTGCTCAAGGCCCCTGCGGACTACCGGGCGGAAGTATTCAGCGTGACCGACTGCCAGGTCAGGCCGGCCGGCAACGGCCATCTCGGCATCAACAACCTGCTCGCCCTGATGGGCCGGCGGGGGCTCAGGTTCTATGAATCAACTGTGGACTCGCTCGTATCCGGGCCCGGAGGCATAATCGGCGCGGACGACGTCGTCGTCATCAAGATCAACTACCAGTGGACGCAGCGCGGGGGCACCAACATAGACGTACTGAGCGGCGTGGTACGCAAGATAATAGAGCACCCGGACGGCTTCACCGGAGAGATCGTGATATGCGAGAACGGCCAGTTTGTCCCCCTGGAGGGTTTCGACCGCCTGGAGAACAACGCCAAGGATCGCACCCGGTCGCCCCATGACGTGGTCCTCGAGTTTCAGGCGCTGGGCCACAATATCTCCCACTATGACTGGACGCTCGTGAGATTCGACTCCGTCGGGGAGTACTCGGCGGGCGACATGACGGACGGGTACATACTGCATGACTACAATCCCGAGGTCGGCGGGCGCGTGTCCTATCCCAAGTTCCGGACTGACTACGGTACATACATCAGCCTGAAGCACGGGATATGGGACCCGGTCGGCGAGACCTATAGCCGCGACGACTTCAGGTTCATCAACATTCCCGTCATCAAGTCGCACTCGGCCGAATACGGCGCGACGGCCAGCGTGAAGAACTACATGGGCGTCGTCACCATCGAGCTGGACACGCGGTCCCACGATGCCGTAGCAACGGGGCTCATGGGAACTCTGCTGGCCGAAATAGAGCTGGCCGACCTCAACATCATAGACGCCATGTTCATCAACGCGAATCCGACGAGCGGTCCGGCGACGTCCTATACCCAGGCAAGCAGGTATAAGCAGCTCGCAGCGGGGGTCGACCCGATCGCGCTCGACATCTGGGCCGTTAAGAACATCCTCATTCCCGGATTCCTCGCGAGGGGCTTCAGCCCGCCCTGGCCGGACCCGAGCGCCGACCCGGATGACTCAACGGGGGCATTCAGGGAGTACCTGGATAACTCCATGTACCAGCTGCTTGCGGCGGGCCATACCTTAACCAATGACACAACCAACATAGACGCCTTCTTCGCAAACGGCAGGGCCGGCGATTTCGATGATGACGCCGACTGCGACTCGGTCGACTACGAGCAGTTCTCGCTCTGCTTCACGGGCCCCGGCGGCGGCCCGGTGGATTCGCTCTGCTCGATCGGCGATATGGACGGGGACGGGGATGTCGATTGCGATGACTGGAGCGTGTTCAGGTTCGCGTGGACCGACTCCGGTCCGATACCCGACCTTCCGGACTGCGGTGGGGCCGGAATAGATATGCCAGTGGACGGCCCTGCCCTTCCGGAAGGCCCCTGCAGCAGCGCGTATCCCAACCCGGCGGCGATGGAGACCGAAATCAGTTACAGCGTGGGTCGCATGGGATTGGTCCGCCTGGCCGTCTACGATATGAACGGGCGCCTGGTCAGGAAGCTGGTGGACGGGCCGAAATGTACGGGCGACCACACCGTGACCTGGAATGGCAGAAATGACGCGGGGGAGCGGGTGGCGGCCGGGATATACTTCTACCGGCTTTCCATGCCTGCCAGGAGCGAGAGCCATAAGATAGTGATTTCAAGGTGAAACAGAGACGGGCCCATCCATAGCGACCCCACGGACAGGCGGCGCACTCTCTATGAGCGCGCCGCCCTCTCGTTTTGAAACGTGCTCAGGGTCCCCGGCGACCGGTGCTATTCGATGGTTATGCTCGAGCCGCCCGGGTTGGAGTTTATGACCTCGATTGTGATCGAGTCCCCGGGGACGTCTCTTTCCATCTCCCCGACGGTTATGTCTATGCGGCTTACACCATCATCCGCCATCTCGACCTTGACGTCGGCCATGCTGGCGCCGTTGTCGATGAGCGCCTGGACTATGGCGGCCTCGAGTTTTTCTTCAGACATCCCCTCGCCGTTTACGACGATGCGGCCGCCTGAGGCCCATGCAAGCACATTCCCGCCTATTGTCTTCACGATTTCGTGGGCCGAGACTCTGTAGGCGCCGGAGCCCCCGGGAAAATCGGCGAGGGCCGCGTCAGCGATGGCCCTGGCTTCCTCGGGGCTCTTTCCCCAGAACCCCAGCCTCAGCACTATATTCTCTTCGACCTTCTCGGAACTCGAAGTAACGAGCCCGTCCATGTGAGGCAGCCCGTTCGCCAGGACATGGAAATTGGCGTCCGTGGCGGGAATCTCCGCGCGAACCAGCGTACCGACCCGAAGGTCATATGAGACCGGTACGAATACAAGGCCCACCAGAATCACCGCGGACATACCGGCGGCCACGGCCGTTCTCCGAATTACTCTGTTCATCTTCTCTTTCCTCCTCAAGCGGATTCGCGCGCGCTCAAGCATCGCGTGCATATGCCCGGGGGGAAGGACCTCCCGCGACAGATCGCGAAGT
Source organism: bacterium (assembly GCA_050125095.1). GTDB lineage: Bacteria > Arandabacterota > Arandabacteria > Arandabacterales > JALGWA01 > JALGWA01. The sequence continues at coordinate 8,699 of JASFEA010000093.1, forward strand.
CCGCCATCAATTCGCTCTGACGAATGCGACGGCATGATCACCCTCCTCTCCCGTAAGTTGCTCGTAAACCTCGCGCAGCCTTACTCTGCCGCGCGCCAGCCGGCTCTTTACCCCCGAGACCGTCACGCCCTGTAACCGGGCGATCTCCTCGATCGACATCCCCACTACCTCATAGAGGACGAGAGCTTCCCGCTGTTGGTGGGGAACGCCCTTCAGTGCCTGACGCACGGCCTCTTTTTCCTCGAAGGCGATTCCCTCCCGCGCAGGGACGTCTGCCGCGCGGTCGAGTGAGAGCCATCTCCGGATCCTGGCCTTCCTGGCCCTGTTGCGGTGCGCGTTGCGGATAATCTTCAGCAACCAGAATTTGAATTGGCCGGGGTTGCGGAGACGGGGATAAGCCCTCCACGCGCGGATAAGCGCGTCCTGGAGGAGATCGTCGCCATCGGTCTCTGAACCTTCCAGCCCCCTTGCGTACCTGACCGCGTCCAGGTAGACCCTGTCCAGCTCTTCTTCGAATCCCATCGAGTCAGCGCCTTTCGTCGACTTGGTTCACACTTACTAGACCCACATAATGGCCGGAAAGTTGCATATATTCATCGGGAATTCGAAGTTGAAGGCGGCCTCTTGCTGTGCTATACTGCCCGTGGGAGTTCCCCCGAGGGAGGTGCTGCGATGCACAAGGTCCTACCCGTCCTACCCGTATCCGGAATTAAAGCGCCGGCCGTCTGTCTGATGGCGTTGTGTCTTGTTCTCATTCCCCTCGCTTCGCTCGCCGATTGGTTCCCGAGCGGAAGAGTGACATATGATCCCGCGAGCTCTGCGACTTCGATGAATAACGCCTGGTGCGCGGCCGGAGACGATTCAGGCGCATTTCACATAGTCTGGGAAGACCGGCGGGACGGCAACGCGGAAGTGTATTACAAATACTACGATGGGGCCGCCTGGGGCGCCGACCTTCGCCTGAGCGCGCTGGGTCATGACTCCAGCGACCCGGCTGTGGCATCCGCTCACGGCAAGGTGCATGTCGTGTGGAGCGACAGGCGCGACGGTTACTCCGAGATATATTACAGACGATTCGACGGGGCGGCCTGGGGCCCTGAGACCAGGCTCACGGTTTCGGCCGCGGAGTCGGGCGAACCGTCGATCTGCGCCGCCGACGGCAGAGTACATGTGACATGGATTGACAGCAGAACGGGGACACGCGAGGTCTATTACAAATGCTGGTATGGCATCGGCTGGACGCCCGACGAGCGTATCTCGGCAACATCGGGTACGACGTTCCAGCCTTCCATAGCGGCCGAAGCCGGGGCGACCGTCCACGTCCACGTCGCCTGGTACGACTATACCCTGGCCGAACGGGGGGTGTACTACGCGTATTACAACGGCTCCGCCTGGGAGCCGCAGGAGCACATAACAACGGCGTCCACTTCCAGCCAGAATCCGAGCATAGGTGTCGATGACAGCGACAGGGTACATTTGGTCTGGCATGACCAGCGGGATCTGGACTTCGAGATCTATTACAAGTGCCGGGAAGATTCCGGGTGGTCGGACGACCGGAGACTCACCAGCTCGGCCGGGTTATCCCGGAACCCCTCTGTTGCGGTGGGCGGCGACGGAGCCGTGCATGTAGTATGGCAGGACTATCGCACCGGTAATCTCGGAATCTATCACATGGCCTTCGACGGAGTAGATTGGAGCGCGCCGGCGGCGCTGTCGGATATGTCGCGTTCGTCCATCAACCCGTCCATCAGCGCGGGGTCCGACTACCTCGGTGTCGTATGGTATGAGGACCTGGGCGGCAACTCCGAGATATTCTGGACGCGCACTTACGAGGGCCCGTTTGATCCCCCGCAGGTCGCCTCGGCTGATCCGGACAGCGCGATGACCAATGAGATAGTCCACGGGCTCGATATAACGGGAAGCGGCTTCATGTTCCCAGATTCGGTCTGGCTGGAAAAGGACGGTGAGCCGCGGGCCCTGGCGGACAGCGTGGTGGTCGCCTCCGCCGGGAGCATAATCTGCAAGCTCGACCTGCACGGCGTCCACTACGGCGCGTGGGACATCGTGGTGAAAAATCCAGACGGACAGACGGCCCGGCTCGACTCCGGCTTCACGATAATGCCTCTGTCGGAGGGCCCCTACATAACATCGGTCTCCCCCGGCAGCGCGATGACCGGCACCATCACGGGCTATATCGACATGTTCGGCATCAACTTCATAGACCCGGTGTCTGTATGGTTCACAAGGAACGGCGAGACGGGCCCGGACGCCTTCGACGAGTCCGCTGAGAGCGCCGAGTGGGTTACTTTCAGGATGGACCTCGGCGGCATAGCACCGGGGGAATATGACGTCGTTATCCAGAATCCCGACGGCATGACCGACACGCTGGCCGGAGGCTTCAGGGTGCTGCCGGGTTGGTCGGCAACGGTCAGGCTCACCGACGATCCCGGCGACAGCCGGCTGTCCGGCACCCACGCGCGATGCATAGCCGCCGACGCCGAGGGCAGGCTCCACGTCGTCTGGTACGACTCACGGCACGGCGACCCCGAGATATACTACAAGCGACACAACACAACAACATGGGAAAGCGAGCAGCGACTCACGAGCAGTGCGGGGCTGGCCACAGACCCTGCGATTGCCGCAGGTCCTCCGGCGGATCTGCACGTGGTCTGGACAGACACCAGGGACGGGTATGAAGAGATATACTACTTAAGATACAGCGGGGGCGCATGGGGATCGGCGACGCGGCTTACGGGCGCCGACTACGACGCGCATACGCCCGTGGTCGCGACCGACGCCGGCGGCGACGTGCATGTGGCCTGGTGCGACCGGCGCGACGGCATAGGCCAGGTATATTACATGAAGTGCGAGGGCGCGGTGTGGGGACCCGAAGTCAATCTATCCTCGAGCGCCGAGCCGTGTAGTGAACCCTCAATAGGAGTCGATGGTCCCGGCACGATTCACGTAGCATGGGTTGCCGGCCTGGCCCAGATGGAGGTCTACCACATCGCAAATGACGGGACATGGGGGAGCGTCACCCAGCTCAGCAACGCCTGGCAGCACGTGAGGACGCCGAGCGTATACGCCACGGAGACGGGCAGGGTATTGGTGACCTGGCGGCAGGAGATAGAATACGTAGGCCACGAGATCTATCTCCGGGAGTACGACGGCGGCGCCTGGCAGCCCTTCGAAGAGGTGACCGACATGGGCTCCTGCGGTCAGGCCAGCGTCGTCGCCGATGAAGACGGCAATATACATCTGACCTGGCGTTTCTACTACTCGGGTGACCGGGATCTCTATTACAGGATGTACGACGGGGCGGCATGGTCCTCCCACGTCGCCATAACCGACTGCCCGAGCTGGACGGACAAGGCGTCTCTCGCGCTGGACCCGGAGAGCACTGTGCACATGGTGTGGGAAGATGACAGGGCCGGCGACTTCGATATCTATTACGCATACAGGGACGCCCCGGGCCTGGCCGGGGTGGCCGGCCGCGATGCCCCGGTCCCTCTGCCGGGAGCGCTTGA
>JASFEA010000094.1:0-12129 GCA_050125095.1 bacterium
AATACGGACGCCCGGACTCGCCTTTTCCAGGCCGCTCCCGCATTCAAGGTCCAGCCTGTTGCGCATGACGTCGAAACCCTCGCTGACCTTCACCTTGACAAGCGCCGTCTCGCCCGGAACGAGCTGCCGGCTGGCGTAACGCAGGTTGAGCTGCACCATTACCAGAATCACGGGTATGATCATGACCAGCGCCGGGATGAGGGAGAGCTTCATATAGCTCATATTGCTCTTCAGGATCTTGCCCTGCGACGCCAATACGTTGGATATGTCGTGGCTGTAGAGGCGGAGCTCGAGGAAATAGGCGCTTATCCTGGTCTTGACCTCTTTCATCGCCTGCTGGTTCGAGGTAAACCTGAAGAGGAACAGCATCACGCCGCCGGTGAGGACGGATATGAAGATAATGCCGCCCATCGCGTTCCCGCCCTCGAAGGGCTTAAGAAGCAGCGTGAATATGCCGGTCAGAGCGCCCAATTATGCTCTCCTCAAACCTATGATATGTATCCCAGGCCCTTGAGCCTTTCCTTGATTTCGTCGTCGTTCTCCGCGCCCTCGAGCTGGGCAAGTTCCTTCTCGATCAGGTGGACTATGAACTCGTCCACCGACGAGTACCCCGCCAGCTCGGCGCATTTCTTGGCCCGTTCATAGAGCCCCTTTTCGAGCTTTATCTTGGGTCCGAACATGTAATTCGCCTCCTCACCTCGCGGCCACTTCCCGCGTAAAGAGATCATTGCCGTCCATCTCGGGCAGCTTCTTTATCCCGAACTCGGCCAGGATCGTGGGAGCTATGTCCACCAGCGAGGGGTTGGGGTTGTTGACGCGCCTGTTCGTGAAGAGCACTGCCGGAATCACGTCTTTTGACATCAGATGATCGCCGCTCCACTTCTTCTTATTGTCTGTAAGAAGGTCGCGCGTGATTTTCCCCAGCGAAGTCTCCCAGGACGCCCTGTAGCCGTCGTCATAGCCTATTATGAGATCCGGCGCCTGGTCGGCGAATTCGCCTGAATAGACGTCACTTGACTTGTAGACCTCGGCGATTACCCGCCTGCCCGTCTCGGGGTCGACCACGGCCTCGAGCTTCTGCTTGAGCTCGTTCATTATATGTTCCTTCTCGGCGCCGGGGGCAACCGCTCCCTGACCCTCCCGGCCGATCTGGTTTATATAGAGGCCGTTCAGCCCCAGCCCGTAGGCCTTGGTTCCTTTCCAGCTCACATTCTCGAAGAACTCGTCGCTTTCCTCGCGGAACGCGTCGCGAAGCTCGATGTAACCGTTCTGATAAAGCCAGGTATTGAGGTGGAAATTTCTCCTGAACGTCGTGAAACCGTGATCGGACAATACGATCACGGTGGCGTCGCCGCCGACGCGCTCCATGACATGCCCCACGACCGAGTCCATTCTGACGTAGTAATTCTCTATGACGTCGCCGTATATCTCCGCGAGTTCCGCGTCGTAAAGCGGATGCTCCGGGTCCCGGAATCTCCAGAACATATGCGACAGCGGGTCCGTCGTCGAGAAGTAGCAGAAAAGCATGCCCCATTCGTAGCGGTCCAGCTCGTACTCCAGCATCTTCTTGGTCTGCTGGAACACGAACTCGGACTGCTCCAGGTACTCGCTCTCATCCAGCCGGCCCTCGTTAAGCGCCCAGGTCTCTTCGGCGATGCCCTGGGTGTAGAAGGGGCCGATGGCCTCGGCGAGTTCCCTGGCGTAGCCGGGCGGCGTGGAAATGGGAACGGCCGGGTTCCTCGGATCGACCTGTATGGGGCTCATATAGAGCTCGAAGTCGGGTTTGACCGACTTGAGATAGAACCTGACGATGCCCTGCGCCGAAGCGAAAGGCATGAGCTTGAACTTGAGCGTTACCCAATCGCTCCACTCGCCCTCGCTTAAGAGGACCTCTTCGTCCTGCACCACTATCTTGGCCGCGCGGTAGTCGGGATCGAGATAAGCCGTAAACGGGATCTCGGCGTCCGGCCTGTCGGCCAGGAACGTGTTGACGGGGCCCTTTATCTTGGCTTCGACCTTGTTGTCGAAGCTCGAGACTATGTAGACCCTGCCGCCCGTCATATCCGTTATGACATACGGCTTGGTCGTAAAGAAAGAGAAGGTCCCGTACGTGCCCAGAATGTCGGGCGTCCCCATCCCCGAGATGCTTCTCGTCTTTTTGCCTGACGGCGGGAAGTTGGACGGGATTCTCAGCATCACCGTCGGGATGTCATAGTCCTCAAGCACCTCCCAGAAAGCCGTGCCTCCCCTCAGCAGCGAAACCTTGCCGCTGGTAAGAGGGATCACATATTTGCCGAGTTTTATGGTCTTGTCGGGCTCCTGCGTCACCGTCGTGGAGAGATAAGGCATATAGGTGTCGGGCTCCCGCCCCATGAAATCGTAGATACCATGCGCGCCCGGGTTGCAGCCCGTTATGACGTTGGACCAGGCCACGGGACTCTGCGGCGGTATGCCCGTCTCGAGCCTGGAGAATGTCCCCTTCTCCGAAAGCCGCTGGAAGTTGGGCATCCTGCCCTCTTCCAGGAGCTTCTGCGCGATCCTCGGGTCCATGCCGTCGAAACCAAGGACCACGACTTTGGGTTTGTTGCCGTCCTGGGCGAGACTGCTCAGCCCCGCCGCCAGCAGCCCGGCTGCAATGCAAATGACTATTATCTTCTTCATTCTCCCACCTCTCGTCCGCCTACCCCGAATCCCCGCCCGGTCCGGGTAGAATAACATTCGGCTGTTGTTTGACCTGTGGTTGTTCTTGTCATACCTGTCTTACTCAAGCACAATCCTGCCGTCCACATACGCCGGCGGCCTGATTCCGAAAAGATCCAGCACCGTAGGCGCTATGTCAATAATGGAGACTTCCTCGGCCGTTACCTTCCTGTTGGATATGAAAGTCGCAGGCACGACAGTGGGGTCCACGCAGTGATCCCCGCTCCATGCCTTGGTATTGTCGGAGAATACTTCATCCGTGACGATCCCGGTGGCCGCGTCCCAGGACGCCCGGTAACCGGCACTCGAGCCCATTATGATCTCGGGTCCCTCGGCCGTGTAAGGCCCGGAGTAAACCTCCCGCCCCAGGTAGACGTTCTTTATGGCGACCATGCCGTTCTCGGGGTCCTTGAGGCCTTCAAGCTTGGCCTTGATCTCCGCGGCCAGCCCGGGCGCCTCATCGCGGGAGACTATGCCGTCGCGCTCTCTTCCCTTGACATTGAGGAACACCCCGCCCAGCCCCAGCGCGTATGCTCTGGTGCGGCTCCAGTCGACCCCCTCGAACCACTCGCCGGCCTTCTCCCCGTCTTTCATGAAAAGATAGCCCTCTTTCCTGAGCCAGGCGTTCAGGTTGATGCCGCGCCTGAATGACTTGAAGCCGTGGTCGGACATCACGATAAGCGCGGTCCTGTCGGTGACATAGGGCATAACCCTGCCCACTATCCTGTCGACGTCCGCGTACAGGTGCTCGAGAGCGTTCTTGTGCTTCTCCGACTCCTTGTCGCGGTTGGCCGGATGGTCCGGGTCGATATATCTCCACAGCATATGCTGCATGCGGTCGGTGTTGTCGAAGACGCAGACAACCGCGCCCTTTTTCACCTTGTCGAGCTCGTTCATGAGCATGTCCTCGCGCTCTTTGTTTATAAGGTAGGTCTGCTCGATGAACTGCGTTTCGTCTATGACGCGCTCGTTAAGCGCCCAGGTGTCCTCCGCCAGCCCCATGGTGGCATACGGCCCCATGAGCTTGGAAAGGTAAACCGAGTAATGGAAGGGATGCGAAATGGGCATCGCCGGTTTCTCAGGGTCTATGTGTATGGGAGTCATGTAGAGCTCGGCCTCGGGCTCGACCGACTGCAATATGAACCGGACCACGCCCTGAACGTGAATGCCGAGGCCCGCGTTGAAGTCGAGCGTCACCCACCGCGAGTGCTTGCCGAGTTCGAGGTCCACGGTTTCTTTGCCCATGGCCAGCGTACCCGCTTTGCCGGCGGCGCCGTCGCCGTTCCCGCCCGGCGTCAGGGTGAAGCGGATCTTGAGCGGCGGCTCGCCTTCCAGCATGGCGTTGGGAGGCCCGATTATGTCTCCCGAGAAACCTCCGCCGTTCCGCTCCAGCTTGTAGGCAAACCCGCCCGTGTGCTGGCCGACGCGCGCGGGGTCGGATGAATAGAATGAGAAGCTCCCCTGCGTTCCCCTCAGGTCGGGCACGCAGAGCGACGAGATGAGAACTCCGGTCGAGAACTTCTCGGGCGGGAAAGTAATGGGCACTCTTATTATCGATGAGAAGACCTCGTGCTCCCCGAGTATCGTCCAGAAAGGTTTGCTTTTCCTGAGCGGCCGGTAGGAGGGCTTCCCGATGGGGAACTTGTATTTGCCCACTCTCAAGAACTTCGTAGGAGGCCGGATCTCCGCCGACGATAGCTTGGAAAGATAAGACCGGCGCTCGGGCGCCAGGAAGTCGAATATGTTATGCTTGCCCGGATTGACCCCCGTCGAGAAGGACGACCAGGCCACGGGCGATATGGGTGGCGTCGTACTTCTCATGGCCTTGAAACTCCCAGCGTCCATGAGCTTTTGGATATTGGGAAGAATGCCCTTCTTGAGGTACTTCTGCAGAAGCACGGGGTCGAGGCCGTCGAAGCCGAGTATGATGACCTTGTCGACCCTGCCCTCCACGGACTTGCCCCGGCGCCGTATCTTCCTTATCAGGAAGCGGATAGGCCAGGTCAAGAAGAAGAAAAACGCAAGGAAGAAGGTGGCGAATAATATGAGGAAGGAGGTCATGAAGGCAAAACCGGCCCCGGGTCCTATATAGGCGTACCCGGCTTCAGGAGCAATCAATATGGCTGCCGATGCCAGGATAAGTATCAGACCGGCTCTAGGCTTCACCGTTCCCCCTGTCAGAATGCACGTATCCGCAGTCCACCCCACCAGTTATATATACTAATCGGCTCGCCGCTACGCGAGCTTTCGCTGAAATCATGCGGGCCCTATCCCGTAAGTCGTTTGAAACTAATCTTTTTCATCACTGCCCCGGACCCGAGCTCGACGATCCTGGCATCTATTCTGTCGCCGCTGATGTCGAGCACGGCATACGTGGGCGAAAAGCCCCTTTTGTCTTGTCCTTTTAGATGCCCCGGATTCACCAGAAGCACCCCGTTTTTGACCTCGATTGAGGGTATATGCAGGTGTCCGAACAGGAGCACGTCGATTCTCCGGGACGCAACCATTTGCTCGGGCCTGGGGTCGCCCGCAATGTCATGGGGATGGGACTCAGGGGTATGGGACAGCATGATTTTATGGCCTTCCACTTCCTCTATGATGCGGTTGGGAACGCGGCTTTCGGCATAGAGATCGTGGAACACCCCCGGGACTCTCAGGTAATCGTATTCAAACTCGTCAAATACCCCGGCGTCCTCGTAATTGTCCCCGAGATGGAAGAAGAGGTCGATCTTCTCCCTGGATGTGATCTCGCGGACGGCCGCCCTGAGGCCCTCCAGATTGCCGTGCGTATCGCTGACTACCGCTATTCTCGTGGTCTTCACCCCCCTCACACTCCGGTGCTACACGCCCGCAGCCCTTTTGTTCCTTGGGTCGGGCCTATGGTAACAGATGCAGGGAGGGATTCAAAATCAATTCATGAGCGCCCGGGCTCACCTCTGGCGGGTTCCGGAAAGCACAAAAGCCCCCGTCCAGGCATCGAAACCCGTCACGTCGCCCGAATCATCGGTTCTGAAGGTAACCGTCCAGCCCATTGCGGGTGAGAAGAAATCCATCGGGCTCTCCGGAAGAAGCAGTACGCGGGCGCCTTCAGTCCCGGGATCGGGGGCGTAGAGGCGGCCGTCCTCCACCCAGAACGGCAAGGTACCGAGGCCCGGAAGGTCGTAGTTGCCGGTCACGGCATTAAGCTGTTCCTCTGTGAGAACCGCAGGGTTCTTCTTCTCAGGCTGGTAGTCGGGCCAGTCATAGGTGACGGCGATGGCGCGCAGGATCTCTCCGTAAAGGTGGTCGCCGGCATCGGAGTTCGTCATGATGACGGCCCCTTTGCCCGTGCGGGCGTATGCCGCCAGCAGGTTGCGATAGCCGCGGTTGCCTCCGCTGTGGGTGAACATGACCTCGCCGTGTCCGCTTGACACCGCAAGGCCCAGCCCGTAATGCCCCACTCGCCACGTCAGCATGTCGCGCGCCGTCTCCTTCTTAAGCAGGCTGCCGGCCTCCCCTGAGTATGACTTCTGAATCTCCACGGCGAAGCGCGCGAGGTCGGAAGGCGTGGACCACAGGCCCGCGCCGGCGCCGTACTCGGGATAGAGGTGATAACCGCCGTCTACCGGCGTGCCGTCGGCCAGATATGCGAAAGCGGCGTTCTCCTCCAGTTCAGCAGGCAGGGCGGCGCTGTAAAACGTTCTGGTCATCCCGGCCGGTTCGAATACCAGCTCGCGCATGGCATCTTCGAACGGCTCGCCGAGGACGTCCTCAAACATCTGCTGGAGCACCATGAAGCCTCCGCCTGAGTACCTCCACTGCGTGCCGGGGACCAGGTCCACCCTTACCGGCGGCGTATTGCAGGGCGGCGTCCCGTCCAGGACCTCCACAAGCGTCGGGAGGTCGGACCCCTTCGGATAGCCCGGGAAACCGTGCACCGTGGTTCCGGCCGAATGGCTGAGGAGCATTTCCAGAGTCACGTCTCTATCCCCGGTGAACTCGTTCTCCGGGAGTCTCCAGGACCGGAGATAACGGTTGACGTCGACGTCGAGGTCGAAAACCCCCTTCTCTACAAGCCTCAGCGCGCCCGCCGAGGTCACGGGTTTGCCTATGGAGGCGACCTGGAAAAGCGTCTCGGTATCCACCATGCGGCCTGTGCCGGCCTCGAGCTCGCCGTAGCCTTCAGCCCACTCGATGCGGCCCCCGTTTATGACCGCTATGCTCACGCCGGGCACCTGGTAGTGCTTCATGCGTTCGTATATGTTGTAGGTTTTCTGGAACTCTTCATGCCCATCCACCATAAAAGCCGTACACAGTCCGTTCTCGACGCTTCGCATGCGCGAGCCGACTTCATCCGAGCCCGCGCCGGCGGCCCCTCCCAGCAATATTTGCACGGCCTTCGTCCGCAACGTTTCCTTCCTGTCTTTGGAGTTCATCTGGTTTATTGTAAGGACGACACTCATGTCCTCTTCGGGACAGTAATAGGCGTCGCACGAATACGCTCCCGGGTGGCCGTAGAAAGTCCTCCCGCCTATGATCATCCTTTTTATGCCGAAGCCATAGTTCCAATGGTCGTCTTTTACCGTCGCGGCCAGCATTGCATCAAGCGTCGACCTCTTCTCAAACAACTCCCCCTTAAGAAGCGCCCGGTAGAAGGTGTTGAGGTCTTCTGTGGTGGACACGATGCCGCCGCCACCCCAGTCGAAGGACGTGTTGACATCGCGGGAGACGTTCATGCTCCCATAGAAGGCATGTGACAGGGGCGCCTCCCCCCTCGGTTCCTCATAGTACTCGAGATAGGAATTGTCCAGGCCGAGGGGCTCGAATATGCGGGTGCGGTATTGCTCGTGAAGGGGAGTGCCGGTCACCTTCTCGATGATGAGTCCCAGCAGCATGTAATTGGTATCGGTGTATTCCCAGCCCTCCCCCGGCGCGAAAGCCGGCTTCCGGTTGAGATGGTACTCGAAGTACTTGTCCATCATCATGGCCGGCGTCCACTGGATCCGGGGATGCTCTATTATGTACTGAATGAATCTGGGGTCTCCGCCCAGATAGCATCCCAGGCCGCTCGTATGCCCGAGGAGGTGCTCTATGGTGACGCGCCGGCCATAAGAAACCCCGTCTATCAATTGCAGGGTATCGAGCGGCACCACGGGTGATGAGGCGAAGAACTCATCGAGAGTATCGTCCAGACCGAGCACTCCCTCCTCCACGAGCTGCAGCACCACCGCGGACGTGAAGGTTTTGCTGATGCTTGCGATCTTGTAAGCGTGGTCCGGCGTCATGGGCTCGCCTGCGCCGTCGGCTTGCCCGGCGGCCCCCTTGTATTTGAAGCCGGGGCCCTCGACCAGAAGCACCGCGTTATGAATCGGGTCCTCGTCCGCCGGGTCTATCACATTCTCGATCAGGGCCCTTAGGTCATTCCCGACCGGGCCTGGGCCGCGTCCGTCTGCCGTAACGTGGACGGCCGCCAGAAGTGCCATGACGCCCGCCAGCACGCACCACTTCGCCGGAGAGATATCCGTTGAGAGCATGTACGTTCCTCCCATTCGCAGGGGGATTTGAGGCGGGGCTGAGCGCCCCGCACGGGGCCTCTATCCCAATTACGCTCAATGCGCCCGCGGTGTTTCAGAAAAGTCAAAATACTTCATTCACACTCCGGGTTCCGGGCGCTATAGTGTCGGAAGTGCAAACCGTGAATGACCAATTCAAACGCAGCACAAGGAGCGGAACATGAAACAGGACCTGGACAGACTCATGGCCGAGCGCGGTTTCGACGCGCTCACGGTCATCGGGACCCCCAAGACCAGCCGCGACCTCTTATATATGACAGGCCCCATAGCCGTCCTGCGCGCGAGACTGATGAAGAAGCGCGGCAAAGAACCCGTGCTCATTGTAAGCGGCATGGAGCGCGATGAGGCCGCCGGGAGCGGCCTCGAGATCAGGACCTACGGCGACCTCGACATCATCAGGATAACTCGCGAGGCCGCCGACCCCCTGGAGGCCAGCGTCATGGCGTTCCTGCACGCATGCGACGTTCTCGGCATCGGCGGCAACGTCGCCTTTTACGGCGTCGACGATGTCCCTTACACGCATGCGTTCCTCAGGTCCCTGCAGAGCGCCGGCCGTTTCGATGTCGCCGTCGAGCCTTATGATTCCATATTCAGCGAAGCCCGCATGACCAAGGACAATGAGGAGATAGGGAGAATCGAATCCGTAAGCCGCCGGGCACAGGAAGTCATGACCGCCGTCAGGGACTTCTTAAGCACATGCAGCGACAGGGGCGGCAGAATCGTCGACGCCGGCGGTGAGGAAGTCACGATCGGCCGCATCAAAGAGATGATTCAGGCGGAAACCGAGGCCCGGGGCATGATGCTGGACGAGGAAGTCATCTTCTCGCAGGGCCGCGACTCGGCCATCTGCCACAGCCGCGGAGACGACGCGGCCACGCTCGTGCCGGGTAAGACAATCGTATTCGACTACTGCCCCCAGGAAGCCGGCGGCGGTTTCTTCTGCGATATCACCCGCACATGGTGCCCTGGTCACGTGCCTGACGCCGTAAAGGAGATATACGACCAGGTGCTGGAGATCCACGGGAAAGTCCTGGACCGGCTCGAAGTCGGCGGTCTCTGCTCATCTTATGACAAGCTCACCAACGAGTACTTCGACTCCCACGGCCACCCGACTCCGGGCAATGAAAAGAGCAAGGACGAGGGCTATGTGCACTCGCTGGGCCACGGCATCGGGCTCAGCATGCACGAGCGCCCCCGGCTGGCGCTAATGTCCAAGACCGAGGAACGCCTGGCCCCGGGGCATGTATTCACCGTAGAGCCCGGGCTCTACTATCCCGGCCGCGAGATAGGCGTGCGGCTGGAAGACGATATCGCGATCAGGGAAGACGGTACCATAGTGAACTTGACGACAATCTCCAAGGACATACTTGTACCGCTGAAATAATCTGAAAATAGTGCGCAACGGAAGGAGAGGCCGGCCCTTGCTTCATATCTTCGTGGATGCGGATGCCTGCCCGGTAAAACAGGAAGTCTACAGGGTAGCCGGGCGCTACGATTTGAAGGTCACGCTCGTGGCGGCGTCCCACATGCGCATCCCCGAGAGCAGCCGGATAAGGCTCGAGGTGGCGGGCGAGGGCCTCGACGCCGCGGATGACTTAATTGTGGATCACATTGAGCCCGACGACATCGTGATCACCGCGGACGTGCATCTGGCGGCCCGGGCCCTCACGAAGGGCGCATTCGTGCTGGGGCATAAGGGCAAACCCTTCACCGATGACAATATAGGGTCTGCTCTCGCCACCCGCGACCTGCTGGCGGAGCTTCGAGCATCAGGTGAGGTCAGGGGCGGGCCCCCGCCGTTTTCCGGGAAGGACCGGTCGCTTTTTCTTCAGCAGCTCGACCAGGCCGTCAACGCAATCCTGCGCAAGAGAAAATGAGGCTCCGGTCTTGTGCCGTCGATGGCCGCCAGGGGCCGGCGGCCATCCCAGCAATCTGTCCCGGTCAGAGCCTGTCCTCGGGCGCGGCCTGAGATAAGAAGAATTCCCCAAGTGTCCGGCCCACGATTTCGTGACCCACTACGTTCCAGTGCAGATCATCACCGAAAATCACAGCTGTCCCGCCTGCATCCGCTTTTCCCAGCGCCTCCGCGATGCTGACGAAGTGAATCCCGTGGGACTCGGCGAGGTCTATCAAGTCAATTGTGTCGTCGTGGTGAATGAAACCGCGCGCGGGGTCGGGTACGACAGTCATGATGAGGCTGCAGCCCCTGTTTTCGCAGGCGTCGCACATGGCAAGAACCAGCGCCTGCGTGACGACCTCACCCCTCCGCTCTACAGCACTCCGGCCCTCGGGCAGATCCGACTTGTCAGCCAGATCTCGAAAATGAAACCGGGCGGCGCGGTGCTTGACAAAGTTGAGCAGGTGAGAACTCGCAAAGAGCGTTCTATAGCCCGGCATCCAAGCGGTAGCTTGCTGGACTGTCCGCCATAGCGTTTTGGGGGCGTCATGCTTGACGAGCTCCCCGTCTTCCAGAGTGTAGAGGCCGCAAGTGATATTGTCCCAATAGTCATTTGCCTGGCAGAAGCAAAGAACAACGTAGTCCGGGTCATACTTGATACCCTCTCTCAAGAATAGGGCGTATTGCTGTGCCGTGCCGGTGCTACCGACCCCCATATTAAGTACTTCCCACGTCTCATCGCCCCCGCCCTCAGCATTCAGGATGCGCTCCAGCACCTTTGAGAAGGTCTCATCGGCCTGAACCCCATAGCCAAAAGTAAAAGAATCCCCAAGGACTATGATCCGCTTAATTCCTTCACGCTTCTCATAAGCGAATTCGCGGTCGCGGAGCCCTTTGGAGTTAATTATCGCATCCATCTTGAAGTCCTTGGTTTTCACAAAACCCCTCCCACCACATATATGTCTTGTTCCGACTTCCCGATCCCAAGTGTTGACAATCGCCGCGAAGCGCGTCTGTGGCCGGAAGATCCGGATCAGTGCTTCCATTGCGACGAGGGTGACGATGAGCGCAACACATACGATTAGGATGTTTATGGCGAATCCTGCCAGGCGTGATCGCATTCAAATGCCTCCAGTCGAGCTCAAGGCGGCGCCTAGAAGAGCGCATAGATGAATGGAGCTACGGCTGTCCCTTCCGTCAGGACTATAAGAACACCGAGGAGCACCACGAGAATAATAATTGGGGTCAGCCACCACTTCCTTCGTCGCTTGAGGAACTCCATGAGTTCCATAAAGGTACTCAATCTCCCCATGTGCGCCTTCTCCATCTTGACGTATGAGCGGACAATCGTGTCATCCGCCATGTGATATTACTAATACTGGCGCTCATAGCTTTCCGGACCGCGCTCGGTTACTTCCTTCGGTCTCCAATAGGTTCGAGCCCCGGGATCCTTGCCAAGGTTCAGGAATTCCTTGCCGAAGAGACGTCCCGCAATTGCAATCGGAGACACTCCAACATAGAAGATTACACATAGCAGTACGCGGGTCATCACCCAGCTCAAAACCAGGGCCAGGCCCATCCACAGCCTAAAGACGAGTCCGAGTGCGCGCGGCAGAAAAGCACCGAGCACAAAAAACACCACCGCCAAGGCAAGGAAATAAGGGCATATCTCCTTGCCGCGCCAGAGAAGAAGCGCCCCCAATACGGCGAAACAGACAGCCATGGTGAAGCCGAAATTCCTGAGCCTTCTCTTTGCTGGCTCGGCCAGGTCGATATGCTCTGCTCCAGGTCTCATCAGTCCAGCTCTATTTCCTTGCGCCACTCCATATCAGGCTGGGGCTGCTTCTGCTCTCCCTTGTCCAGCAGGAAGTTGCCCATTAGCAGGTAGTCCATCCTGGTCCGCATGAAGCACTTGTACGCGTCATCGGGAGTGCAGACGATGGGCTCCCCCCTTACGTTGAAGGAGGTGTTTATGATCAC
>JASFEA010000095.1:0-12090 GCA_050125095.1 bacterium
ATGTCGGCGTGCTCAACCGGCACGCCGTTCTCCACCACGCCGATTGCCGTTAGAATGTCGGGGATGAGCGGTACGTAGACGAGCCTGTCTTCGGGGACCACGTCCATCTTGAAGGCTATGCCCAGGGTGGATGAGTTCATGTTCTCGAATGTCGATGCCACCAGCGGTACGCCCCCTGGAAGTTCGAGCGTCTCGTAGTCGAGGTGCTCGTCCAGGGTCATGGGCGGGTTGTCGATGAATTCGGGCAGGGTCTGGCCGGCCGCGATTCTGTCGAGCTCCTCCGTGTCGGCGTCGAAGCCCTTTTTGTACTCGGCGATTGCGGCCCGGTCATCCTCGATCCCGTACTCCTTCTTGAAGCGCGCCAGGCAGGAGGTTATGCGCTCTTGCTTGGCTTCGCGGAGGCCCTTGATCATATCCGGGTCCGGTGTTGCGCCGATTGCGTACGGCTGGACCTCGAGAAGGCGCCAGGTTACCATGAGATCCTTCCAGGGGTTCCCACCCGAGCCGAGCAGGGCCTCGGCGTATTCGAAATGCCCGCTCATGGCCAGAGATTTCCTGAAGCCCTCATCGTTCTCGAGGTATTCAAGGGTGGACAGCCATGTCCCCGCCGGGCCCCTGCGCGCCCCGAACATGGGCGGGGAATTGAGATAGTCGTCCATCTGCTTCTTTCTGCGGATCAGGTGGCTCCGTACCCTGCCGTTGAACTCCTCCAGTTCCTCCGACCCGTCTTCGAGACCGGCGATGCGAACCAGCTCTTCCGTAATAATCGTGCGTACGCTGTCCACCCAGGCCTCTGTTACATACTCATTGTTGAGCCCCTCGAGAGCCATCCATATGGGCCTGCCCTCGTAATCGGGGGTCCAGTACCACACCGTGTTTCCCCCGATGTTTATCTTCCGGGTCTCGGAGTTGATGAAGAGGTCGTAGAGGTTGGACGTCGAGCCGTCGGCGAACGTGGAGAGGAAAAGGTCGAGCATCAACAGGTCATCGTTGTTGATGCTGAGATGTGCTGGCCACGCGAAGTACATGCGGCCGGGGTCCTGCTTATTATCGCTGGGGAATGCGACGAGCTTGATCGTGCCGTAGGGCGCCGGCCGCGGCCCCGGCATTGCGTAGGCGCCCATGCCGAGGTTTTCGCTCTCCGTGGGCTGCGGCTGGCATGTCTCGAGGATCTTGCTAGTGCGCCCGAGGAAGTCATCCACCGGGATATCGTCCGGAATGGATACGATCATGCCCATATTGGCCAGATGATAATAGGAGTCATGGAATACGCGGAGGTCCTCGGCCGTGCAGTTCCTTATGTCGGCGGGATTTCCGCCCGAGACGTATGAAGCCGGGTGGGCGTCGCCGTATATCAGCCGGGCCATGGCGTTGCCGTAATGGTACCATGGCCTCTCGAAGGAGCTTACCATCTCCGTGTACACCGTGCCCTTCTCTTCTATTTCCAGGTCCCCGGTCTCCGCGTTCTCGGTCACCCCGATATGACACATCTCCCGGCGGATTTCCTCATCGGTGTAGTCGGGCTGCAAAAGCGCCATCAGCTTTGCCTCGAGGAGTTCGTAGAAGGCCTCGGTGCCCGCGATGGTGTTGAAGTGATAGCAGGTCTTGAGCTGGGCCGTATAGGCCGTGCTGCCGCCGAGCGACATGTCCTCCAGGGCGGCCACGTACCGGCCGCGGTTGCCCTTGCCCAGAAGCAGGTGCTCGCATGTGTGCGGCTCGCCCCTGCTCGAAGTGGGAGGGGTCTTGACCCAGAAGAAGGCCTGCGGCACCGACTGAATGCGCATCACATCCACGATGAAGCCGTACCGCTCGGATATGAACCTGGCTCCCATGGTCTTGCCGGCGGCATTCTCGTACAGGTTGGCTACGGAGAACCCGTGTATGGACTTGTCCGGCTTCAGGTTATCCAAGTAGTCGTCCCCCTGCGCCGGCCCGGCCGCCGCGATGAAGAGCGCCGAGACGATGACGACAGCGACTTTTTTCAGCATGTTTACCTCCATTTGGATTCCAGGCCAATGCGCGCCGGCTCCGGGGAGCCGCGCGGCCGTCGGCCGGATATGCATACAAGGTTGGACTGGTAGTGTAAGACTCAAGCATATATGTGGCTGCTACTCTCCCATATATCATATTAAACCCGACCGGCCCGTCAAGTCTTGAAACCTTTGGCAAAACGGGTCGAGCGAATGTAAAATCGGGCCATGGCGGCACTGCGAATCGGCACATGCAGCTGGAAGTTCGAGTCCTGGGCGGGCCTGGTCTATTCCGGGAAGGACAAGGCGGGCTACCTCAGGCAATACGCCGGGCGCTACGACACGGTTGAGATCGACCAGTGGTTCTGGTCGCTCTTCGGCAAGGACAAGGTAGCGCTCCCCGGGCCGGAGACCGTGAGCGAATACGCATCTTCGGTGCCGGCCGGTTTCAGGTTCAGCGTAAAGGTGCCCAACAGCGTCACTCTTACCCATTTCTACAAGAAAGCCAAAACCGACCCCTTGATCGGCAACCCGCACTTTCTCTCCGTCGACCTGTTCAAGCGCTTCCTGGAGACCCTCGAGCCCATGGGAAAGAAGCTGGGACCCGTCATGTTTCAGTTCGAATATCTCAACAAGCAGAAAATGGCGTCTCCGGCGGCCTTTCTCGAGCAGTTCGGCGATTTCATATCGAAGTGCCCGCCGGGATACCGGTACTGCCTGGAGATCAGGAATCCCGACTATCTGACGGACGCCTATTTCGACTTCCTGAAGGACCACGGCCTCTGTCATGTATTCCTTCACGGCTATTACATGCCGTCGATATTCGATATTTACCGCAGGTTCTCCGCGCATATAAGGAAACTCGTGGTAATCCGGCTTCACGGGCCGAGCCGGAGCGACATCGAGGCCAAGACGAAGAAGAAGTGGGACAAGATCGTGGAGCCCAGAGACCGGGAACTCGATTCGCTCAAGAAAATGCTGGACGACCTGCGGAACCGGAGAGTAACCACCTATTTGAACGTCAACAATCACTATGAGGGCTCGGCGCCCCTGACTATAGAACGCATAAAGTCGAGGCTCTGACGCCCGGGCCGCTACAATCCTTGTTGACCGAGGGCCCGGCTGGCGCAATACTTCGGATTGGGAGGTGTTCGATATGGCGAGATCCAGGAAGCGTGCGTCCAGGAAGTCGGGATTGCCGCCGGGGACCCTGGTTGCCACAGGCGGCGGGGCGCCGGGCAAGATGCGAATTACCCTCATCGACTACACCGAGGGCGCATTAGAGGAACGGGAAATAGAAAATGTGGAAGAGTGCTTCCCATTCAAGGGAAAGCCGTCGGTCACATGGATAAACGTCGACTCGGTTCTGGATGTCGATGTGGTCGGCAAGATCGGGGCCCATTTCGGGCTGCACCCCCTTGTCATGGAGGACATTGTCGATACCAACCAGCGCCCCAAGGTGGAGGACTTCGGGGACCTTGTCTTTGTGGTGTTGATGATGCTGTACGTGGACAAGAACGGGGCGGGTTTAAGCGGTGAACAGGTAAGCCTGATAGTGGGTCCGGATTTTGTCATATCTTTCCAGGAGAGGCCCGGAGACGTATTTGAACCTATAAGGGAGCGGCTCCGCAAGAAGAAGGGGCGCGTTAGGAGCATGGGAGCCGACTATCTGGCCTATGCCCTGATCGACGCCATCGTGGACAACTACTTCAGTATAGTCGAATGGTTCGGAGACAAGACCGAGGAGATCGAAAACGATCTCATTACCAATCCCACGGCCGAGATGCTCCACGCTATCTACGGGCTCAAGAGGGAATTGCTCTTCGTCAAGAAGTCGGTCTGGCCGCTACGCGAGGTCATAAACAGCCTGCAGCGCGGCGAGTCCGGGATATTCCGGGAAGGCACCGTCATGTATCTGCGGGACGTGTATGACCACACCATACAGGTGATTGACACGGTCGAATCGCAGAGGGACATCATGGTGGCGATGCGGGACACTTACCTCTCCAGCGTGAGCAACAGGATGAATGAGGTAATGAAAGTGCTCACGATCATAGCGACCATCTTCATTCCCATCACTTTCGTCGCGGGGATATACGGAATGAACTTCGAATTCATGCCCGAGCTGGCCTGGCCATGGGGATATTTCGGAGCCCTCGGGCTCATGGGGGCTGTAAGCATGGTCATGGTTATTTACTTCAGGCGCAAGGGGTGGCTGTGAGCAGGGGTGAGACCGCATCCGGGAAACCGCATCGTATTGACTGCTTCGACCTGGAGCCCGGGCGAGTGATTGCGGGAAAGTACAGGATTCTGTCGAAACTCGGTTCCGGCTGGGAGAGCGAGGTATTCAGAATAGCAGAGGTGCGGACGGATATAGAGCGCACGGCGAAGCTCTTCTTCCCCGAGCGGAATCCCGGTGACCGGACCTTGAAACGCTATGCGAGGAAGCTCCACAAGCTCAGGCATTGCCCCATCGTAATTCAATACCATACCGAGGATACCTTCAGGTACAGGGGCCGGAAGGTGTCGTTTCTCATCTCGGAATACGTCATGGGAGAAACGCTTGCCGACTTCATGAAGGAGCGTCCGGGCAGGCGTTTGGGGCCGTTCGAGGCCGTGCACCTGCTTTACACGCTGGCAAGGGGCGTTGAGGCCATACACCGTCTGGGCGAATACCACGGCGATCTCCATGACGACAATGTGATCGTCAGCCGCTTCGGCCTCGAATTCGAGGTCAAGCTTCTCGACCTTTTCCACTGGGACAGCCCCAAGCGGGAAAACAGGAAAGCCGACATCTGTGAACTGGTCCGGCTTCTCTACGAGACTACCGGAGGAGCGCGTTTCTATGCGAGGCAACCGCTGGCTATCAGGTATATATGCAGCGGCCTGAAGCGGTCGCTGATCTTAAAGAAGTTCCCTACCGTATCGAGACTGTGTCAGCACCTCGAGACCATGGAGTGGTAAGAGGCGCTGGCCCGTGAGCAGGGGGCGGCCTCAGGGTTTTCCGGGGGGGGGCCCGGGTCCCTCAGGGCGCATGCTTCCGGACTTCCCCTCGGTGCGGTTGTCGTAGAAGCGGGTAGTGGGGTAGGCGAAGTCGATGTCGTCGTGTTCTGAGAACGCGAGCAGTATGTCCTCCCAGATGGCCTGCTCTGTGCCTCGCCGCTTGCGGGGTTCGCAGAGATACCTGACCGTAAGAAGGACTCCACAATCTTCGACGCGCAGATAAACGGTCGGCGTGAGCTTCCTGTAGAATATCATGAACCTCCGCGCGGCTTCCCTGAGGCGCCTTTCGGCCACCTCGCCCATGGAGGCGGCGTGGCGCGTACCTATATCCAGGAGGATTTCCCGGGCTTTCTTCCAGTCACTCTCGAAGGTTATTAGGACGGGTATTTCGTTCCAGATGTATTTGAATCCCTTGCTGTAATTTGCAATCGCCTCCGTAAAGACCTTGCCGTTGGGGATGTGTATGACCCTGCCGGTGCTCTGGTCGGCGTCGACCCAGTTTCCTATTTCCATAAGCGTGAACTGGAACACGCGTATGTCTATGACGTCGCCGGCATTCTGGCCGATCTGGATCCTGTCGCCAACTTCGAGGGGTTTGCGCCAGACGATGAAAAGCCACCCGGCCAGGTTCGCCAGGGGGTCTTTGAGAGCGATCGCTATTCCGGCCGAGACCAGGCCCAGGAATGTAGCCAGCGACTGGAAGCCCCGGAACCAGACCCTGCCGAGAACGAGAGCGCCTATGAGGAAGATCAGGTAGCCCGAGAGTTTCCGGAACCGGTAACGCGTGTATACGTCTTCTATTCTCGGTATTACCACGCGAATGACTATGGTGCGGATTATGTAGAGCGCCAGCACGGTGATACCGCTGATGATCACCTTGGTTGCGGACTGGGCGCTCAGGTCGAATGTCTGCTGCAACCACAAGCTCACATATTCCATCGTCGCTTCTCCCTAAAGAGTCCGGCTAGGGCGTCTCCGGCACCGGCAGGACCGTCCTCCAGACTGCAAGCCATGTCCCCTTCCGGCGTGTGAATACGAAGAGATCGTATCCGGCGTCCTGGTGGGACTGTCCGTCAATTTCGTAGTCTATATCGAACTTATAGGATGCGACGGCCGTGTCGCCCCACACGAGAACCACGTGCTGCGATTCCGCAAGTTTCTGGATATTCGCCATGCCGGCGAACTCCCTGTACGAGTCGACACACGCCTTTCTGCCCTCGCCATGAATGCCGAATCCCGGCCGGGCGATGATCATGTCCTCATGGAAATATCTCTTCAGTTCGTCGGTCTCGCCTTTGACCCATGCCGCGTTAATGGCCCTGAGAATATCCACGATTTCTTCGCGGTCTCTTTCTGCATCTGTCATGGCCGACCTCCTTCAGGCGCAGGGAGCGGTTGGCTAGATACATTACAACGGGGCGCGCCAGGAAAATCAATGTGTTTATGAGGTGGGCTACCGGATCTCGGCCAGCTGCAGGTTCTTGATTATGAGATCGACTTCGGATCGCTCTGCGTCCTTGTACTCTAGATCGCACTCGTAGGTTATCTTGAACAATGTGTCCTCGCTCCTCAGGAACCATTCGCGCTGGTAGGTCCCGTCCTGAGCGTACTCGAATATGACGCCGTCCAGGTGTTCCGTCACGAGTTCGCGATAGGCCAGCCCCGCCGCGATGTTCTCTTTAGCGGCATCGAGCACATCATCGAGGCTTACGGCGCCAATGTCCCTGCGGCTGTAACCGATCTGCAGCGAGCCGACGCCATAGCGGCGGGCGAATATCTCTACATTGTCGAGTCTCAAGGCCTCCACAACGGCTGCAAAACGGTCATCCGGCATAGCCAGGGCCGCCCGAAGAGTCTCTTCGTCGAGAATTCCCCACTCGTCGGGGAACATCGTGAACCAGCGGGACGATCTGAAATGCACCATATGGTCTCCCTTTCCACGGATCTCCTGTTTCTTTATCGGTAGGGCGGCGGCCCGCCATTACCAGGATGTGGCCGCGGGACATTGCGGGCGCACAGCGCCTGGGGTAGAATAGGCAACAGCACCAACCGGCGATTGGCGAACAGGAGGTTTGGCATGGGATCGAGATTATATGATTTTCGCAGGTACCGCGAAGAGATGAACGAGAAGATACTCGCGGCAGATCATATAGGAATCAAGCGCTTCTTCAGGTTGGACGGGGCGGCGTATGAAGACGGCGCCCTCTCCGGGAAAATCAAAGAGCTCCTCGGACTCGTGGCGTCAACCGTGCTTCGCTGCAATGACTGCGTCGATTACCACCTGATCCAGTGCGCGAAGGCGGGCTATACGGATGACGAGATTCTTGATGCGCTCAACGTTGCCCTCATTGTCGGCGGAAGCATTGTGATTCCACACCTTCGCCACGCCTATGAGACCATGGAGGTGTTGAGGAAGGAGTAGAACCGGCGTGGGCCGATTTTGCGCCCCGGGGGAGCTCTTACCGGCTACTCCTTCAGCGGCTCATGCGCCCTGCGGGCGTAGACCCGCTCAGGTGTCCCGGTTTCCCTATTTCATATCGGTGATGATCTTCTCGGCCAGCCTGACGGTCTCCGCGGTGTGCTCAACGACGGCCTTGCGGATCTTCTCGGCCTCCGCGAGCGTCTCGGTCCTGAACTTCTCGTCGTCTATTCCGGGCAGATTGATGGCGACATTGAGAAAGGCTCCCTCGGCCGCGGTTCGCGCAGTCAGGGCCGCAACCCCCGCGTCGCTCACGGAGTTCTTATTGCCGATCGTCGCTATCTTCCGGGCTATTTCGGCGGCCTCCATGGTGCGCTTGAGCACGCCTAAGGGAACCAGGGTCGCCTGCTTATTGGCCTCTTCAATTGCGGCCGCGCGCGCCGCCTTGTCCTCATCCGTCTTCTTGGGAAGGCGCATCGCGGCCATGACGTTATTAAAGGCCTCCGTATCCCGGTCCACGTCAGCGAGAAATTCGTCCTTGAGTCTCTGCCCTTCGATTCCGATCTCCTCCGCGCTTTCAAACGCTTCCTCATAGCCCTTCTTGCCATGCGTGAGAGCGCCCACCATGGAAGAGAGCGCGCCGCTCAGGGCTCCGCACAGGGCGGCGACGCTGCCGCCGCCGGGCGCCGGGGCGTCCGTGGAGAGGAGGTTGGTGAAGTCGGTCACTTTCATATCTACAAGGCCGCCGCCGGAGGCGACCATGTACTCGATGATTTTCTTGTCGTTCTCGAACGGATAGAGGTCGGAGAGGCCCAGTGACAGTACTGCTATATGTATGAGCTCCTCATCGGGAACGCCGGATGTCCTGCCCTGTTTCTTGAGGTAGTATCTCCCGGCCTGAAGCAGCGCCTCCAGGGGAATGAGGCCGACCAGCTCGCTTCCCGTCACGCGGATTCCCAGGTCTTCGGCGAGCCTGCAGCACTCGTCGAAGATGAGATGGGGCGGGGAGATCTTGTAGTTGGTCATGTTGATGGAGATCTGCGCCCGTCCGAAGTCTTCCATGTACCAGCCCACGGCCTTGCATTCCTTGAACTTGCCGGGGACGCGGAGCGCCGTGCCGTTGTCGTCACGCACTATCTTGCGGTTCTTGTCGCGCTTGACCCGGCCCTTTTCCCGGATAGTGAATGCGATGTCCTTGGCCAGCTTGGTATCCCGCGTGTTGAGGTTGACGTTATATGCGATAAGAAACTCTCTCGCGCCGATGGCAGTCGCGCCGGCGCCTGAATTGAACTTATCGGGCCCGAAGTCGGGTTTCCACTGGGGCTTGCCCGCCCTGTCGGCCAGGCCCTCGTACTCGCCGGCCCTAACATTGGCGAGGTTCTTCCACTCCGGCCTGGAAGCAGCGTGCTCATAAAGATAAACCGGGATGCCGAGCTCTTCACCCACACGCTTGCCGAGCTTCCTGGCGAGTTCTGCGCAGTCGTCCATGGTCACTCCGGCTACCGGAACGAAGGGGCACACGTCGGTAGCGCCCATGCGGGCGTGCGCGCCCTTGTGCTTGGCCATATCGATTACCTCGGCGGCTTTCTTGATGGCGCGGAAGGCCGCCTCTATGACCGCCTCCGGTGAGCCGACGAACGTAACGACCGTGCGGTTGGTGTCCTTTCCCGGGTCCACGTCCAGAAGCGTGGCCCCCTCGGTGGCGCTTATCTCCGCCGTAATCTGGTCAATCTTGGCCATGTCGCGCCCTTCGCTGAAATTCGGGACGCATTCAACCAGTTTTCTCATATGTATCGCTCCGTGCTTGAATGAGGTGGTGCAGTTGATTTATGTGCTCTTTGTAGAATATAGCCGGAGGGCGCCGGGGTCAAGGGCCAAGCGGTTCAAGCGGGCCCGAGACTACGGCTGTCTCCGGGAAGTGGGGCGCCGGAAGTGAGCATGCCGGCGAAAACCGGCGGCGGGCCCCGGCCTTCGGGAACCGGGGCCCGCACCTCCAGGTCTGTGCTGCCTGGATCTCAATCTAAGGGCGGCAGGCGGGCCCGCTCAGTGACCCGGGGCAGCATCTATCTGCCGGGACACATGACCGCTCCTCGCACTCCCTTTCGCGGCCGCAAGAGCATTCCGCCGGCCTGGCGTTCCCCGTGGGACAGCGCTCTTCCGGCACGGCCTGAACCCTGCTCTCCGCGCAACATTCCCGGTCGGCATTATCGTCCGGCGCGTTCTGCGCCTGCGATAGTGAGCAATGTTGTGCCGCGCAGCACGCCCGGCTGCTGTTTTGTTCATAAACGGCCTGGGCCGATGCGGGCAGGCCCAGGGCCATGAGCGCCATCGCGATGAGCAACGGCGTTATTACAAGTTTGCGTCGGAATCTTCTCATCATTACCTCCTCAATCAGGGGTTCGTATGCAACTCATGCGCCGGCGCCGGCGGGAACGCGTCCGCCCCCGCCGAAAGCGCCCCGCGCTACTCCTTCTTGAGATCGTCAATGCGTTCGTTTATGCCTGCGATCTCCTTCTCGAGCTGCTCCCTGTACTGCTCGAGTCTCTCGGCCTCCTCTTTGGAGGATACGAAGCGCCGGGCCACGTGCCCGGGCCCGCAGCAGCAACAGCCTGAAGCCCTCGAGGTCCTGGCGACATCGGGCTCGCAACACATCTCATTCACCCCCTTTCTCGCGGCATGAGTGGTACCGGTACCTTGAATTCGCCGCCGCATCCGTTAAGCATTTAAGCAGTAACTTAATAACTATATTAAAAAAATTAAGCGCCCTTCTTCCGGGCCAGCTTCTTGATTCTCTCGTTTACGGCTTCGAGCTCTTTCTCCAGGCGCTTCCTGTATTGCTCCAGATCCTTGAGATTCGGCTCTCTTCGCCTCCTGACAAGCATACTGGGAGGGCGACAGGAGTCGCCGGGTCCGCAGGCGCAGACCTCGACCAGCCTTGTCTGGCAGCTTCGCATGGCGTCGACATCCACATGATAGGGTATTCTGTAACCATGGCGCTCGCTCCTCACCAGACCCGCCTGCTTGAGCACTTTGAGGTGCTGGGACACGGCGGCGGGGGTAACGCCTACGATGATGGCGATCTTCTTGGCCCCCAGAGGTCCCTTTTTCTTGAGCGCCTCCAGGATCCTGACGCGGGTCCTCGCCGATAGGGCCTTGAACATGTCACAGCAGTCGTCGTTCACCTTCATATTGTCGGCCTTGTCTGATATGTAGTTAAGTTATTACTAAAATACTATAATTGCCCCCGGATGTCAAGTGAAAAACCGCAGGCCCGGCGAGGGGGCTATTTTGCTATGACCAGCTTGCTTGTCCCGGAAACGCCGCCGGCCTCTATCCTGCAGAAATAGACGCCCGGTGCCACCCGGAAGCCCGCATGGTCGCATGCGTCCCAGTATACCCTATGGTCTCCGGGCCCGGCCTTTGAGCATGTGAGTTCTTGCACTTCTCTTCCCATAAGATCGAATACGGCGATGCTCACGCGGCAGGGGCGCGGGAGGTGATAGGCGATGGTTATGCCCGCGGGCGATGGGTTGGGGATGGCCGCGAGAAAGAGCCCATCATTGTCGGCCCCAGCAGGATTATAGATGCCCGCAGGGTCGGCACCCGTCTTGAGAAGATATAGATTATCCCCGGCGGGCGGCGGGTATGACATGGCGGAGCCCGCTATTATGAAACCTCCGTCTGCGGTTTGCTGCACTTCATGTCCCCATTCGCGCAGGGAGTCTCCATAGGCACCTGTCCATACGGTGTCCCCGTCGGCCCCCGTCCTCAGGAGATAGATGTCCTCCTGTCCGCCGCCGCATGATGTCGTGTAGCCGCATGCGATATAGCCGCAGTCCGACGGCACCTGCTCGACATCGAATGCGATTTCGTAACCGCTGCCGCCGTACGCCTTGCTCCAGAAGAAGGCGCCGGTGGAAAACACCTTGCGAAGGTATGCCTGGTTGCCCGAGCCGTCCGCCAGGTAGGCGGTTCCGGCGACTATATAGCCCCCGTCTGCGGTTTGCTCCACAGAGTAACCGCAGTCGTTCCCGGAGCTCCCGTCCGTTCTCATCCAGAGAGAGTCCCCGTCGGCATCGGTCTTTACTATGAGAATGTCGGAATCCGGAGTTGAGAACGAGTTCGAAGAGCCGACCAGCACGCAGCCACCGTCGGCCGTCCTGTCGAATCCGAAGCAATAATCGTCTCCCGGTCCGCCGTACGTTCTGATCCAGATAGAGTCTCCCGAGGCATCCGTCTTGATAAGGAGGAAGTCGTTGTCATTTGAGTAGGAGTCCGAATAGCCGGCTACGAGATAACCGCCTCGGGGCCCCTGGCAGACGCCATAGGCGTAGTCTTCGCCGCGGCCGCCATGGGTCCGGGTCCACATGGTGTCGCCGTCACTGTCGGTCTTTACCAGATAGAAGTCGCTGCCGCCGGCGCCGAAGGACTTTGTATACCCGGCGATGATGAATCCCCCGTCGGAGGTCGGGCGGACCGAATTGGCCAGGTCGTCATCGGCGCCTCCATAGGTGCGCGCCCACAGCGTATCGCCGTTCTCATCCGTGCGCACGAGATACATGTCATAGTCGATTCCGCCGAATGATCTCGAGAATCCCGCCGCTATATACCCGCCCCCGACCTCGCGCACCGACCGTCCGTAGTCGGGTTGATCGCCACCCAACGTCCTGTGCCAGAGGCTGTCCGGCGGCTGTGCCG
>JASFEA010000096.1:0-11990 GCA_050125095.1 bacterium
GGGCGGGAGAAGACGAGTCTCGTATATCTTATCCCCAACCATCTCCTCACATAGCCCCCCGGAAGCACTCATCCCAAGGCGCGATACCCCAGCCTCCCCGATCTCAATGTCAACCGTGTAGGCGTAAGCAAAAATCGGAAGGATCAGGATAAGAAATACAGCAGAACTCAATGAGAGTCTCTTCATCGCCGTGTGCTCCTTGAGTTGTCACTCCATAAACGAAAATGGCGCTGCGCCCAGGCGGGCTGCGCCAAGCTTTCTCATGGCAGAGGTTAGATTGTTTCCGCTCCATCTGACCACTATATATTCTATCATGCATTAAGTCGCAAGTCAAGCAGGTTGAATCCCTTAGACGCAGTTTGGGTTGCGGCATCTCACAAAAGCTGCAATATAACACAGGATTACGGGATGCCGCGGGCGTCGCCCACGGCCGCCTGCAGCGTTTTGACAGCAAAATACAAAATCGGTGAGAATTTAAGAATTTAAGTTTATCATAAGCCCGGAGAGACCTCTCTACGCAAGCCCGCCGGACCTACCGGCCCTAGACCCGGCCGCGGAGATCCTCGATGAGGGCGATCATGGCCTCTTCGAACGTGGAATGCGTTCCCCAGGTGCCCGGGTCCCCGGGCTCGATGTCCACGGAGGGATCAATGACCCTGGCATGCCCGAGAGCCGCGACGAAATCGCCCCCGGCGGCAAGCGCGATTATGAGCGAGTACCTGACGTCATCATCGGTGACGTCGTCATCGTGATCAAACACATACGAAGACCCGACCTCCTCGAGCGCCGCCTCCGCCGCCTCAATGGCCTCATCGAAGGCCTCGGTGGCCTGATACAGGAAGGCCGCGGCTACCAAACAGTCACCCCTGTCGGGGTCTACGCCGAACGCCGCCTCAAGGGCCGCTTCACATTCGGCGAACTCATACATATAGAGATGAGTCCATACCAGCCCCTCCAGAACCTGGATGTTATATGGCTCCAGCGCCTCCGCAGCCCGGAATCTCGCCAGGCTCGAATCGTAGGCTCCATCCTCGAAAAAGTCCCACCCCTCACCGACGAATTTCCCGACCGGGCTTCCGGTGGTAAATGCCCTGTCGGACGAGGCCACCATGTTCCCCGCTTCATCCGCCGAATAGACCCTGTAATGATAGAGGCTGAGCATGTCGAGGCCGGTGAGGTCGGCCGAATGGTTCTTCACATATGCGGCACTCGCAACGGAATCCGAGTAGGAAGTCGTCTTGCCGTACTTGACCATGGAGTTCGCATCTTCATCAGTTGACCATGTGACTTTGGCGCTCTCGTGGTCTATGCCCGAAGCGCTGGGGCCGCTGGTGATTATCGGTGGAGTCGTATCCGGCTCCGGGCCGCCCCCGCCGCCACCTCCACCGCCGCAACCCGAGCAGACTCCGATGATGAGCACGATGATTGGGAATAGTCGCTTTGTCATATTTACCTCACGAAGATCACCTTATTTGACACAGAAGCCGACGAAGTTTCCGCGTTGACGAAGTATATGCCGCTTGAGACTCTGCGCCCGTCACCGTCCCGGCCGTCCCAGACCATATCGCCGGCGTTTCCGAGGCGGCCTTCGTACAGTTGCGACACAAGCCGCCCCCTGACATCGAAGATGCGCAGCCTCACATGCGCGTCCGGCGCGCCGGCAAGCGACACCCGGCATTCAACGGCGAACGGATTGGGGCCGGCCATATTTATACTCAGTCTCCCGGGAACGCGATTGCCGGTGGCGCCCAGCGCGTATATTCCGGGCGACGCGGCCTCCACACGAAGGTATTCGCCGTCCCTGAACTGGCGGTCGGCCTGTACCCATGCCCCGTCGAAAACGTAGACCGCCTGGCCGGGATCGGCCAGCGCGCGCAGGGTCAAGTCGCACTCGCCCGAACCAAAGCAACAGACATTGTAAGCCTGCCCCGCCACGGGCGCCTCATCCCGTTCAAACTCGAGATGGCCGAGGTCGACGGGCAATATGCCCGTAACCGGCGCCCGCCCGGCCATGCCGGAATTCACCTCAAGCACGCCGTCCGGGCTGACCGCGACCAATTCTCCACCGACGAGCTCCGAGTATGTAAGTACGCGCTCATCAGCGCTGTAGTTGCCCGAAAGATCGGTGGAATATACGAATATCGTTTCGGCCGAGGCGGCCTCCGTCAGGTAATGCGCCCGGTAGGTCCTGTTCGCCATGGGCACGCTCTCTACCGCCAGAGCCTCCCTGCCGGATGCGGTCCGGATCTCGACAACCGGCGCGCTTTCGGTATATTCGCTGGGCGCAACGTAGATGTCCAGCGCGCGGTCCACAACCGTGCCCTGGAAGACGCCGAGAGTATAAGCCGGCGGCAGAGTATCGCCCGGCGTTTCGAATCCCGCAAGCCCGGTATGCCACATGTCGTGGTGATACATCCCCCACGGCACGGCCTCATCCGAGTAGGCGGCCTCGAGGTCCCATACATGCACTCTGGCGTCATATCCCGCGACGACGAGCTCCATGTCGCCGTCCATATCCAGGTCGTCTATGAGGGGACTTGCATATATGAAGCCGTCGATTCTTCGCGGAAAGCCCCGCGCGCGCGACCCGTCCGCATTGACGCCGTATATATAAGCGTCAAGGCTGCAGCATATTATCTCCAGCTCACCGTCTTCATCGATGTCCGCGATTGCAGGAGAAGTAAACTCGAGCGAGCGCTCGCTGGTGAAGATCACCTCGTCTTCGCCGTAAGCGCTCCCGTCCCCGCGCAGCAATATCAGCCTGCCCGCGTCGGGGCCGAGACCGAAGGCTATCTCGAGAGCGCCGTCGCCGTCAAAGTCGGCGAGCGCGGGGTCCGACCAGCATGAGCCGCCGAGCTCGGCCACGAGTCCGTCGCCGCCCGCCGCCGGGCTACCGTCATGGTTCCAAACATGCACGCGCCCGCGGTCGTTCACCGCTACCACTTCGGGTCTGCCGTCCCCGTCCACGTCGCCAACGGCCGGCGACGCCCAGAAGGCCCCGTTGGTGTCCCATATTATCAGGCTCGAATCCGGCAGGTACGCGCCGCCGTCCCACTTCCAAACGTACACGCCGCCCGACAGGTCCCCGACCAGCACCTCAGCCCGGCCGTCGCCGTCGAGGTCGGCCACGCATGGAGACGTCCATATCACGTTGTCGCACTGGCCGAAGGTGGGGCCGGTACCGAGATAGGGCGAGCCGTCGTAGCGGTAGACGTAAACGACGCCATACCCTTCAACCTTGCCCATTGTCCCGATTATTATCTCGGGGTGGCCGTCGTCGTCGAGATCGTAAATCGCAGGCGCCGCGCGTATGATCGAGCCGGCTGCCTGCGGCCACCCGGGCGCCCCGGGATCGAGGCCCGGGTTGTTTTCAGGAGTCACCGGAGTGCCGTCATGATTCAGGACCACGATCTCCTTGCAGCCGGAGCCGCCCTCGATTCCCATGCCTATGCCGAAGACGCACTCGAGCGTCCCGTCGCCGTCGAGGTCTGCAAGCGCGGGAGCCGATCTCACCTCGCAACTGCATACATAAGGGTAGCCGTACAGGGCTTTGCCGCTGATGTCTATCGCCGCCAGGTCCTGGCCTCTCGAGCCCACGAATATCTCCTTCATGCCGTCATGGTCGGCGTCCCCCGCCACAGGGGAAGCCCATGCACCGCCGCGTATTTCGGCGGGGAATCCGGGCAGGTAAGGAGCCCCGGTCCAGGCCTGTATCTCGGGGGTCTCGCCGCTGGCATTGCCCATGTCGTCCCGGGCTACAACGCTGTAGTAATAATCTTCCTCGCCGCTCAAACCGCTGTCGACGAAACGCGAGTGGCCCCGGGCTATCCCGACGAGCCCGCTCTGGAGCGTCTCGCCGGACCGGTAGACTTCATAGTGGTCAACTCGCTCATCCTGGCTCGGCTCCCAGGCGAGTTCGATAAAATCGGGGCCGACTGAATAGGTCACGTCCCCGGGAGCGTCCACAGTTCTCTCGTATACCGTGTCGAGCCAGACCCTGCCGAAGGCGTCCCTGATCTCGACCTCGACCACGGGGCTCGATACGAATCCTGCGTGCCTGTAATCATCCCCCGCGCTGTAGGCGCCGCCGGCGAGATCGCCGTATGAACTCGCGCTGTCCACCATCGTAATGCCTTCAATCGACCGTACCGTGCCCGCAAGGCCCTTAAGACCGCCCTTGCCTGCATTGCGGATCCCGATTGTGAAATCATAAGGGTAGCCCCCGAAGCCCGTGAAAACTTCCACCGCCGGCGACCCGTCGGCAGGCACGACGGGGAACCACTCGTAATATGTATTCGCCCCGCCGTCCTCCAGGGCCAGCTCGAACCAGACGGGAAGGCCGTCACCCGGTCCCCCATCGAACTCGACGTCGAAATAGCGGATGACCTCACCGCCGCCGACATCGCCGTAAGTTTCCGCCGCATCATGAAGTATTACAGCACCGGCGTAGCCCGACTGGAAATCGAAACCGTCCTCGAAGTCATTCGTCGAGAGCCAGCCGGCGAGCACGAAATAGGTTCCACCGGCAATCAGCTTGTCATCATATTCCAGATGGTCGGTCCGGTGGCCGGTGACTTCGCCATGCACTTCAACGCTGCACCTGTAGGCGCGAGTGGTCTCTCCGTCACCGTTCATGCGCACGTGCCAGCCGCGGGAGTCGAGCCAGATCCAGCAGCCCTGCTCCTCGCCCATATCGCGAGGGGCCCGGCCCAGCGCGTCCTCCCCGGCGCTGAGGCCGAACGGGATGGACGCGGGGCTCACGCCCGTACCGCCGACATAGACGGGAGGGTCCGCCCCGGGCCCGGAGAAGAATATATCGACCGACAGGCTGCAGCCGCTTATTGCGGCGAGCTCGCCCGAAAGACCGGCAAGCGTCCCGCTGCCGCCGTTGGTGACACCCACGCCAAGACCCACGCGCTCACCCCAGCCGACCGAGCCGTCGCCGTCACCGACGTATGAACCCCCGTCCTGATCGTCGATTGCGATACTCGACACGTACGGGCGCCCGCCGCCTCCGGTCACCGTTATACTTCTCTCTTCAGGCAGGTAACCATCCCGGCTTACTGCGAGATCAACCGCGCCTGCGCCCAGGGGCCGAAAACTCACGACGGCCTGTCCGGACGCGTCCGTGACCGCGGCCCCGTACTCGCCCCTCGCGCCCGCAAGAACGACCGTCGCGCCCTGGAGCGGGGAGCCGCCGGACTCGACCGCAACGCTGTAGAGACTGTCTCCCAAGGAGACGGTCGATGCCCCCGTCACTTCGAGGCCCGCGGGCGTGCCTTCCCATATCCTCAAGCAGGGATCGCCATAGAGCATGTTGTTAAGATATGCCCACCAGGAGGTCCTGGACTCAATGACGGCGAAGATCTGGCGCGGGATCGTCGTCACGAATCCGAGCGGCAGGTTGTCGCTCTCAAAAAGCAGCGAGAAAACCGCCTGCTCTAGCGCCAGCCCCCTTGACGGATTGGCGAATATCTGGTTGCCCATCAGTGCCACCGCGCCGCCGGTGGGGTTATGCATGAAGTTCTTGGCGATGCTCTCGACTTCGGGGCTCGCCGAAGCACAGTTCATCATGTACATGAAGAAGAAGGTGGAATCATTGCTCAGGGAGTCCACCTGCCAGCGCCACATCATCTCGTCTCCGAGGTTCAGCCTGAAGAAGTCGCCATGACCGATATGGCTCACTATGCCGGCGCCCTGGTTCATGTAAGCCAGGCAGTTCTCAAGTGTCTCCGGAATCGACCCTTCATGGGCGGTGTAGTTCTGGTAGAGGCGGATCTTCTCGTAGTTTCCGGGGAATTCGGCGAGTATGAGCTCGGCGGATTCCGCCCCGTCTACTGCCGTCTCCAGCATTTGCGCCATGAAGACCGTACGGTCATACCAGGTGCCCGGCTTGCCGCCGCGCCAATAGAGTATTGTCTTGTCGACGAACGTCCTGGCATCCTCGATATTCTCCACCGGCGCACGGCCTACGACTATGTCCGCGTACAGGTCCATGTCGTCGGTATTGGCACCATCGCCCTCGCCGAACAGGCCGTCGCCGTCGGCGTCCCAGGTGCCGTCAAGGTTGGAGTAATAGCAGTCCACCGGTATCTCATCAGAGGTATTCGCCGTATAGCCCCAAAGCCAGTAATACTCCAGAACGCGAATGGGCACCACGGAGGGGTCGCCGCCCAGAAGGGCGTAAACAGTCCCCCATTTCTGGTAGGCCTCACGGAGGAAGTTCCGGATTCTCTCGGGAGTGTCGACACCCGGATAACGCGCTTCTATCCAGTCGACCGTTTTCACCACGGTTCTCACACCCATCAGGTCGTGCCACTCCGCCAGGCGCTCGAACTCGGGGGCCAGCTGGTCACCGGTTACAATCACGCAGTCCACGGCGCTGCCGTCGAGGCCGGGGCGCTCCGTGATCCAGCCGGTCGCTTGCGTAACAGGCCACGCCCGGCTTTCGGAGAGGTCGACTCCCAGCGCCCGTCCCAGGGCGTTCCCCAGCATGCCGTCTGTCGTCTCTCCCCGCCTCAAGACCTCAAGCTCCGGGGCACCGGGCTCGCACTCGACGCTGAGGCGCATACTCTTCAGAACTTCGGGCCCGTCTTCCCCGGATCGCGCGGCCTCCACCACAATCATCATGATGTTGTAACCGAACAGCGTACCGCTCCCGACGAAAACGGGATCCTCAGCCGGGGCCGCGCCATCGGTCTCCTCAGCCTGATAACCCGTTTCCCCTGAGGCGGCCGGCATCCATTCATGGGAGACTATCTCGAAGTCCACCACTCTGGCGCCGGCCGGAAGCGCACGGAACTCGATGAGCCGCTCCGGCGCATCCGCCCTCTCCTCCCCCAGAGCACCGCCCAGAAGCGCAACGTCCGGCCCGCGGCCGACCTCAACGTCTATTATGAACCCGTGCGCGGCAACCGGTATTAGAACCATGAAGAGAAGCGTGAATCTCATCGGGTCTCTCTCCTTACTCTCTTATGTAATCCCGCTTGAAATTGAATGCGACAGCAAGAGCGACACGAATGTCGTCCCCGTCCGCATCCTCTATGTTGTCTTCGTTTCTTACGCTGTACCACTCCACCCCCCCCTCAACCAGCCAGTTGTAGGTGGGCCTCCACGAGACATCGAATCCCAGCCTCAGGGTCTTCTCGACGGTCCCTGACGGGAATCTTTCGTCATCCGGAGGTTCGTCCTGCGGGTCACTCACCCTGCCCTCACCCTGACGTCTCTGGCTGAACCTCACCGTCCACAGCGCTTCGGTGGGAAGAGAGAACGCGAACCGGACTTCGACGAGGTCGCCGTCCGGCCCGTAGGGATATCCGATTATGCTATTCTCATGTGTGTATCTGTTGTATTCGACCTTGTGACCATACGTACCGTTCCTTATATGAAAATAAGAACATCCGAAGAGCGAGTAAAGATCAGAAATCGGATTTCTGGCTTTGAGGTCCACCCCGAAGCCGAGCTCATGGGGTTTCGCAAAGTCGTACTGGAAGTCGTCGACGACGACTTCAAACCTGAGCTCCGCGGCACGCGCGAAGAGCAGCGTGAAGTCTCCGGCAAAGAGAACATTGTCCTGGGTCCTCGAGTTCCACTGCCCGGCATAGAAGACGCTTACCGGGTTCAGGTACACCGGATCGAATCCGCGGTTCTCGCCGCCGTAGAGAACCGCCTCCGAAACGGCAAACGTAAGATGAGGCCAGAATTTGAGATCCAGCCGGTGCGCGGAGACGTATCTGTTTACGCCCTCGTCCCAGGGGTCTCCGTCGCCGCGTCTAAGCTTCGAATGGACCGCCGTGAACATCACCTTGTCCTCGAGGTATGTGAACTTGAACATGTCCATCGTCGGGGCCGCCCCCGAACACAAGAGGCCCCTGCCCCTGTCGATGCCCCAGGCGACCTCATCCCGGCCCATGAAAAGCGAAAACCTGCCGCCCTTGTACCCCACGCCGCCGTGGTCGAAGCTCGCGCGGAAGTAATCGCCCCACGGTCTGGTTTCGACGCGATGCGCGTCCGGGTCGGTTACCGTGAGGCGGAGATAAGTCCATATGGCCGCCCTTTCCATGAAGTAGAAGCTGGCCCTGAACAGGTTGTCCATGCCGACCCTGGCATTGCTTCGCGCCCTGAGCCCGGAGGTGAATTCTCCCACGAAGAGGTTGGTGCGGTCGGTTTTCCAGGAGGACTCCGCGGCGAGCTCGTCCTCGACCAATCCCAGAAGGTACTCCAGACGTTCATTGCCCGCGCCCTCCCGGAACCGTGCGCGCGCGACGGCCCTGCCGAGCTCGTTCCTCTCATAGGGGAGCGAGGCCACGAAGAAAGACAGACTGTCGGTCGAGAGCCGGAGCTCGTCTATATAGCCGTACACCCAGCTGCCGCCGGGCTCCGTCGGCATCGCCATGCCATCGCCCGGCGCCGCCAAGTAGAGCAGCGCAGCCGCCGTCAGGCAGATGAAGCAACGACGCATCCGGTCACCTCCGAAATGCCCTGAGACCTGAGGGCGCCCGCGCACTCCCCCAGCGTGGCACCCGTTGTAAGAACATCATCTATGAGCACGACATGGCCGGCCACAACGCCCCCGTCGGCCCTGAAGGCCAGCCTCATATTCAGAAGCCTCTCCTCGCCGTCGAGGCCCG
The DNA here is from genome assembly GCA_050125095.1 of bacterium. GTDB lineage: Bacteria > Arandabacterota > Arandabacteria > Arandabacterales > JALGWA01 > JALGWA01. Next base: position 8,631 of record JASFEA010000096.1, read on the forward strand.
CCTGCGCCGAAGTGTTCTTAACCCGCCTGAGGGCGGACCTTAATACCGTGAGCCCCGTGAGCCCGGCCACCCCGTCCGCGAGCAGGTCGCTTTGATTGTAACCTCTCTCGCGCCGTTTCGCAGCATGAAGCGGCACGGGGACGAGAACCGGGGCGAGAATCTCCACAGAGCTCAGGGCCATCGCCATAAACGGGGCGAGTACCTGCGCCAGCCCGGGCCTGTCCGAGTATTTCATGTCCTTGATGAGGCGCGACACCGCCGGCGTGTACCTCAGCGGAAAGACGACCCGCAGGGACCCGCCGCCGGCCACGTCCACAACTCTCTCCCCCGTCTCCATCCCGGCCGCAAGTTCGCTCATGCAATCCCGGCAGAGCCGGGCCTCTCGGGGCGCCAGCGCTCCCTCGCAAACCGCGCAGAGCGGCGGCATGAACAGCCTGAAGACATCCTTGGGGAAAGCCGATATGGATTTAAGCCTGGACCCCAGTCTCGGACTGAGTCCCGCCATGCTTTCTGCTCCTCAGCAACAGGCCGATACCAACGATTATGAGTACGATGCTCACGACCTGGTTTACAGATACGCTGACGCCGCCGCTGCCGAGCAGCATCTCGTCCTCGTAGTAGCGCCAGAAGTCCACTATGAAACGCCAGGCCCCGTAGAATACGAGCAGGCAAGAGAAGACCGTACCCGCCGGGAGTTTCCTCTTGAGGAGCCTCCATAGAGCGATGGCGATAATGAGATTCGCAATTACAGCGTAGATCTGCACCGGGTGAAGCCGAAGACCGTGCATAACCGAGCCCGCGAGCGAGTCAGGCGGGAACGCGCAAGCCCATGGAAGCGACGACTCCTTGCCGAAGCAGCAGCCGTTCAGAAAACAACCGACCCGGGCAATGGCGATGCCGAGCGCGATCTGGGGCGCCAGGATATCGGTTATCTCTGAAGCCGGAAGACGGCGCCGCTTGATATACAGGACCCCCGTAACCACGGCGGCAATTAGCCCGCCGTAGAAAGTCAGTCCACCCTCCCATACCTTGAACACGCCCCAGGGGTCACCGCTGAAGTCGCTTAAGTGGCTGATAACATACAGAAAGCGAGAACCGGCAACGGATGAAAGCAGTATAACGAGCCCCAGGTCTACGATTATGAGCGGGTCGAAACCCCGTTTGCGGGCGATCCTCGCGGAGAGCTCTATGCCCAGCCAGAAGGCAATGGCCAGCATAACGCCATAAGAGCGAATACCCACAGAGCCGAAATCCACTATCGTCCTGAACAAACGCCTACCTCCGAATCACCCTAGTACTCGCGCCTGGCCGCGTAGGCCGAGAGCACGAACCCGATGCAGGTCCACATCACCACCGTGGACGAACCGCCGTAACTTATGAATGGAAGCGGCAGGCCTGTCACGGGGGTGATCCCCAGGTTCATTCCCACGTTTATGAAAATCTGGATGAGGATGATGCTCCCCACCCCGAAACATACATAGTAAAAAAAGCGGTTCCTCACGGTGCCGGCTACGCCGAACACCTTAACGGAAATATACAATAGCAGAATCAGAGTTGATATTGAACCAATAAAGCCCGTCTCCTCACCGATTACCGAGAATATGAAGTCGGTGTGTTGCGCCGGCACCAGTCCCAGTGCCTTCTGCGTCCCATCGAAGACGCCCTTGCCCACCACCCGGCCCGAGCCTATTGCTATCCTGGACTGAATGGCGTGAAAAGCCGCCCCGTGGCGGAGCTCTTCCTGCTTGAAAAGCGCCTCGATCCGCTGCCGCTGGTAGGGCTCAAGCCCCATCCACAGCTTGTGCGCCGACGCGCCGACGCCCAGGCTGAGGGCCACTATGAGTATCACTATAGAGGTCTTGAACCTGCCCAGGTAATTTACCCCCAGGAGGTAGACCACGAAGAAGACCCATCCGAGAATCCTGTTCTCGATAGCCACGCCGCTCGTGAGCATGAAGGCGAATATCGGGCTCAGGAGATACACGAGAAAGAGCGGACTCATACCAGAGGCGAACAGCATGGGAAACGCCAGGAAGCCTATCACCACCGCGCCTCCCAGATCCGGCTCGTAGAGCACGAGCAGCGCCGGAAGCGCCGCGATTGCCACCGCCTTCACCACCCTCTCCAGCGAGTCCCCCATGGTCCTGGTCTCGGACAGGTAGCGGGCCAGCGCCAGTATGGTCGCCAGCTTCGCGAACTCGGAGGGCTGAAACCTCAAGAAACCGAAATCGAACCATCTCTTCGTCGCGTGAGGGCCCGTGCCAATGACGAGAACGAGCATCAGCATTATGATGGATGCCCCGTATATGAGATAGGCGAGAGCAGAAATCGTCTTGAGGCGCATGCGGGATACCGCGACCATGGCGACGACCCCGATACCTATCCATGCCGCCTGCTTCACGGCGAATGCGCCGCCGTAGTCAGCATATGTGCTGCTGTAAATGGAGACCACGCTCACCGCGGCCGCAAGGCCCAGGACTATGAGCAACGGTCTTACCGCGCCGCTCATGGCATCGCCACCGTTCCGCCGTCCCTTTCGGCGAAGTAGTACCTGAGGATCTGGCCGGCTATGGGCGCCGCCACCGCTCCCCCATGTCCCGCGTTTTCCAGGAGCACGCAGACGGCGATCTCCGGCTCGCCGTAAGGCGCGTAGCAGACGAACCAGGCGTGGTCGTCCCCGTGCGGATTCTGGGAAGTTCCGGTCTTGCCGGCGACTTCGTAGCCGGGAACGCGTGCCGCTTTGCCCGTTCCCTCTTCATCCTCCACCACGCCCCGCATACCCTTCTGAAGAACCGCCAGCGTGGTTTCGGACATGGGCATGTCTATGAACTCGGGTTCATTCTCTGCCTCTTCTCCGTCATTGCCGATGGCCTTCACGCAATGCGGGACCGCGTAATGTCCCCCGTTCGCAATCCCGCAGATAAAACAGAGCAATGAAAGAGGCGTCACAAGCACCTCGCCCTGCCCGATGGCGAGATTGAGCATGATTCCCTTGGTCCACTGCCCCTTGCCATAGTTCTTGTCGTACCACTCCGTATTAGGCACCAGTCCGCCGGCCTCGTTGGGTATATCGATGTGAGTTCTCTCGGGCAGGCCCCAGAGCTTGCTGTAGGAGTAATAGTCCTCGAGATCCATTCGCTCGCCCAGCTGGTAGAAATAGACGTCGCATGAAACCGTGATGCCCCGCACCAGGTCCGATGAGCCGTGCCCTTCTTCCTTCCAGCACTTGAAAACCCTTCGCCCGAAACGGTAGGAGCCATAACATGGCTTGTACCTGGTGCTCTCCCGGACGAGGTGTGTCTCGAGACCCACGGCGGCGGTCACCAGCTTGTATGTGGACCCCGGCGGATAAGTGCACTG
>JASFEA010000097.1:0-11925 GCA_050125095.1 bacterium
GTTCTTCGCCTGGGTGCACTGGTTCCACCCGCACCGGCCGTACGCGCCGCCGCTCGAGATCCGCGCAAAGCACGTGGCACAGTACCTCGGGAACGCCGACTCCTCCACCGAGTTCATCATGAAGGTCTGGAAAGACAAAGTCGATCTGGAGGAGGAGGACCTACGTTATCTGTCCCAGCTCTATGACGGCGAGATCATCTTTACGGATGAGCAAGTGGGACGGGTGCTGGACGCGCTTGAGGTACTCGGCATTGCGGACAAGACCATCGTGGTGGTGACAGCCGACCACGGGGAGATGCTCTATGAGCACGAATACTACTTCGGCCACGACATCGCGCTATATGAAGAGTGCATCATGATACCGCTTATCATCTTCCACCCGGGCCTGGGAGCGACTCCCAAGCGCCTGCCCGGCCTCGTGCAGAGCATAGACATATTCCCGACGCTGCTCGACTTCCTGGGTATAGACATACCTCGGGCCACCGAGGGCAAGACGCTGAGGCCCCTCGTCATGGGAGCCGAAACGCGCACGGCCGAGTACGCTTTCGCCGAGACCTTCCCCTTCCCCGAAAAGGCAATGCCGCGCCACGCGGTGAGGACGCAGGGCCGGAAGCTCGTCTGGCGGGAGGATAAGGAAGGCGGACTCACCAAGCACTTCTATGATCTTGTGGCCGACCCCGGGGAGACAACGGACCTGTTCGGGCAAGATCCCGAAGCCGCAAGGACCCTCGACCGGACTCTGCACGAGTGGATCAAGGCCGACGGCCTTCACCCCGCCCCCATACCCACAGCCAAGGAATCCGGACGGATACAGATATTAAGGAGCCTGGGGTACCTGGAATAGGAATGCAGCCGCCTCCTGGCGGGCCGGTATAATCTGCAGCGCTCACATACGCCTTGCCGGAATGCAAGCTATCTGTGCATGGCCTTTATGGTCCCCCATGTGACTGGCTCTTCGAGACCCTGGGGGACCCCTGCATGCGTGCAACCCACGGGTTGGGCTCCTATCAGGCCGCAACCGGCCGGGGAGCCTGCCGGTGCGCAGGGCGAGTCTTCATCGAGTGTAAGGTCGCCCGATTCCATATCGCAGAACAACGGATCCTGGGAGATGTTGCCCCTGATGCCCAACTCGTCAGACAGAGGGCCCGTCCAGTCTCCACCGTCGTTGCCGTAGATGTCAGTGCACTCACACCAGTACATATAGTCCATACCATATGCATTGCGCGCGCAGGCATTGAACGCCATTATGGTCCTGTCCAGTACGACGTAACATCCCTCCATATCAACCCACAGCACCGAGTTGCCGGTATTTGCGACCATGCTGCAGTTGGTGAATCTGGCCGTACCGTAGTCCATGGCGTATTCCTTAACGTAGAGGACGCTGCCGAAATCGCATGCATTCTCGATGAAAGTGCAGCCCGTCAGCTGACATTCGTCAATCCCGTTGTGCCAATACAGATACAGGGCACCACCCTGCCCGGCAGAATTCCCCTCGAATAGGCAGTCCGTAATCCGGATCGTCCCGTACAAGGGCATGAAGACATTGACAGCTCCGCCACCGGTTGCGTAGTTGTTCAGGAAGCGGCAGTTGTTAATATCCACATCCGACCAAAGGCCGTCTATCCGCAGAGCACCTCCGCCGACTTCATAGCCGTTCTCGATTGTTATGCTCTCAATCGTCGCGCCGATACCATCAACCAAAAAACCCCTGTGGTTCTCGGCGGCCGAGCCCTCGCAGTCGATTATGCATGTCTCCGGATCGCCGCTGATGGAGATGACGGTAATTGACTTGTCTATAACCACATCCCGGTTGCCTTCACCGGTGAAAGTACCCTTGGCCAGGACGACTGTGTCGCCGGATGAAGCCGAGTCCACTGCAGCCTGAATGGTCGGTGCCATTCCGGAGCCGTCGGGCACGACGAACCAGATGTCGGCAGCCGCAGAGCCGAAGAGCAGACATATCAGCACGAATGTGACACAGGCGTATCGCTTCATGTCTCGCACCTCCTCTGTGTTCATTATAGCACATATCGCGAAGAATTCAATGGCCGCGCGATCTGCGCCGGGAGGTCACGCTGGGCCGGGGCGACAAGACCGTCGGAATCATGCCTGCAAAGTAGATCCGGCCTGCAATGTAGATCCGGTCAGATCAGCCGGATGTGCATTTCAAGACCTGACCCCGTCACCTGACCCCGTTGTGCATGAGGACGGAGACGCCGTTGGGGAGGCCCATTCCGTCCCCTATGACATGGCACTTGATGCGCAGTATGAAGAACATGCTGCGCTTGACGTCGTTCAGGGTCTCGTAATTGGCCTGGCCTTTGGAGAGTATGACTCCGGAACTCTCGAATTGCCTCCTGAATTCGGATGAGGTCTCATCGAGCATGAGGCCGAGGCTGCCCGTCCCGGTCTCCAGGATCTCGACCGGGTCTGTTATGCCCGCCATGATTGCGTCTTCGCGGACGGCGTCATTGAGTATGCCCCTCGAGCGCACGCTCACGATCACGCGCTTCCCCATGGCCAGTATCTCGTCTATGAGGAAGCGGTCGAAGACGATCTCCCCGGCGTTGTCGCTTATGAGAAGGAAGGAATCGCTGCTCTGGAGCTCATCATAGAGCTCCCGGCTGTGGTCTACCGAGAAGCCATTTTCAAGCGTGTCCTTCAGGGTCGCCTCTATGTCGAAGGGCTTGCCGATGCCGAAGTCGATGATATTGCCGGCAGCGGCCAGCTTGGATGCGTAGGATATCCTGGAGACGGAGTCCATATCCGACATTTCCGCCTCGACCGCGGGCTTGATCTCATCGTATAGATGCAGCGCCTCTTCGGTCGTCCGCTTCTTCTCCTCTTTATAGGGGTCGTTCTGATCGTAGACCTCGCCGCTCGCGAGTATTGTCTGGGTCGCAAGAACCGCCGGCGGCTTTGAGAAGTCCGCGTCTGCGAGAGCCCTTACGGCACACTTCAAAGCCTTCATCTGGGTCTCCTGGTCGACCCCGGCGAGCCTTGCCGTGCGCATGGCCTGGTTTATGGAACACGCAATACACTCAGGTGCGGAACGCAAAGTGGCCTCCTCTTAAGTCTTCTGCTCTCTCTTCCTCGCCGCGGGGAAGAGGATGTTATTGAGTATTAGCCTGTAGCCGGGGGAGTTCTTGTGCAGCGCGAGGTCCGTGGGCGGGTCCCCGACCATGTGCTGGTAGTCCTCCGGGTCGTGGCCGGCATAGAAGGTGAAGGTGCCCCTTCCGAATGTCCCGTGCAGGTACTTAACGTCATCCTGCCCCTCGGTCTCGGCGAGGAAGGTGACTCCCCGCTTGACCAGCCGCTTTTCAAACCCGGTGGTTTGGCCCATGAAGCCGTTGATCACCGACACGTGATCCTGTGTGAGCATGGTGGGGATGGGGTCATGCTTGGCGGAGAAGTCGAACAGCGTGAAATAGTCGTTATTGCGGCCCCGCCTTGCGGCGCGCGGTGTTGTGTCGATATCCGAGTGCTCGTAGACGAGGGGGTTGGTAATGAGTCTGAAGTCCTCGAAGGCCAGGCACTTCGAATAGTCCATTTTGGCGGCGTAGCGCGGGTCGATGGGGTCGCCGTCGAAGACGTCAGGCACGATGTCGACACCCTCGGCGGCGAGCGCTATATCATAGGTGTCGGTGGCCGAACACATGCAGAAAAGAAAGCCGCCCCTCGCGACATAGTCCTTTATCCGCCTCGCCACCGCCGCCTTGAGGGCCGACACCTTGGTGTATCCGAGCTTTGCGGCTATCGCCTCTGATTCGGCGACGCGGCTCTTATACCATTCCTCGTTCCTGTAGGAAGCGAAGAACTTGCCGTACTGCCCCGTGAAATCCTCGTGGTGAAGGTGGAGCCAGTCATAGTCGTCCAGGGCCCCGGCAAGCACCTCCTCGTCGTATATGATGGTATGGGGCACCTCAGCGTACTCGAGCGCGAGCCTCACCGCATCGTCCCAGGGGTCCGTGCTGGGCGGAGCGTATACCGCGATAGCAGGCGCCTTCTCGAGGAGCACCACTTCCATGTTCTCCTCTTCTATTGTGCGGTAGATTCCCGCCGCGGCTCCGGGAGGTATGACGTCAAACTCCACACCCATTATTCTGGCGCGCCTGGCGATGAGGTCGCTCGCTTCAGTCATGAAAGAGCCGCCGCGGTAGTTGAGCAGCCATTCCACGTTGAAGCCCTGCTCGAGCGCCCAGTAGGCCACTCCGTATGCCCGCAGGTGGTCGAACTGCTCGAGGTCCATGTAGATCAGGATCTTGTCCGCCGAGGCCGCCCCGGGGACAAGCGCGGACAGCAGCAGGACTACTATTATGAGCTTGGGCGAGGTCAGTCTCCCGATGAGCTTGGGCGAGCTCAATCTCCCCGCGGCCTCACGCAGGGCCGGTCGTCCTATGAGATCGGCCGCGGCCGATCTTCCTATGACCTCATGCACGGTCACTCTCCCGTTGTCCTCCTAACCAGATCGAGCTTGCGCCTGGCCTCACCGGCCGAGACGCTGTTGGGATAGTTCACGATTACGTTTTCATATGTGTTGACGGCGTCGTCGAGCATACCGAGCCGCAAGTATATATCGCCAGCCGTCTCGAGCGCAACCGGCGACCAGTGCGACTCCACGGTCTCGCCCGCGATCTTGCAGATATCGAGCGCCTGCTCGAGGTCGTCGGCGGCAAGGTAAAGGCGTATGAGGTTCTTGAGGCTCTGTACCCTGACCTCCGAGGGGCCGGCCGCCGCGGCCCTGCGGAAGAGCGTAATTGCCTCTTCGATTTCACCCTGCCGCTCCGACAGGGCCGCCTCGGCGAATACTCCCAGCTCCGGCGCGTATCCCTCCTCGCCAGCTCGAGCACCGCGTATGAGGATGAGGCGTTCCACGGCGTCATTGGCGAGGGCTTCACCCGGGTACTCGCTCACCGTGACATTGAAATAAGACAGCGCCGCCTCGAGGTCGTGTTCATAGAGCGCTATCTCGCCCAGGTTGTAGTAGGCGCTCTGCGCCTGGAAGTCGTCCCAGTCGGGCCTTACGAGATCATATGTGCGCTTGGCATCGTCGAACCGCCCGAGTATGACGAGGCAGTCGCCCTTTATGAGCACGGCCTTACGCGAATCCTTGCCTCTGGCCCGGGCCTCAACCGCCCTGTCCGCCTGCGCCAGCGCCTCCTCGCATCTTCCCATGGCCCGCAGGCAGCGCGCGAGCCCAAGGAAGCCGTCGAAACCCCGCTCGGAGCCGGAGTATCGTGCCGAGAAATCTTCGTATGTGGCGAGCGCGCCCTCGAGGTCGCCGCCCCGCTCCTGGCACATTCCCCGAGCGAGGAGGTAACCGGGGATGTCCCCCTCTGCGCGGGTGAGCTCGGCGGCGAGTCCGTATGCGTCGGCGCATTCGCCGAAGCACTCTCCCCGCTCAAACTCGCCTGCGGCGTTCACCAGAAGCCCGATGAGGTTCCTGTCCGCGCGCACCAGGCGCGTGACGTCGGCGAGCCCGCCGGCGCAGTCGCCTTCGGCCATCGACATCTGCCACAGGGCCGTGAGTGGAACAAGTCCCGCCACGCCGTCCTCCGCGGCCCGCTCGAGCACCGGGACTATCGCCTCCCTGGCGGCCGGTTCCCGGGCCATGGCTATGATGCGCGACCTGGCCACATCACCCGTGATCGCCTTGCCCTCGATCGCAGTGAGGTATTCGCTCACGGCTTCGGCGTACCGGCCGGACTTGAGGTAAGCCTGCGCGGCCTGGTCATGGAGCATGTAGGGATTCTGGTGATGCGCCCTCCCCCTCTCGACCACGAGCAGGGCTTCATCCATCATGCCGGCGTTGATATACGTCTGGGCCGCCATTTCGAAAGCCCAGGCCCTGTTTTGTCCCGTCTCGATGAAGCGCTCAAGCAGGTCCTCAGCCTGTTCGTTCTCGCCCATCTTGAAATAGAGGTCGGCGAGCTTCGCCATACCGCCCACATAGGTCGGCCTGAAATCGAGATACTCCTCCATTACGCCGCGCGCGCGCTCGTACATCTCGCGCTCAACCAGGAAGTCGAAGAAAGAGACGACGACCACCTCGTCCGTCGGCGATTGGGCATAGAGCCGCTCGAGAAGCTCGAGGGCCATCTCATTGTTGCCGTATCGCGTGAGCGACTGGGCCTCCCTGATGGTCCTGTCCCGCACCTGTCGGGGTGTTTCCTGGCAGACCGCGCGCCGTGCTGCGGGCGGCGCCAGCATCAGAATGAGGACGAGCGCGAGCGCAGAGCACAGCCCGCGCGATGCCGCACATTTAATATGAGTTAGTAGCCCGTATGCGTTCGCTTTGCTATTCATGTTCGGCTATAGCCCTTATATATGCCCTGATGAGTTCTTCATACTCGGGCGGGTAGTAGCCCCGGCGGCGATAGAGAATGTCCTCTATGAGCCTCTCCCGTTCCTCCAGCGTGAGCTCGGGCGGCGGCTTCACGGCGTATTCCTCGCCGGGCTCGGACTTCCGCCGCTGGGAGTAGTCCCGGCGCCGGAGCGACTTCTGCGCGTTGAGAAGCCGCGTCAATATCTTCTCCTGGCGCCGCAATGTATCCTCATCGACCCGCTGGTTGCGGAGGGCTTCGATGATGCGTTCGGCCTCCTCTATCAAATCATCCATTCTCCCCAGGATCTCCCCCCGGTTGCCGTACTCGCGCATCATCTCCTCAAGCCCCTGCCGCACGCTCTCCTGCTGGGCCGCCAGTCTGGACATCTGCGCGCGTGCGTCCATCGTGAGCTGCCCGCTTTCGTCGAAGAGCTCCTGCGTGCCCATGTTGATGCCCATCTGCTGGCAGCTCATATTCTGAAGGCTGCTCATGGCGTCGCACATACTGCTCGACGACGAGCAGGACGAGGCCTTGTCGGTGGCCTCGGCGATGCTGGCGATCAGCTGGTTGGTGCTCTTGAGGGCGGTCTTCATGCTGTTATTCGCCCGGCCGCGCTGGCCTTCGTGGAGCTGGCTCGCGGCCATTTCCATGTTCTCGGACACCGAGAGCGCCATCAGCCCGAGTTCCGGGGGCACGAACAGGCTCATCTTGGAAACCTCGAAGAGCTGCTCGGCCGCGTAATCGACCGCCTCCTTGTAGACCATCTCCTGCCGCGCCAGCTCGGCCACCTCGTCATCGGGCGGCGCCTCTGCAATGCGAACCATGATGTTCTCATGCCGCTGGGACACCTCCCTGAGCCCGTTCATTACATTCTTAAGCGCGTCGAGCACTTCCTTCTGCCGGCCCCCCTGCATGGTCACCTTGGCATTGGAGACCATTTCATTGAGCTTCTCAAGATCGCCCTCTATGTCCTGTCCCATGCTCTGGGCCTCCTGCCGGTCGCCCTCGGACATGGCGGAGGTCTTTTCGGACATCTTCTGGCCGGTCTTGCTGGACTCCATGAAGTCGCTGGCATCCTGCATCTCGCTCGCCGCCGGACTGCCCGCCGCTTCCAGGTCCTCGGCCAGGTCTTTCATCATCTCAGACAGGCCCGCGGCGTCGTTTTGAAGCCCGCGCTCCTTATCGGCGGCTTCCTCCAGGTCGCCGCCCTCGCCGATCTCCTCGTTTACGGCCTGCTCCCCCTCCAGGAGTTGCCGTGCGAGATTTTCAACGGCGTCCATGTCCTGCTCAAGCTTGAGCTGCTTGAGCATCTCTATGGTGGCGTCGAGGCGCCGCATGAGGTCTTCCTGGCTTAAGTCCAGCTCCTTCATGGCCTGCTCTATATCCTCAGGCGCCAGCTGCTCCATTGCTTCATGCATCTTCTCAAGCGCCTGCATAAACTCCTCGGTGGCCACTTGCTCCAGCAGACTCCGTATCTCCTCCATCTTCTCTATCATCTCGAAGTTAATGAGGTCGCTCTCGCTCATCATGTCCAGAGTCTCATCCATTGACGACACTATATCCTCGAGGTCCCTGGTGAGCTCGCTCTGTCGGTCGAGGGTCTGTTTCATGGACTGCTCCTCTTCCCAGTCCACTTCCCTGTCCTGCTTCATCTCCTCGGCAAGGTCGTCCATGGCCTCCCCGAGCTCTTCCATCTCCTCGGCCACCTCCTGGAGGTCTTCGACCTCGCCCTCCTGGCGCTCCTCGATTTCCTCATAGAAGTCGTAGACGGTGGGAACCCTCGCCACGTAGGTTTCGGTTCTCGCGAACTTGGGGCCCCTGAGCGCGTCATTGTCGGCCACCCGGATGTAGTAGTAAACCGCCTCGCCCGGGAATACGTCGAGGTCGCCGACGTCCCAGTTGTGATCCGAGCGCGCCTCCGTCCTGCCCGAGTAAGCGAGGTCTGCATAGCCCGAGTCGGCGGGGCTCCTGTAGTGGATTTGCATACTAGAGATGCCGTAGTCGTCCAGCGCCCGCACCGAGAGAGGCACGATCATGTCGGCTTCCAGCAATATCTCCTTGGCCGGACTCTCTATCCTCACATAAGGCGGCTCGTCCTCCATTACCTTCACCGAATGAGGCCCGTGGGCCTCAAGAGCCGCCCGATCCCCCGTTACGAGCTCAAGCGAGTAAGAGAAGTCGCCCAGCAGTGACTTCGCGTATGTCACCGAGTCATCGCCGACGGCGAAGTACTCAACCTCGCGCGCGCCGCCGGCCGCCCAGGTCACGAACCGCACGCTGTCGGGCGACGCGTTGGTCGCCAGGGCGAAGTCCGCGCGCGTACCATAGAGGGCGACGATGTCCCACACCCCCTCCGGCACTATCTGGGCCGGAAGCCCGGTGTAAGCGGGCGGCCTCAGCCTTATGAAACCGCTGGTGATGCGGGGCTCCTCGAATACGGAAATATGATAGGTACGGGTGCGCTGGCCCGACACGCTGACGAAGTAATTGAGGTCCTTGTCCACGCGCGCGATGCCGGACGTGAAGGTCCTGATGCCGGGCTCCGCAGGCCCGTCCCCTTCCGCCGGGGACATCTTGAACCGCGTTTCCTCCTCCTCCGAGACGATATGGAGCATGGCATCGCTGTCCAGGAAGCCCTCGACCTCAGCCTCGATTTGAAGGGCCGTACCCGCAAAGATTTCCATGTCACCGGGCATTACGCGAATCGCGACGCCGCTCTCCGCGGTAAGCCCCAGGAAGAACTTCATCCTGGCGACTGAGTAAGCGAAAGAGCCCGGCGCACCGGCCCTCCAGAGCCCACCCCCCGCAAGCACGGCGACGAGCACGACGACTTCTATGATTAGAGCGCGCCTGCGCACCGCCACTTTGAGGTCGAGTTTACGTACCTTCGACGTGATTTCGTCTATGGCCCGCGTAATGAGCACATTCGAGTAGCCGAGTTTCTCCCCGTCCACCTCGGCAAGGTCGAGGGCGGTGAGCATGTCGAGCCCGATTTCCTTAAGCTCCTGGCCGATGCGGGCGGCGTATCTCTTTATGGAGTGGGAAGCCGCCAGAGTCCGGTAAAGCCGGTACGCAAGAAGCGCCGCCGTCGCGACGCCGCCGAGAAGGGCGACCGCCCTCAGCGCCCCCCACGGGAGCCCGAGCCCCATGTCGAGAAGGGAGACCAGAAGCCAGGCCGCGGCCAGCACCAGAAGCGCCGAGACAATCGCCGACACCAGGCCCAGCGACAGGGTGTAAGCCCTCACCCGCCTGAGCCGGCTTGAGATTTCCCCGATGTTGTACTTACCGGCTTCCAAAAGGTCTTCCTCCCGGGCCAGTCCTAGTGCGTCAGCGCGTAGGCGATGATGTTCACCGCCATTCTGGCAGCGGCTTCGCGCTTATCCGGCGGGTCATCGTGAACGCCCGCGTCTTCGAGGCCGTCTCCTATGTCCGTGTTGAATGAATAGAAGACGACAAGCCTTCCTTCATATACAATACCGTAACCACGGGGAGGCCCTCCGTGATGTTCGTGGATCTTGGGGAGGCCCCCCGGGAAATCATAGACAACATGGTAGATTTCGTGGCTGAAAGGGAGCTCGACCAGCTCTTCGTCCGGGAAAGCCTTTCGGATCTCCTTCCGGAAATGCTCGTCCAGCCCGTAGTTATCGTCGACCCACAGGAAACCGCCCGAGCCCAGGTACAATCGCAGCCTGGCCGCCTCCTCCTCCGAGAACTTCACCTTGCCGTGGCCGGTCATGTAGGCGAAGGGATGGTTGAAGAGCGACTCGTTCATGATGTCGAGCTTGACCTCGTCCCTGGCCGTCTCTATGCCCAGGTCACGCTTGACCCGCGCCAGCAGATTGGGCATGGAGGTGGGGTCGCTGTACCAGTCGCCGCCGCCCCTGTACTTGAGCCTGGCTATCTTGAATTCCCCGGCCTCCACCCCGGGGACAAGCACCAGGTTGGGCACCAGCGCCAGGAGGAGGGCCAGGGCCAGGAAGATAAGGGCCGGGTGCCTGTTTTCAGCGGGATTCATGCATTCCATCTACTTTGATTAAATAAGGGGCGGCCACATAGGTTCCAACCCAATATAACCCCGGCTTCGAGCCTAAGTCAACTGCGGGGCATGCCGGGGCATGCGGGGCCCGGGAAGAGCAGATCAAAGGCGGTCAGAGCGGCGGCTCTGCCTGGTCAGAAGAGCCCGTCGTCGTCATCCGTGTCGAGCACGTCCATGAGCTCGAGATCTATGAGGTCCTCGGACTCGACCTGCCGCTCGTCATCGAAATCGTCCTCGTCGTCATGGTGGCCTTGTGCATAGCAGGATTCGCAGTAGATCCTGTCCCCGTCCTCTATCATGCATTTTCTACACAGGCTGATTCCGCAGGCCGAGCATACGGCGAAGGCGTTTGCGCGGGGATGATAGTGACATTTCATCGGAAATACCACCTCCTGGAGTGCGGCCACGGAGCGCCGCAACTCACTTTCGCAACTCAGATAATACCAAACCCCGACCTTGTCAAGAGGAATATTGGGGCCCCGCCGGGGAGCTTGACCCGGCCCCTCCGGCCCTGGTATAATCGGTGCTGGGAGTATAAAATGAGAGTCAGCGGGTTCCGGAGCGTTAATGCAGCACTGCCGTTCATCCTGGCCCTTATTACATGCACGCCCGCCGTGCTGGCGGCCGCAGGCGCATTTGAGATATCACTCGAGGACAGCACCGGTTTCGGCCCCCCGCCAGCCTATGACCTCAGGGACCTCGACCGCAAGACCCGGACGGACCTCCCGGGCGCCGATATGCTCTTCTCCTTCGCGATAATCGCCGATTCGCACATACGGCCCTATGGCTACGATAGTACGTACTACATCAAGGCCAACAGCATATCACGCGAGCTCCTGGCCAACTTCGTCAGAGACATCAACGACCACTTGCCCAGAGTCGACTTCGTGGTCCACCTGGGAGACGTGACCGATAACGGCAGCGTTGACGAATTCGAATGGGCGGGTTCGATTCTGGACAGCCTCGAATGCCCGCTTTACCCGGTTGTCGGCAATCACGACAACTTCCAGAGCGATGACAAGCAGGCGTTCAAGGACTGTTTCGGCCTCGACTCGACTCACTACTCCTTCGACTACTTCGACATGCATTTCATCGTCATCGACTGCACGCTCCAGCCCTATGTTCCGCCGCGCGTCCACTGCCACGCGGTGGAGCGCGCGTGGGTGGAACAGGACCTGGCCGCGAACCCGGACAAACCCACGATCGTCCTCAGCCACTACAACATGTGGGAGAGAGGCTGGTGCGCGACATTCGATACGACCTGCCATTACCAGGAGTACGAGGGCGTGGCTTACCTCAGGCAGATCCTCGAGGAAGCCGGGAACGTGGTAGCGGTGCTCAACGGTCACGTCCACGCCAATCGCGTAGAGGTACATAACGGCATTTACTATCTCGACATCAACGCCACCCTGGTGGGCAGGCCGTCCGTCAGGTACTTCTATGTATACCAGGAGCGGATAGACGTCGACTACGAGTACATCTCGGATGACAGCCTCTTCAATCACGTGCAGGCCCTCTGCGGTCGCTGCACGGCCTGTTTTGACCCGGACCTTGTCTGCGATT
>JASFEA010000098.1:0-11700 GCA_050125095.1 bacterium
CGTTATCATATCCGACCTCAATGGAAATATACAGCAGGTCAACCGCTCAGCCATAGGCATGCTTGGTTATGAGAGCAAGGAAGAACTGCTGGGCAGCCACGCTTATCTATGCATAGCCGAGAATGACCGGCAGCGCGCGTCGGAGGAAATGATGCGCGCGCTTAAGATGAATGAGCGCATCGTGGACGTTTACAGCTTCCTTAAGAAGGGCGGCGGCACTGTCTCCTGCCATGTCGATGTAGATCTCTTGAGAGACAAAGACGGAAACGCCGTGGGATTCGTCATGCTCGCGAGAGACGTGACTGAAAGCCGGGAAAAAGAGAAGGCCATGCAGGATGACGTCAGTAAGTATAAGAGCCTGCTCGAGGGTCTCGAGGAGGCTGTTTTCCGAGTCAGCCTGCCGATAGGGAAGTACGACTATGTGAGCCCGGCGGTGAAACGTGTATTCGGGTACACCGGGGAGGAGTTCCTCAAGAATCCGCTCCTTATGAGGAAGCTCATCCATCCGGACCACGCGGGCCGTTTCAATGAGATGTGGAAGGACCTGATCCAGGGGCATATACAGCCCAGCTATGAATACAAAGTAATCAACCGTGACGAAAGGGAGAGGTGGATACTCCAGAAGAACCGCCGCGTGTTCAATGAGGCGGGCAAGGTGCTTGCCATTGAGGGGGCCTGGAGGGACATCACCGAACAGAAGCAGGTGGATGACTCGATCCGCGAGAACGAGATACAGTTCAGAATGATGTTCAATGCTTCTAGCATCGCTCTCGAGTGCTACGATGCGAACCGGACGCTTGTGCATGCCAATCCCGCCTGCTTTGAGCTCTTCGGCGCAGACGATCTGGGCATGCTTAGCAAATTGAACCTGCTCACGCATGAAAGCGTCCCCGATTATGTGAGGGAAAAGATCAATACCGGCGAGGCCGGCACCTGGACGGCCAATCTGGACTTCGCCGCCCTGAGAGCAGGCGGCGTCCTGGTAGGCGGCCGGTCGGACGCTGCGGAGTTTGAGATAACCGCATGTCCTATAGATGCTGGTTACGGGGCTCCCGGCTGGTATCTCGTGGAAATTCACAGTGCCTGTGCGAAGCAGGAGGGCAGGGCGCAGGTCATGCAACCTGGCAGTATTGATTCGGCGGCAAGGCTGTGCAGGGCCATAGCCGAAGACTTCAATGACGCCCTCACCGGCATCATGGGCTACAGCGAACACCTTTCCGGCGTACTGGCCGACGACGAATCATTGAGCAAAGAGGTCGACGAGATTCGGAAGGCGGCGGAGTCAGCCGTCGCGCGTACGAGACAGCTGCTGACTTTCTCGCGCGCAGCGGCGCTCAAGTCCATGCCGCTGGATCTCAACACCGTAATCGCCCAGTGTCAGGATGAAATCAAGGAAACCCTGGGGGAAGACAAGAGACTTGAAGTGAAACTCGACCGTTCCATGGGCGAGGTACGGGCGGACAGGGATCAGATTGAGACGATACTGCTTAATCTCGCTGAGAACGCCTGTGAAGCCATGAATCCGGGCGGTACGCTGAGAATCGAAACCACGGCAATTAACCTGGATGGTGAGCAAGAAGCGTCTCTCCAGGACCGCAAATCGGGACATTATGCGCGTCTGACCGTCTCCGATGACGGCAGAGGTATGGACGAGAATGTCCAGGGCCGCATCTTCGAGCCCTTCTACACGACCAGGGACGGCAAATCGGGGATGGGGCTGTCGGTGGTCTACGGAAGCGTAAGACAGCACAGCGGGTATATAGAGTTCTCAAGTGAAGTGGGCAAGGGGACTACCTTCGATCTGTATTTCCCGGCCCAGGTTGCCAAGCGCAGGAAGAGCAGCAGAGAACCCGCGGGATCGGCCGGGCTTCATGGTAGCGGAGAGAAGATCTTGCTGGTGGAGGATGATGAAATCGTGCGCACGATGGCGGCCAAGGTCCTGAGGGAAAGAGGGTATGTCGTATCCGCGGTCGAGAGCGCTTCCGAAGCCAAAAAGGAGTTCGACGAACGCCAGCGTGACTTCGATCTCATCTTCTGCGACATCGTACTTCCCGATGGCAGCGGCACGGATCTGGCCGAGGAATTGCATTCCCTGAAGCCCGACGTCAAGGTCCTGCTTACAAGCGGGTACACCGACAGGCAAACTCAGGCGGCTGAAATCGCCGATACGGACTTCCCTCTTCTTGAAAAGCCATATGCGCTTTTTGATCTGCTGACCGCGATCAAAGACTCACTTGGCCAGCCGGTCGAGGCCGAGATCTAGGGGAATGCGGGGCTGCGTGTCCGGAATAGGCCGCGATCACTGTGTAATAGACCTCCCGGGCACCTATGTTGTTCTTCAGCAGGCCGGCTAAATGCCGATTTCTTATATATAGCGAACTTTGCGGTGATGCAGCAGTTCAGAGATGATTGAACGCCAAAGACCATGGTGGGGGGCACACAATGGACAATCTGGATACAAACCAGGCTCTGGCGGAATTCCAGGAGGAGAGATCCGCCGAGGAGAGGATCGAGCAGGCCAGAATGCAGCGGATGCTCGATGAATGCGGTACGGAATACGCGAAGATGAAGAAGAATATACGCTCATGGGGATTCTGGCTGGTGGGAATAGGAATCGTGAGTATGGTTCTCTCATTCCTGCTGGACCCGTCATGGGGGCTCATGCTCATGGTTGTGGGCCTTTCCTCTTTCTATTTCTGCGAGTCATCCATGTTCGTTGTCTACGGGTCGATACTGGCCTGGGCTGCCGTCTCGAATCTCATGGCGGGGACGCTCTGGGCCGTATTCGCTGTATTCCAGGCCATTCTCGCATTTAAAGTATTCCGGCAGTACGGGAAGTGGCGCAAGGTTGAGAAGACCTATAGATATCACCACAAGATGGGGCGCGTCAATACGCCTCCCACTCCTGAGAGGGCAGCCAGGATCTTCCCCTGGCTGAGCGCGATTCTGTCGATCGCATCGCTCGCGACGCTGCTTGGCGTGGTGGGCGGTATGGCTGTCAGCCCCGTTGTCGAAGAAGACCTTGCGGTTATGACGGGCCTGGATTGGGCGGCGATCTTCGCCGTGAATCTCGGGGTGCTGGGCCTGGCCCTTGGAATCGCCTCACTGCTCTCCAGATACAAGCAGAAGCCGTCCAGCGTGGCCGGAGTCGTGATCGGGGGCCTGGTGCTTGTATTCACGATCGGCGCCATGGTCGCGGCCGTTTAGAGGCGGGTCGCAGGACCCGAAATCCACCCCGGGGCCAGACTACTGTGGCCTACGAGCCGCGGCCCCGTCGGGTGTGCATTTCAAGACCTGGCCCCGTCGGGTGTGCATTTCAAGACCTGACCCCTACTGGAGGGCAGCAAGCAGCTTTTCCGCGCTTTCCCGCAGTAGTTCTATGTAGGATTGGCTCTCGGGGTATCTTTTCAGTACGACCCTCGTCGCGCCGATCTCATCGGCTATCCTCTCGCCTGCGTCCGGGCCTCGGTGGAAATCGTCGACCACCAGCCGGACGCCGTTCCGCTCGCCGACCTCGATAAGGCGGGCGGTCTCGCCGCGCGTGAGGTCGTCGGGACTTCCATAGGTTCCTATGATGTCGAATCCCATGTAGTCGAGAAAACCGGCCTGCGCATCCGCGCATATGACTCGCGCCTCGTCGAGCCTCAGCATCGACGCGCACAGGTCCTCTGCCTCAAGCGCCAGCCTCGACCGGTAGTCGTTGCGGTTGAAGCGATACAAGACTTCTGCTTCGGGGTCCCTGCGCACCAGCGCCTCGGTGACGCTGTCGGCCGCATCGAGATGGTAGTAGGGAAGCATAAGGTCGGCCGCGATGCCGGTAAAGGCCAGATTCTCCTGCGTCTTCACGGCCGCGCTCATCCGGGGCGCCCACTTCTCGTAGCCGCTCATGATGACAAGGTCGGCGCGGGAAGCGGCGTCGATTTGTCCGGGGCCGGGCTCGAAGTTCTCGGGGAGGGCATCGTAGGGGACGATGGAGGTGGTCTTGACTCTGTCACCGCCGATCTCTCTGACTATTGAGCCGAGCATGGTCGTAGAGGTCACAATATTGAGCTCGGTTTCCCGCCCTTCCCTCTGGCAGCCTCCGGCGAAGGTCAGGCAGGCGAGTCCCCCGAGACAGAGCGCCGCGATGCAGCGCGACAGCCTTGTGTCCGGTTTCATTCGGGGCATCTCTGCTATTCCCCCAGGTCGTAAGTCACACCGACAAGAAAACGCCGCCCGGGCATTCTGTAAAGCCCTGTCTTGCCCCCCGGCACGGACGTGTATATATCGTATTCTTCGTCGGTGATATTCTCAATGGAGAAGAATGCATCGAATCCGGCCGCGACGTAACTCGAGAGACGCGCATTGAGGACAAGATAGTCGTCGATCCTCTCCTGCCGGTCATCAGCGGCGTAGTAGTCACCGACATACTGGAGGCTGCCGAGCAGAGTGAACCGTCTTATATAGACAATGCCCGCGACGTCCAGCTTGTCACCGGGCCTGCCCGCCGTGTTGCGGCCGGGGTCGAGGTAAGCATAAGAGATCCGGGATTCCATCGAGGTATGCGGCCTAAGGCTGAGCGACGCTTCGGCGCCCGAGAATTCTATCTCGCCGACGTTCTCGTAAACCGGCTTGTTACCGTGCCCCTTGTGCGGCACAAGCTCAATGAAGTCCTGGCCGTCTATGCGGAATACGGAGGCGGACAGCCTCGCTGCGCTTGCTACGCGATGCGTGAAGCCGAGCTCGAAGCTCCAGATCGTCTCCGGGCCGAGTCCGCTGTTGGAAGTCTCGAACATAAAGAGCTCGTCTATCTGCGGCGACCGGAATCCACCGGACACGCTTCCCCTGAGGGTGGTGGCGTCGGTGACGTCATAGACTATTCCCAGATGCGGCGCGGGTGTGGTTCCTGAGATCTCATCTATGTTTATCCTGAGCCCGGCGGTGGCCACGGCGACCTCCTTGAGGAAGAACTGGGCCAGGCAGTAGAAGCCGTATTCGTATTTGCTCCACTGGCCCGGGTCGGGGCTGATCACCTCGCCGCGCTGATGCCTGAAGTCGAGGCCGCCGTTCAGAAGTGTCATCTCGCCGATGAAGCGTGTCTGGTAGGCCATCAACCCCATGTACTTGTCTTTGGAGCGCCAGCCGTCGGAGAATTCGTAGTCTCCTGATTCCACATAGGTCTTCAGTGTGGACTTGCCCCCTCCGAATCGCGACGAGACCTCAAGGTCCACTGTCCCCCTTGTGTAATCCGTCCATGCGTCAGACACCGTTTCCGGCGGGTCGCTGGACGGGGCCGGTTCCTCCTTGTAGCCGTTGTAGTACTTGGCCAGAAGCGCGACATTGGTCCTCCCGGCCCTGCCCGTCACCTTGGCCAGGAAATCGGTGCCCCTGTACTCAGAGTGGGGCAGATGGCCGTCAGACTGGCGCCGGTCGACGCTGAGCACATAGCCGAGCCGGCGGATCCTGGCCGAATTGAACGCGCTCAGCTTATAGGTATTGTAAGAGCCGTATGTGGTGTTTGCGCGGAGGGCAAAACCCGTCGACGGGGGAGAGGTCACGATATTGACAACGCCCCCCAGGGCGTCCGAGCCGTAGATTACGGAACCGGGGGTGCGGACGAGTTCGATCTGGTCGATATCGGCGACGGTGAGTCCCTGCGTGAATGTCGCTCCCGTCAGCCCGGACTTCACCGGATGCCCGTCCATGAGGATCATAACCCGCCTGCCGGTATCACCCAGCCCTCTTATGGAGATATCGGCCTGGCCGAAGTCACCGGTCTGTTCGATGAAGACGCCGGGTAAGTAACCCACAGCGGCTGTGGCCGAGTTCGCGCCGTTCAGCATTATCTCATCGCGGGTGGCGACGTCCACGGACGGCGCGACGCTGCCGAGCGGCAGGTCTATTCGCGTGGCCTTAACTTCGATTTCTTCCACGCTGTAGACTTCCAGCGTGTCCTGTGATTCGGCGGCGGCCAGGGAGAACGCAAGAGACAGTATAACGGGGAACATGCCTGCAGCCGGCACTCTGCTCGATCCCATTAAGAAACGCCTCCCGTCAGGTCCGCAAGATCATGTAAACGCCCGCCGCAATGATAAGAACTCCGCATACCTTCCTCAAAACGCCCACGGCCCGGGAGCCGGAGGTCCAGTTGAGATAGTCCTGCACCACTTCAGTGAATGTCCCGGCCGCCACGATAACGGCGGCATGTCCGACGCCGTACATCCCGATCAGGAGCATGGCGTAGGGGATATTGGTGCTGCCGAGCGACAGTGTAACCCCGAGCATGGGGGCCATGAAAGCGAACGTACACGGTCCGACCGCGATTCCGAAGACAATGCCGAGAGTGAACGCCGCCGCCGCCCCCCGCTTCGAATGGACCTCGCCGCCGGGGCGGGGCAAGGGGAGCGGTATTACTCCCAGGAAGTGAAGACCGATGACAAAGAAGACAGCTGCCACTACGTAGGTTATGTTGGCGCCAAGGTCCCCGAGCATCCTTCCAAGGGCGGCAGTGATGGCGCCGACCGCTCCGATGGTCACCAGAATACCGACCGCGAAGAAAAGCGAGAGGCGAAAGGCTCTACCGGCCGCAGCCGTTCCCTGCTCACCGATGAAACCGATGATCAGGGGTATGCTGGCCAGATGACAGGGGCTCAGCACGACGCTGAGCACGCCCCAGGCGAACGCCGCCGACATAGCCACGGG
This sequence comes from bacterium, assembly GCA_050125095.1. Lineage (GTDB taxonomy): Bacteria > Arandabacterota > Arandabacteria > Arandabacterales > JALGWA01 > JALGWA01. The sequence goes on from JASFEA010000098.1 coordinate 6,682, forward strand.
AGGCGTCCCGGCCACCGCCTCGGTCAGTGTCGTGAAGAGGCTACCCATCGGGAGGCTCCACCCCCATCTCTTTGAGCTTCTCTATAATCGTCTCCTTGGGGAGGAATCCCTCATGCCGCCATACCTCGTTGCCCTCGGCGTCGAAAAAGACCTGGGTCGGCATGACCCTCATTCCGTACTGTTTGACAGCTTCGGGTTTATCCCCCACGTCGATAATCTCGATAATAAGCCTTCCTCGGTACTCATCCTTGAGCTCCGCAAGAATCGGGGCCATCATCTTGCACGGTATGCACTCACCTTTCCCGAGGTCCACCAATCTGGGAAGAGCGGCCCTCTGGTCGACGACGCCGGACACGGCCCTTCCCGGGGTTGCGTAGGTGGCTACGGTATCGGTCTGTGCCGCCTTAATGCCCGATTCGTCGGTTGTCTCGCGGCCGCATCCTGCGAAAAGGCAAGCGGCTATGAGCAGAAGCGGCATGATGGTACCTGCCTTCATGAGATCAACTCCTTGATCTCCTCGACCGACGGCACCTTGCCGGATATTTTTACCTCCCCGTCTATTGCCACAGCCGGCGTCATCATCACGTTGAATTCCATGATGGACTTGAGGTCCTCTACTTTCTCGACCTCCGCCGCGACTCCGGTCTCGCCTAAGGCCTTCCGGACGTTCTCATAGGTCTTGTTGCATTTGGGGCAGCCTGTGCCCAGCACCTGTATTCTCATTGGGCTCTCTCCTTCTCAATCTCGATGATGTGCCCTGGCGACGGCGCCCGTCCGGCCGCGCGTCTCGCGCGGTTTCCGGCCGGCATCTGCCCGGCGCCTGCTTTCTCTGTGAATACTTGTTTCATGCGGTTCTCCCCGGCCCCGCTATCCCCAGAAAGTCCCGAATATCTTGCCGGTCACTGTCGCCATGATGACGATAAGACCCAGGAAAACCAGCGTCTTCCTGGTTCCCATGATGCTCCTTATTACGAGCATGTTGGGAAGCGATACGGCCGGCCCGGCGAGCAGCAGGGCGAGCGCCGGGCCCTTCCCCATGCCCGCTCCCAGAAGCCCCTGCAATATGGGGACCTCCGTCAGCGTGGCGAAATACATGAGCGCGCCGGCTACGGACGCGAACAGATTCGACTGAATGGAGTTGCCGCCCACGAGTCCTGCTATGTAGCGCGATGGTATGAGCCCCTCATGTCCGGGACGCCCCAGGAGCGAGCCGGCTATGAGCACGCCGACAAGGAGTAGAGGAAGCATCTGCCTGGCGTAGGTCCATGTCGATGAGAGCCAGTCCCGGCCCTCTTCTCCGTCCCTCCACAGCAGCACCGAGAAGGCCACCAGGCCCGCCGAGAACGGCACCAGCGGATTATCGCGTACGACGAGGGCCGCTGCCAGCACAAGCGCGCCGGCCGCGGCAATATATAGAGTCTTAAGATCGAGCCAGAACTTTAGGATTACAGCCAAAGCAAATGCCAGACCCGCGGTTATTATCCACTTATAGGAGAAGATAAGTTCCCAGGCGCCTGAGCCGCCTGCGGGGCGGGCCCAGTTGGCGAAGACCAGAATGGCGATCATAGCCGCGAAGTAGAGCGCGGTCTTATAGAGCGGCCTCGTCTCCTCGACGCTGAGCTCTGGAGCAGCTTCGGCCCTTTTGAGCTCTTCCTTCCTGAAAATCAAGTGCATGAGGAGCCCGATTACTATACTGAATACGACGGCGCCCACCGCGCGCGCCACTCCCATCCGGGGGCCCAGCACTTTGGCCGTAAGCACTACCGCCAGCACGTTTACCGCCGGCCCGGCGTACAGGAATGTAGAGGCCGGTCCCAGCCCTGCGCCCCTCTTGTATATCCCGGCGAACAGCGGAAGCACCGTGCAGCTGCACACGGCCAGTATTGCCCCCGCCACGGACGCGACGCTATAGGCCAGCGCCTTGGCGGCCCTGGGTCCAAGGTACCTGAGAACGGAGGCCTGCGAGACGAATACGCTGATGGCGCCGGCGATGAAGAAGGCGGGGATCAGGCAGAGAATGACGTGCTCGCGGGCGTACCATGTGGCGAGGGCGATGCCCTCGAATACGAAGTTGTCGAACTCGATTCTCTCGAGCGGGAGGTAAAAGAAGACCAGGAAGACTGCGATCATCAGTATAAGATGCCTGTATTCACTGTTGCCGGGCACTTTTCACCTCGCTCGGTCCGCCTGGCCGCCGCGCTAAAGGCGTTCCTTGAGAACCCTGGAAGCACAGGAGAAGAAGTTGATTACGCAGGGAGTGACGAGCCTGTAGAATACCGCGTTCCCGCGGCGCTCGTCGTCGACGACTCCGGCCCCTCTGAGTATCGCCAGATGCTTGGAGACCGTCGACTGGTCTGCTCCTATCAGGCGCACCAGTTCCCCGACCTGGCATTCGCCCTCGCTCAGGCGGTCTACAATCATCAGCCTGGTCTCATTGGCCAGAGCCTTCATGATGCGGGCCTGCTGTTTGTATTTGTCTCTGGTTTTCATCTTCATGGTCAGACCTAAAGGCATATTAGAACTGTATGCAATTATGACAATAATGCCATATTGAATAAAAGTCAATATATACTTATTATGCCTGGTTGGTAATCCCAGGGTGTGGAGGGGGGCGGGGACGGTGACCGGGCCCACAGGCCCCCGATCGCCGTCAGAGTAGAGACTTTATCTCGGCGACGGTGGGCACCCTCCCCACGAATTTTACTTCGCCGTCTATGGCCAGGGCGGGCGTGACATATACGCCGAATTCGCGTATGGCGCCCGGGTCTTCAACGAGCTCGACTTCCGCTTCGATGCCGAGGTCTCGGATGGCATCCTCAGCGTTCTTCATGACCTGGTCGCATTCCGGGCACGCCATACTCAGTACCTGTATTCTTGCCATACCGCTTCCTCCCTTTCGGAGATTGTCGCACGATTGACGCCCCGAATCCAGAAGGATCGGCGCCGGCGCCTGCTGTTTCCCGTTGACAGAGCGTCCGGCTTGGGGCAAGATACTGCTTGAGAAGGGGGGGCATCCCCCTTATTTTTTGCCCTGAGGAGATAAACCGGCCTTGGCAACAGACAGAAAATCGCTCGAAATCCTGCTTGAAGCGGGCAAGATCCTGAACTCGACGCTCGAGGTGCGCAGTCTCGTATCTCTCGTTTACGACCTCGTGCTGGCTTCGGTGGACTGCGAAACGTGTTCGCTCGGGAGACTGAGAGAGAAAGGCAATGAGATACGCGTGCTGATGGCTTTCGGCAAGCAGGGGGATGAGGTGGAGGATCTCATGGTGGATCGCGGCGTAGGAATCATGGGCACGGTTGTCGAAACCGGTGAGCCCCTCATCCTCAACAAGCCCGAGGACATAAAGAAGTATGAGGACCGGATCGACGCAAGATTCGGTTTCGAGAAGCGCTCCTGCGTTTCGGTACCGCTCCTCAGGGGCGGGAAGGTCATCGGCGCGCTCGAGGCCATCAACAAGGAAGACGGCAACTTCACCGGCGGCGACGTTGAGATGCTGACAGATCTCGCCGAGCAGATCGCCATCGCCGTGGACAACTCGCGGCTTTATGAGCGTGTGCAGAGAGAGGTCAGAGAGAAGGAGCTTCTCTACGAGGTCGGCCAGCGCATCAGCTCGTCCCTTGACCTTGAGGAAGTGCTCGACCTCATCCTGGACTGCCTGGGCGAGGTGGTGGCGTTCGCGGCCGGGGGCATCTACGTGGTAGATCCTGACATGCGCGAGATAGCGAGCCTGGCGATCACGGGGTATGACCCCGGCATGGAAGAGAGGGTGCAGCTCAAGTTCGGTGACGGCATCGTGGGCTGGGTGGCCAAGAACCGGGAGCCCGCTGTCGTGGGCGACGTCAGCAAGGACTCGCGCTACATCAGCGCGCGCAACGAGACCCGTTCGGAGATCGTCGTTCCGCTTTTCGCCGACGACAAGATAATCGGGGTGATCAATCTCGAGAGCGACGAGGCCGGGGCGTTCACCGAAGACGACCTCGAGCTCATCAAGGCCTTCGGCTCCCAGGCCGCAGTGTCGCTGGAGCGGGCGAAGCTACACGCTCAGATTCTGGAGCGCCGGAAACTGGTGGACGAGCTCGAGGTGGCCAGGCATATACAGAAGACTTTCCTGCCCGACAGGATACCCGACATACCTGGATACGACCTGAGCGCCATCAACATCCCTTCGGAGGCCGTGGGCGGAGACTACTACGACATAATATTCATATCGGAAGGGCAGTGGGGCCTCACCATCGCCGACGTCTTCGGCAAGGGAGTTCCCGCAGCTCTGGTCATGGCGAGTTACAGGGCGAGCCTCCTGGCCGAGATACGGAACAACTACAAGATCAATGCGATCTTGCGCAAGGTCAACAGGCTCATCTGGGAGAGCGTGGAGCCCGAGCGCTGCGTGACGGCATGCTATGGCGTGCTGGACGCCGAGTCGGGCGTCTTCACGTATTCGAACGCCGGGCACTGGCCGCCGATTATCATCGGCAGGAAGGGAATAAGGCATCTGGACAAGGGCGGCATTCTTCTCGGAGCAATAGACGGGGCGGAGTACCGGGAGGAGAGGGTGTACCTGGAACCGGGCGACGTCGCCCTCTTCTTCACAGATGGACTGACCGAGGCCGAGGACCTGTACGGCGAGGCTTTCGGCGAAGAGAGACTGATTGAGACAGCTAAGGGGCTGGTCGATAAGCCCGGCTCCGAGATCGTGAAGAGCATTCACCAGGTCGTGTGGGATTTCTCCGGCGGACATCTCGGCGACGATTTCACGCTTCTGGTTCTGAAGGTTAAGGAGGAGAGGCATGTTCGGTAAGAAGTCACTCGATTTTCTAAAACGATTCGTTGACACCCCGAGCCCGTCGGGCTTCGAGCGCCCCGCCCAGGAAGTGTGGCGCGAGTACGTTTCCGCTTTCGCGGACGAGGTGCACTGGGATGTGCAGGGCAATTCCATCGGTGTCGTGAACAGAGGCGGAAGCCCCAGGATAATGCTGGCGGGCCATTGTGACGAGATCGGCTTCATGGTGAAATAC
>JASFEA010000099.1:0-11632 GCA_050125095.1 bacterium
CACTTGGTGCTCTGATCCGCCCCTACTTCACCACCTCCTCATGGTATTCACCCGTCCCAAGCATCCTGCTCGGGTCCAGGTATCTCCACAGTCGCCGTCTCCTTTCGGCGAACAAACTTAATCTCTTTACTTACCATTAGATGACATATGTGGGCGGGAGGTTACAGAATATCCCCCAATATATCAGGGCCTGAGCAGGGCTTCATAAAGAACTTCGTTTTTTTGAGCCGGGAGAGTATTATAATCGGTTGCTGGGTAGAGACCTTTAAGCGGAGATAAACTTGCGGCGTAATGCGGGCCTCTGGCTTCTGGCGATAGTCATTACTCTGGCTTCTGCCGTATATCAGCGCATGACCGGGCCGACCTATCCCGTAAGTGGAGAAGTACAACTCCCGGGTAGCAAGGTCTCCTATGAATTGCTCAGAAGTCATGGTGGCTCCGGGGATCAGCCGGTGACCGTGACCGTGCCGGACACGACGGTAAGCGGAAGTCTTGTCTGGCGGCGCTATAAGACCGATGACCCCTGGACCAGGCAGCGCCTTACGCGTGTCGATGACAAACTCACCGGCGCCTTGCCTCATCAGCCGCCCGCCGGCAAGATCGAATACCATATCGAAGTGACCAGGAACGGCGAGACGCTTATGATCCCAGGCGATGAGAATGTTGTAACACGCTTCAAGGGCGATGTCCCGCGGGTGGTGCTGTTCCCTCATGTGCTGCTGATGTTTCTCGGCATGCTCATATCCAACAGAGCGGGCCTGGAGTCGCTGACCCGCGGCAGCCACATGGCTCTCTATACCTTCCTGGCAGCTGCCCTTATATTCGCTGGAGGTATGATATACGGCCCCATCGTTCAGAAGTATGCTTTCGGTACATACTGGACGGGTTTTCCGGTCGGCATGGACCTTACAGACAACAAGACTTTGATCTCGATGATCATGTGGGTGATTGCACTTGTCGCCATCTGGAAAAATAGCAGGCCCCGCTGGTGGGTCTTTGCCGCGTCGATCTCAACCTTAGTCATATTCATGATTCCTCACAGTCTCCACGGCTCAGAGCTCAAGTATGCCGATAGCCCGCCACCCGCTACCACGCACTCGACGATTAGCCGCCGGTAGGTTATGGCAATAAGAGACTGTGGCCGGTGAGGCGGGCAGAGGTCCGGGAGAACTTCCCGGGCTCAGATCAGTGCCCCGACCCCGGGGGAACAAGTCTCTCCGGGACCGGGGCATCCGTTTCTTTGTAACTCTTTATAACAGAAATCCTGGTATCCGCTACCTCAGCAGGAACATCTTTCTCGACTCCGAGAACGCGGGCGCCGTCATCCGGTAGAAGTAGATGCCGCTTGCCATGGGCTGACCCTGGTCATTCCTGCCGTCCCACCTCACTGTTCTTGCGCCGGCCGGCTGGTAGCCGTCGACCAGCGTCTTTACGAGCCGGCCCGTAGCGTCATAGACACTCAGCCTCACTTCCCCGCCCCCATCCGGCATCTGGAAGGATATAGCGGTGGAAGGGCCAAAGGGATTCGGGACATTCTGCCGCAGTTCAAACTCAGGCCGGAACGGAGAATCTTCCGCTCCGGTCAGGCGACCCTGGGGGTCAGCATCGCCCAGGTCGCCGCATATATGCCGTCTATGCAGATTTCGTCCTCCACCACAGTGATCAGATCCGGACTGCTCCCAAACAATCTCGCGAAAAACTGCGCCATCATATCGATTCCACTTATGGTGACGATCGGATCATTGTATTCAATGTCATCGGCGTAATATTGCAGTAACGTCGGCCAGTTTCCGGACTGAATTTCGATCAGCGCGCGCCCAATCGCCTTTCGTTCCCGATTCAGGCGGCTCATATCGCTTTCGGCACTGGCCATCATGGTCACCAGCATAACAACCCCGGCGAATACCAAGAACGTTGCGACGGACCTTCTCATTCTCAACCTCCTATCTCATATTCGTTGACCCTTGATGCAGCAAATTCCCTTTCAGATACCATTAATTCCGGCGCGACAGGAGAACTTCTTGGAGGATTTCCTACAGGCCTTTGATGCTCATCATGCAGCCCCGGTTGCAGCCTAATTCAACGCGCTCTGCAGTCCCCTCATATCTGACGACTCACAGCCTTCTCAACAGTCCTGGAATCCGGCCCCGACTGCCCAGCTGGCTCCGCGATCCAGCACTTCTGTTCAGAAGAGCTGCAGAAACCGCCATTCGGCCGCCAGTCACAGGCAGTCCCCCCATAGGTGGAGCCCATCATCGAATGCCAATCCAGCGGGGTCAGGAGAGAGTCAACATCGCCGGTGTTCCGACCTGCCTGACCTTCGACGTTCTCTGTATCGTAGGTGCTCACCAGCGCCCCTATACCAGTCGCGTAAGCCTGTGGTCTCCGGTGTCTTCATCTGCAGACTGGAATCTCGGGGTTTCACCATCACGAGAAAGATGGTGTAGGCACGACAGTGATCTGCGGCATCGCCCCGGCGAACGAGAAAGGGTTATCGGTCATCTAACCGGTAAGTGCGGCCAATCTAATTGGGACTTCATCGCACTCATGTGCCCCTGCGGTTAGAGGCAAGAGCGATGGCTCCCCGTACTGGTGTCCGAGAGCGCGGATCTGTGTGATATGGCAACTCTCTTGGCATGCGGTTCCCGGTTGCGCTGGCAGCACACCCTTGGTATCATCAGGGCATGAGTACACCCAGGGCTAGGATGTGGCGGGGCAAGCCGAGAACGCGTTTCCACGCCATGGCCAAGCCCATAGGGCCCACCTGCAATCTCGACTGTACCTACTGCTATTACCTCAGCAAGGAAGGCCTCCTCAGCACGGAGGATAACTGGCGCATGTCGGACGAGCTGCTCGAGGAGTATATCCGCCAGTACATAGAGGGGCAGAACTTCGAGGAGATCGTTTTCTCATGGCAGGGAGGGGAGCCCATGCTCTTAGGGCTCGATTTCTTCAAGAGAGTCGTAGAGCTTGAGGAGAAATACCGCCCACCGCACAAGCGGGTGGAGAACGACCTTCAGACGAACGGGACCCTGCTTGATGACGAGTGGTGTGAATTCCTGGCCGCCAACAACTTTCTCGTAGGCCTCAGCATAGACGGACCGAAGGAACTCCATGATCACTACCGCAAAGACAAGCGGGGCCGTGGCTCATTTGACCGGGTGTTCCGCGGTGCGCGGCTTCTCACGAAGCACGGGGCCGCATTTGCCACACTCTCATGCGTAAACCGCCTGACCGCCCGACATCCGCTTGAGGTCTACCGTTTTTTGAGGGACGAGGTAGGCGCCCGGCGCATGCAGTTCATCCCGATCGTCGAGCCCAAGGTGTTCCGGAGCACAGCGCCGCAGAGCTGGTCCCCCACGATGATGCCTGTAATGGGGACACCCGACGCCCGCCCGGGTACGCCTGACTCCGTCGTTGAGGAGTGGTGCTGCGATCCCGACGACTTCGGCGAGTTTCTGTGTAAGATCTTCGACGAGTGGTACGAGAAGGACCTGGGCAGAATCTATGTGCACTACTTCGATGCCACAGTTGAGGTCTATATGGGCCGCATCTCGCCGCTCTGCACGCTGGGGCCGATGTGCGGCAAAGGCCTGGCGATAGAGCATGATGGGTCGGTGTACGCGTGTGACCATTACGTCTATCCGGAATACTGCCGGGGCAACATAAGGGAAACACCGATAGAGAAACTCGTCTTCACCGAAGCGCAGGAAATGTTCGGGACCAATAAAGAGAGAATGCTTCCGCGGCAGTGCCGCGAGTGCGATTACCTCTACGCCTGCTTCGGAGAATGCCCCAAGAACCGTTTCATCAAGACTATCGATGGCGAACCCGGCCTCAATTACCTCTGCAGCGGCTGGAAGCGCTTCTTCTCCTACGCAGGCCCGAGAATCGCCGCGATCGCAGAGCGAATTCAGGCGAGAGGTTAAGTGGCCCCGGCGAGGATATGGCCCGCAGGGAACGGCGAAAACGCGAAGCGAACAGGCGATACCGAGAAAGGGCTTTGCGTTCAACCAGGATAGTGGTAGTTTCACAGTATCCTCAACACAATGGCCTCTGGCCCAGTTCACTGGGGACTGAGTTCAGGTTCATTCAACCAAGGAAGGGGGAACCCTATGGAGCATGACTGCCTCCTTTCGCCCCAGATCAGGCCAACAGAGTGCAGCCTAATTCAACACCTCTCCGTGTCCAAATTCATCTGACGTCGAGCATTCGTCGACGGTGAGGTAAGAGGCGTCGCACCCCTGCAACACGTGCCCGAGCTCGACCGCTACCTGACTTTCCTGATGATTTACAGCAATGAGGTCGAAGGCGAGTCGGTCACATTCCAGGCCTATGACGGGGCCGGGGACAGGCAGGTGGGGCTCAATGAGACGGTGGCATTTGCAGCTGATGGGACTGTGGGTCTGCTGGCCTCGCCCCAGGTCTTCACCGGAGACCTCGGGGATACCACCGGCCTGCCGGCGGCCTTCAGTCTCGGTCAGAACTCGCCCAATCCCCTCACCTCGGTTAGCGAGGGACTCATTGGCTACGGTCTGCCGAGGTCTGCACATGTTGTCCTCAAGGTCTATGATGGCCGCGGCAGAGAGGTGACGACGCTGGTTGACGGGGAGCAGCCGGCCGGCTGGCATTGTGTCAAGCTCGATCCGGCTGACCTCGGTGTCGGCATCTATTTCTACCGCATAAACGCAGGGGGACTCCTAAGCCAGAGAAAGATGACCGTGCTGAGGTAATATGACCCTGTCTTTCACCGGGCCTGGCTGCTCCAGCAGGCCCGGGCCCGTGGTCAAAGATCCACAGATTATGAGTTATTTGAAACTTCAGCGCCCCCTGACACGTGGTAATGATGGTGGTTTAGCCCGGCGGGCTATGCTAGTGTGCTGTCATATTCGGTATATATTCCCCTAAAGAAAGGACAGGTGAAATGCTGAAGGTATCACTCTGCTCGGTCATCTCTGTAGCTTTGCTGTTATCTGTCTCAAGCATGGTCGCGCAGGAACTCAGCCCACCCGAGGAGAACTTCGAGTACCTGTGGAAGACTCTGGATCGTAACTATGCGGTCTTTGGGCCGAAACACGTGGATTGGGACGCGCTTTACAGCGTTTACAGGCCGCGGGTCGCGCCCGCGACAGGCGACGACGATCTCTTCGAGATCATGTCAGACATGCTGGGCCACCTGAACGATAATCATGTCTTCTTAAGTTCCGATGACCCGGGTCGCTTCTTCTGTGCCGGTTACCTCTCTCAGGTCTTCTCCGGGCGGGGACTTGAGGTGCTTGATGAACTGAAATCCCGGAGACCCGCTCCAGATTCTTACTTCGAAACCGGCCTCAAGGAGGGCGAACTGGGAGTATTCGGGTACGGCTGGCTCAGTCCCGAGATAGGCTATATCCACATAAACCAATTCACGAGTCTGAGACGCAGTGCCGCGATTATGGACGGCATCATTGCGGAACTCGAAGATGCGAAAGCGATTATTGTCGATGTCCGCAGGAATGTGGGCGGGGACGACAGAGTGGGCAAGGCACTGGCTGATAGATTCGCCGACAGGAAAAGGCTGTACATGACGACGCAGGTCCGGAACGGGGACGCGCACGACGACTTCACTCCCAGGAAGTACTGGCATGTTGAACCGGGTGGCCCGGCTCAGTTCACGGGGCCGGTCATTCTCCTGACCGACCGGACCACCATCAGCGCGGGGGAGAACTTCGCGCTCGCCATGAGGGTGCTCCCGAACGTGACCGTGGTTGGCGATTTCACATCGGGCTGCTTTGCGGACATGTACATGGACCGGCTTCCGAACGGATGGCACCTGTCGGTATCCTATAAGCTCTTCCTGGACTACACCGGATTCTGCTGGGAGGGAATCGGAGTACCGCCGGACTTGAGAGTGACAGGAAGTGAGATGGATTTCAATGAGGGGAAAGACAGGGTTCTGGATCTTGCCATTGCCCTGGCGGAGTCCGGCCGACTTTCACTCCAGGACGAAAGCAAGAGCGCCCAAGCCGCCCGCCCCTCACTTGTTGCGGAGTTGGAGAAGGAGGCCGGTGAACGCGGAATGCAGGCCGCCCTCGACCTCCTCCGCCGCCTGGAGAACACGGGGTTCGAAGGCTATGCTGTCGATTTCGATGAAATGGCGGCGCTCGGCGGCGAGCTACTGGGATCCGGGAACACGGACGAGAGCATAGCGATCTTCGCCGTAATGGCACGGGAGTTTCCCAGGACGCCATCGGCCTTCACCTCGCTGGGCAAGGCATATTGGAGAAGCGGACAGGCGGATCTCGCCATAGCGGCCTTCGAGGAAGCCATTGCCGTCAACCGGAGAAGTTACCCCTGGGAAGTTGCTGAGTATCGGAGCACGCTTCTCATGAAAGCGCTGTATGCCGAAGGCTACGATGCCATGGAGAGAGTTTACATTGATATGAGAGCTGAGGATCCGGATGCTTACAACGAGGGCGTATTGAATGCGCTTGGCTATGAATTGCTATTCGCCGGCAGAACGGGGGACGCGATAGACGTTTTCACGTTGAACGTCGAGACCTATCCCGAATATGCCAATGGCTACGACAGCCTTGGTGAAGCCTACATGAAGAACGGAGACAACGAGAGGGCAATAGAGAACTACAAGAAGTCGCTTGATCTGAATCCCGGCAACACCAATGCGCGGGATATGCTGGAAGAACTGGAGGCAGATTAGCGACCGCCCCTGCCTGTTTTGGCCCTGTCCGGGGGGAATTGAAGAAGGAGCCTTAATCAAAGGAATTTCCCTTTCCTTACCCGATTCGAGGCTGGGGTTTTCCTGGGATATCGAGCCGTCGGGAGCCATTGGCGGCAGGGGAATTACTGCAAGATCAGGCTGTTGGGTCAGAGATACGGACTTTTGGGGGCCGCCGGGGATGTGGCGGGTTACCTGAAGGCCGCATGAGGGGAGAGTGCTCCCGGTGACGGGCTCTATGGGCCGTGGGTAAGCGATCGGAGTCGGGATAGTTCCTGCCGCCTGGCGGGTGGCGGCGGCCCCTTAAAGGTGACGATGATTCCCGGGTGGTGGATTATGCTGTCGATAGCGGTGCAGTCAATGATGAATGCAATGGACTTTGTCCCTTATCGGGGATATGTGCGGTGACGCGTGCGATGAAGTCCAGGTAGTCCATCTCCACCTTACCGGCGCCGGCCCTGGCGGAGCGGGATACGACTTTGTCCTAGTCCTCGAGACATTGAAAGCTATCACGTCCTAAGACGGCAGTCAAGACGACCAGCGCCTGAGGTCCGCCTTCGCCGCCACCGGGTGCGAAGGTCCACTCCACCCCAGCATGAAGCCAGATCCGAATGACTGCGTCCCATTTTGTGATTGACCTGCTTGTTGATTGAGGCCTAATCTCCTTTGATGAGCCCGTATGAACCAGCCGCTTCGAGGTGTTTGCCTGGATGAAGGTGCCACAGAATCTCTCCATATTCTGCCAGAGGCCACACCCTCTCTTTTTCGAAGGCAGTACGGGGGCAGGAGACGAGGTGGGCGGCGCCGAGCTTGACCTCTATGTGATTTCCACGGAGCTGGCAGAGCGTAAGGGGTTCAACATTACCTTCTACACCGGCGATTTCGGGCAAGAAGACCGCGTCCCGATCACCGACAATCTGACTCTGCGGAAATTCCCATACTTGAACCCCAAGAGGTACCCGAAGTGGCATCACAAGTTGATCCGCAGGCTGTTCTGCATATGGGTTCTGCTGGGGGACAGGTCTGAGGTCTTCTTCGCGGAAGGCCACGGGGAAGTCTGGGGCTATATCGTACTCATAAGAAAGTTCGTGATGAGAAGAAAGACGGTGTACAGAATCGCAAGCGATCTGGATATCGACTCCTTGAATAAGAAGAGCATCAATGTCGGCAACCTGCTGTTCGCATTCGGCTTCCGGTTTACAGACTTCCTGATCGCCCAGAGCTCGACCCAGAGGCAGATGCTTGAGGCTGCTGGAATAAAGAACTTCACAGAAATCAAGAACGCCATGAAAGACATACCGGCGCCACCCGATGTCATCTCCAGGAAGAAGACCATTTTGTGGGTGGGCAGGTGTATCCCCCTGAAGCGACCATTGGAATTCATAGAGCTGGCAAGGTCCTTGCCGGAAGAGACCTTCACTATGATTCTACCGGGTGAGGGAGACCTCAAGAATGAGGTCCTCCAGCAGGCCGATCAACTGGCCAATCTTGAACTGATTGACTTCGTCCACCCCAGGCAGATGCAGGACGTATATATTAAGGCAAAGTGCCTCGTTAACACCTCCACTGCCGAGGGCTTCCCCAACTCCTTTGTCCAGGCCTTCATGGCCGGCACACCGGTTGTCTCCCTTGACGTTGATCCCGACGGCATATTCGAGAAGCACGATATCGGGCGTTGCTGCCATGGGAACCTGCCTGAAGCCGAAGCTTTCATCAGGTCCCTCAACGGGGAGCGGGTGGCTGAGCTCTACAGGAACTCTCGAGCGTACTTCGAAGAGAATCATGATATAAGTAAGGTGATCAAGCAGTACGAGTCGCTGTTCAGCAGCATCGCGACGCGCTGACCCCGACATTGCCGCCTGGCGATAAGCAGAGCCCGGGGCTTGCGGGCTCGGGTTCCGATGTGATCCGCATGTGATCAAGCCGGCGTCGAGGTCTCAACAGAGCAGGTGTTGGTCGATGGAATTTGCCGGCTCGACTGTCCATACGCTGCCCTATATCTGCCTTTCATCTTGACCGGCACTGTTATAGCATTTATCTTTGGGTCTATGAACGGGGAACCGGTTCCGGCCGGGGTATACAAGGGATGGGAATGAAACCACCGAGAGTCTTTCTCCTGGGGCTTGACGGAGCCACATGGAGGGTGCTGGACAAGCTCATCGCCGCCGGCAAGATGCCTAATCTGGCGAAGCTCGCAGATAAAGGTACAAAGGGTGCCCTTCGGTCGACAATCCCGTATATCACACCTGTGGCATGGTCCAGCATGATCTCGGGCGTGAAACCATCGAAACACGGGATATTCGGGTATCTTGTCACCGAAAATAGAGACGGTGTCATTCTCACTAGCCTCTCAAACAGGGCCAAGATAAGAGTGCCTACGGTCTTTGACATTTACCACCAGGTAGGCAAGAAGGTCATCTCTGTGAATATGCCGATGACCTACCCGCCTCGTCCCGAAGATGGCACCATAATAACCGGGATGATGACACCATCCTGGGAGAGCAAGTTCTATTCTCCGCAGGACCTGCTGGATGAGCTCGCGAGCCATGGCATCGACTACAGGATCGACATCAGGTTCGGCAGGGAGCGTGGAGAGAACTTCGACGAAAGGATCAAGGCATTTTTGTCCGACCATGCGGCACCGCTTCTGAAGGATCTCCGCCATGTGACCGAAGAAAGGAAGAAAACGGTTCTCCATCTGATTGCTAATAAGGAATGGGATCTGTTCATGGTGAATTTCGTAAGCATGGATAGGATACAGCATTATCTGTGGGACCTCTTCGAGCGGGAAGACGGTGATCCGGAATTACGTAGAAGAATCTATGACTACTATGAGTACCTTGACTCGGTCGTGGGAGAAATCCATTCCGCCATTGGAGATGAATCTATTCTGTTGATATGTTCTGATCACGGTTTCGGTAAATGCAAAGGCAATTTCTACCTCGATGTCTGGCTTGAGAAGATGGGCTATCTCGTCAGGAAAGACAGCGGACTGGGCATCACCGGTCTGGCGAAGAAGATCCTGAGATCTCTGAGGATTAATAAGTTATTGCTGCGATTCCTCGAGAGGTCGAAGAAGTCAGTGGCGAAGAAGCTGATATTCATCGGCACATCCAAGATCGACTGGGACAGCACGAGGGCCTACGTCTACTCCCAGGACGGCATAAGGATAAACCTCAAGGGGCGTGATCCATACGGGATCGTCGAACCTGGCGAGGAGTACGAAAACCTGAGACAGGAGATAGAGCGCGGGCTCTTACAGATTAAGACCGAGGATGGCGGGCAGCTGATGGCGAAGGTTCACATGGCTGAGGATCTCTACGGCACACCCAACATGGCTGATGCGCCCGATATCGTCTATGAGTTTACGGATGCATATCACTGCTCGACATATGATGGTGGCGCCGGCTCGTCCAGGATACTGGACCGAGGCTATTCGTGGAGACAAGGAGATCACCGAAGGGATGGGGTAGTATTGATCGCGGGGAAGGATGTGAAGGCCGGGAAGACCGTTAGAGCAGACATCGAAGATATCCTGCCTACGATCCTCTTCGTCCAGGGGTTACCGCTGAGTGAGATCTTCGATGGCAGGGTGATAAGCGAGGCCTTCACAGAGAGCTTTGTCTCCGGCAGGGAGAGTCAGCAGAAGCGCCTATTCGAACGAGGTGATATAGAAGCCCCCGAGGCCGACAAGGATGACGAGGTGATGGACCGACTCAAGGGACTGGGCTACATCTGATGAGGGCTGCATCTGATGAGCGTTGGCTGCCAGTTCACCTGAAGAGAGCATGAGATATCTAGCGATTACGGTAGATACCGAGGCAGATTGGGCCAACCCTGAAGAAAACCGCATCGCGTCCGTTGAAGGCATCCCCTATCTCCAGGATCTCTGCGCCGAATACGACATGATCCCCACGTATCTGGTAACCTACGAGATGGCAGTCAAAGAGGAAGCGGTCAGTGTAATCAAGCCGTACTCAGACAGGGGGCTTTGCGAGATCGGGCACCACCTTCATATCTGGACCACCCCCCCCTTCGAGGACTGCAATAGTCATGGTGTTGACGAGAGATGGATTTATGGCATACAGTCCGAGATTCCCGATCAGGTCTTCGAACAGAAGATGGGGTCTTTACATGATGCTATACGGACCAATTACGGAATCCGGCCGAGATCGCACAGAGCCGGACGATGGGCAATTGACACAAGGACGATGGTCTGGCTTGAAAGGCATGGCTATGCGGTTGATTCTTCGGTCTGCCCCTACATATCGTGGAGCAAGGTCAAAGGGATCAATCAGTTCATTTCCACCGACACCTTCGCTTCTCCAAATCATCCTTATTACCCCGACTCGGAAGATATCGCGCGGGCCACTAAAGGTGGGAACCGCGCTATGAAGATTCTCGAAGTCCCTGTAACCGGGGTAAAAGGAGACATTTTGAGCCGTTTCAGCTTCAGGGGCATCAGCAGACTGAGGTCCGTCTTGCACAGATTCGGCTACCGGGGTACAGGCAACATGTCTTTTCGTCCCTCATCGGACATCCCGCCGAAGGTCTTTGAAGACATCGTTCATAAAGTCTTCAGTTCGGATGCTTCATTCATCAACTTCATGTTCCACTCGCCGGAACTGACGGTGGGGACATCTCCCTATTCGCAGGACAAGGCCTCGACGGCGGCCCTTAGACAGAGAATCGAAGTCGCCCTTCGGACCGCTGCCGAATATGGTTTGAAGGGTATTGCATTATCCGAGGTTGGCCATAAAATGACGCCCGGGGGAAGCAGTGACTGACTTTCTGATCCGCCAGGCCGAGAGGGGTGATATCGAACAGATTACCGGCCTATTCAATCTGGTGTTCGAGGCCTCTGCAACCTCGCCCTATATGCGCTGGCTTCTCTCCGATCCGTATCACCAGGGGAAT
>JASFEA010000100.1:0-11380 GCA_050125095.1 bacterium
GATCTTCTCCTCAATCGTGTAGTCGCCCTCTTTGAGGCCGGAGATTTTTCCCTTCATCCCGGGCGGCACCATGACCTTGTGAACGACCAGCACGGTCTCGTCGACTGTGCCGATGATGTCGCCCTCGCTGACCTCGTCCCCGTCCTTCACCGTGGGAACGAAATGCCACTTCCTGGTTTTGTCGAGCGCGGGAACGTCGACGCCCCGCGTAATGTAGTCCCCTACCTCTTCTCGTATAACGTCGAGCGGGCGCTGAATGCCATCGTATATGGCCTCTATAAGGCCCGGGCCGAGGTCCACCGAAAGCGGGGCCCCGGTTGGATAGACGGGCTCGCCCGGACCGATGCCCCCGGTTTCCTCATATACCTGAATTGAAGCCTGGTCGCCTTCGAGCTCGATGATCTCCCCGATGAGCCTCTGGTCACTCACCCTCACCACGTCATACATCTTGCTGCCCCTCATCCCCTCGGCAACCACAAGCGGGCCGGCAACCTTCACGATTCGTCCTGGCTTCAGCTCTTCCACGGAAGACCTCCCATTTTCCTATTCAATCTTGAGTATGTCGGCGCCCAGCGCGTTCTTTAAGATTCTCGACAGTTTCCGGAGCCCGATCTTCCTGGACCCGGCGCTCGACGGGACGAGCACGACGCTGGGAAGACTCTCCGCGGCCGATTCGGCTATGATGTCCGCCACGGATTCATTTATGTCCTCGGTTACGAATATCACCGCATGTTCTTTCTTTTTTACCAGGCTGCCGAGCGTTTCCCTGGCCTCGTCCGGAGTCGCCACCGGAAACGCGGATATGCCGAGCCCCTCGAAGGCGACCACGGTCGCCCTCTCACCCACGAAAGCGAGCTTGCTAGAAGGCATCGGGTATACGCTCCTTTATGGATTCCGCGGGCATGTCTTTTTCCTTTGCAGCCAGAATCAGTCTCAATGTCTTTATCTCGCTCTTCTTCATGAGCGCATAAGCCATCACTATCTCGAAACCGAACGTGAAGTACTTGGAGAGTTTCAGGAATGAGACTATGTGGTTGTCGATTTCCCTTTCAAGCGGCACGAAGGACCCGCTGGCAGAGAGCGCCGCCCACCCCTTCTCGATCAGGGGCCTGTACGGGCTGAACTGGAAGCGCGCCAGGACCTCTTCGATGGGGAGTTGAAACGTCGCCGTGAGGGCATCGAGGTTGGCGCTGCCTCCCGGGTAGAGGAGGCGCTCCAGCACGCGCGGCTCGAGCTCGATGTTCCTCGCGCGGAGAAACGTCCTTATATTCGCAAGATCTATCTTCACCTGCATGAGCGTCCTCAAGTACGGCACGTTGTGATCCCCCGCGACCTTGAGGAAATGCGCGAACATGACTCCGTCGACGGCCGTATCGACCTCGGCAGGGTCCGACGTTTCCGCCCATGCCGCGATGCCGCGAGCCGCGGCTTCGTTAAGCGGCGCCGGGATGCGCTCCGGGGTCTCGCCTTCTATGAGCTGCTTGATCTCGAGCACGGGGTACTTGCCGAGATCCATGTACAGGAGCGACAGGTCCCGGCCCGCGAAGGACTCGCGGAGCAGCACCTTGAGATTGTTGAAGTCGTATTCGAGCCTGAGGACATCGCTCAGCGGCTCATCCAGCGAGAGAGAGTCCACGAGCCGGAGCGCCCTGGCCTCCTCGTTCCTCAAGAAGGCCTCGTACCCGACCTCTTCGATCTCCTCGAGATGCTCACCGTAGGCCGTATCCGCGAGAAGCCTCATACACTCCTCCACGTCCTTCGCCTCGGCGAGCCGCTCCATGCGCTGTTTGCCGATGAGCTTGAGCTCGAGGGCGCGCACGCGCCCGGAGGCGAAAGCGTACCTCGCGTCATGGCTCGATATGGAATGCGCGTGTAAGTACCTCATCCGTACCTATTGGGCCTCCTTGAAGAGCGCGTTGGAAATCTCGAGCTCGGCGTCGTCCCTCATCTCGGCGATCATGGCCTCGAAGGTGACATTGGTCTCCTTCCGGCCGCTCCTTAAGACGAAGCCGCCCTTCATGGGTCTTGTGTCATCCGCGACCTTCACTTCACCTTTAAGCCCCTTGGCTCTGAGTTCCTTGTTGAGCCCGGCGAGGAAGTCGCCGCCTATCCCCTTCTTATCCTCCGGGGATAGCACGATCTCCTCGTCGCCCGTGACGATCACCTTGAGGAGAAGCGACCTGGTGAGCGAATACCCGCTTTCGAGGTCCTTAACCCGCAGCTCCTTCATGGCCTTCTCGAAGGCCTGGTCCATGAAGGTGCCCCTCTCTCCCAGAATGGCCTTGCGGGCGTCGAGTTCGCGTATGCTGATCTGCCTGCGGATGTGTTCTTTGGCTTCGGCCGCGGCGCGCGCCTCAGCGCGTTTCGTGATTTCCGCGGCCCTCTCCCGGGCCTCACCGGTGATCGTATCCGCCTCGGCCTTGCCTTCGGTGACTATCTTCCGCGCTTCCTCTTCGGCGTCCTTTATTATGCGGTCTCTCAGTTTCTGTGCTTTGCCTTGCTCCATAAGCTATGGCTCCAAGAGTTCTTACGGTTTAGCCGAGCTGAATACCCTGCAGGAGCAGAATAGTGGCCAGCAGGCCGAAAATGGCGTAGGTCTCGACCATGGCCGCGTAAATGACGCCCTTCATCATGGCGTCAGGGCGCTTGGCCGTGAGCTCGACACCCGCCGCGCTTGTCTTGCCCTGGTGAACTGCCGAGAAGAAACCCGCGATCGCCACCGGGAGCATCGCGAAGAAGATCTGAAATCCCTGCCAGTAGGTCAGGGATACAGCTTCGCCGCCCACGAACCCGAGCTTGATGATCACAAGGAACGTACCCAGCAGACCGTAAATACCCTGCGTTCCCGGCAGCGCCACTAGAATCAGGAGCTTACCGAAAAGGTCGGGCTCCTCCGCGAGCACGCCGTCGGCAACCTGGGCCGCGGTCGCGATTCCGATGGCCGAGCCCGTCCCGGCCAGGAACGCCGAGATGGCACCGCCGGCGATTGCCATTGCCAGTCCTATAGGATCCATTGAAACTCTCCTTCCCTATGTTCCTGAGTTTCAGTTCTCTTCTTCTACCAATCTCGTGAATTTGAGCTCTTTCTTAAACGGCTTGAAGGGTCTTCCACCTCCTTCGAAGAACTTGGGATAGAACTCCACATATTGCAGACGCGCCGAGTGGACGAAGCCGCCAAGCGCGTTCACGGCGAGATTGAATGCGTGGCCGCCTATAAGCACGGCGATCATGGCCGGGTAGCCCACAAAGGGTATGCCTTTGGCCATGCCCGCGACGACGTTTATAACCATGCCGATGCCGCCGGTCGCGAGACCCAGTGCAAGCAGCCTGGTATACGAGAGCACGTCACCCAGGTAACCCGTGATGCCGTAGAGGTTATAGAACCCCCAGGCGAGCCTCGCGCCCGGGCTCTTGGAGGCCCTGTAAGAAAGCGCGATGATGCCCAGAGCCGCCGCCATGGCCGCGTACTTAAACACCGGGTTGTAGCCGGGCGGCACCACTCCCATTCTGGAAAGCGCGTAGAGTACCAGCGACCATAGCAGCACTATCCAGGTCAGCTGGTCGAATACGGCTGCCATGAAATCCCTGTGCCTCAGGTTCTCCACCATGGCGATAATGAGCCCGAAGGTGACCTGGATGAATCCCAGAACGAGGGCGAGACCGAACATGGTCATGGGGCTCTCGAAGGGGTCGAAGAGCATCAGCGACCTTCGCATGCTGCTGACCCAGCCCAGCCATGACGGTATGGTATCGTCATTGAGACCGAACCAGCCGCCGGTGAGGGCGCCCATGAAAATGGTGAAGAGTCCGCCTATGAAAAGCAGCCAGAGCAGCTTGCGCCCGCCCTTCAGGTACTTCATCAGAACCAGCGAAAGCACCGCGAGCACGATGCCGTAACCCGCGTCGGTAAGGCAGAACCCGAAGAAGAGCGCGAAGAACGGCGCCGTCAGCGGAGTGGGGTCCACCTCCCTGGCCTGCGGCATGCCGTACATCTCGGTAATTACCTCGAAGGGCCAGAAGGACTTCCTGTTCTTGAGCGCGATCGGCGGGTCTTCGCCTTCCTCCGGCGAGATCTTGATGACTTCCACGTCATTTATATGCTGGTCGAGGTCCCTGACGAGGGCGTCGAAGTCGCGCTCGGCTATCCAGCCTTCGAGCACTCCGGCCTGCCGGGTTGAACCGATTAGGCCGTTGGCATGAGACCTCATGGCCTCCTGGGAGTAGTAATCGTAGGCCAGCATGAGCTTGGGCTTGTTGTGTACTATATTCTTGCCCTTCTCAACTATCTTCTTAAGGCTCGCCTCTATCTGGTTTACTTCGTCTCTCGCCTCGGCCACCCTGTCCTTTGCATAGCCGGTGTACCCTTCGAATGTCTGGGCGTCGAAGTCATTGTGCCTCAGCACGTCCTGTACGGAGTCCTCTTCCGACCTGTGGTAGAAGACAACGAGGTAGGCGTGGGATTCGGTTCTCTTTACGACCTCTATGTCAGCCGTCTCGCTCACCTGCTTGAGCTGCGCGAGAAGGTCCTCCGGCGTCCTGCCGCCGCCTATGAGGCCCGCCGCGATGCCGGCCTGGCCGCGGGCCGCAAGGTCCTCGAGCGGAGCGTCGACTTGGACCCACGGGAGGAGCTTCTCGATATCGTTCTCCCGGTGGCCGCGCCGCTGGCGGAGGTCGTTCCGCTCGTTTTCAATCTCCATGACGGCATTGAGGACGCTCTGGTAGTCGAACTCCTCCACGGTGGTCCTGAATTCGTCTTTATTGATGAGGAGCTTTCCGCCGCCCAGGCCGCCGAACATGCCGCCGCTTTCCTCGAATTCGGCAAGATCGTCGATGGCCCGCTTGAGGTCGGCGGCGATTCTCTCGGCGTCGCCGCCGGCCCCCATCTCGGAGGTCTCGAGGTCGTCGGCAAGCACGGTTTCCTTGAGGTCGAGAATCTGTACCTTGCCGCGGTCCTGGAGGTATGTGAGGAGGGCGTCCCTCTCGCCGATGGGGAAGAACACCGCGATTTTCTGCATGGGGGTGAGAGCCATTAATCTAACCCGTCATCTTGTTGATAATGATCTCGACGGCCTTGTCCACTCTGCTGGAGGCCTCGGCGCGAACGGCCTCGACGTCTCTGGCTTCGCGCGCCGCGATTTCCTCCACCTTGCCGGCGGCATCCTGCCTGGCCTTATCCAGAGCCGCCTTGACGATGCCCTTGCCCCCGGCTTCCGCGTCCTGGATTATCTTGCGCGCATCGTCCTTGGCCCTCGCGATGATCTCGGCTTTCTGCTTCCTGGCATCCTCGACGATGCCCGCCGCCTTCGCTTCGGTGTCTTTAATGCCGTCTATGATGTCCTTAACCATAGCCTTCCCCTGCAGACTGCTTGATAGAGTCCGGGTTAAATATCTTTAAGAGAGAACGGTGTTTACGAAGTAAGCCCACTATTTTTACTACGCCCTCCTGTCTATGTCAAGCTATTATGGGCCGGCCAGGCGCCGCGAATATGAGCAATCAGGGGGTCTCGGGGGCGAGGTGTTTCCGGCCCGACGGGTAACGTGCCCGCAGCCGCGTTTCGCGCCCGGATGGATTTTCTCTTAAATCCCATTAATTACCGGGGTTGACATGTGCCGACTTGTGGGTAGAATGCGTAAGTACGGTGATAAACAGGATGAGACAAGACACTTACGCAATCTTAACCGTACTTCTCATCACGCTTGTTGTCATCACGCGGCCCGGCCTCGCAGGAGGATCCCGGGCCGTTCCTCTAGTTGCCCCCGTCACCAGGACGTGGACTATTGATCCGGACTCGACCGCCCGCATGGGCCTCAAACCCGGTCTCGCGCTTCGGCTCAGGTTTGTCGAGACCGAGAACATCATCGGCCTCGGGGCGCCGCAGTTCCCTACGGCCATGGATGCGACGAGGATAAGGGCGCAGATATGGGCCGACGCGTGGTTTACCCCTCATGTCCGGGGCCGGTTGCAATTCAATCACGAGCGCATTGACTTCGAGCACTGCGATACATGCAACGACAAGGGGAACGAAATAGTCATCGAGAACCTCTACATCGAGGCGTTCGACATCGGCGGCGCCCCGGTGGGGATGCGCATCGGCCGCCAGAACCTCTTCTACGGCGACGGCCTCGTCATATGCGACGGCACGCCGCTGGACGGCTCGCGCACGCTCTACGTCAATGCGGCCCTGCTCACATTCGCCGTACCGCAGTGGGCCGTGGACATCTTCGCCGGCTTTAACCAGGAGAAGGAAGACCTTCTGCCCGCTATCGACGACGAGGGCATGCAGCTGGTGGAAGCAGACGAATGCCTCATGGGTATATACGCCAGGACCATGCCTTACCGCGGTGAGCAGAGGTCTTTTACCTTCGAGCCGTACTTCATCATAAAGCGCGAGCGCGAGGAGAGATGGCAGGACCGCATCAGCACTATCGGAGGCAGGATAGTGGTCCCCAGGGAATACATGGAGCTCCGCGCCGAAGCGGCTTACCAGACGGGCCACCTCCACCACGACTACAGCACATCGGGAGACCAGGAGGCCAAGAACATATCTGCCTTCGGGGGCACCGCATACCTGGACTTCATGATTAAGAAGTACTGGAATCTCAAGGTCGGCGCGGGCTACGTATACCTTGCGGGCGACAATCTCAAGACCCACGGCAAGTCCGAGGGGTGGAATCCGGTCCTCGGCAGGTGGCCGCAGTGGAGCGAGCTTTACATATATACGCTCATACCCGAGGCGGGAGTGGCCTACTGGCAGAACGTCAAGTTCCCGCTGGTCGAGGTCAGGTTGGAACCATACAGGGGGTTTGTATTTGACGCACGGGTGATGTGGATGTACGCCAACAGGGCCGACCCACTGGCATGCATTCCGCCGGATACGCAGTTCGACGAACCATTATATATGAAGCGCGGCAATCTCTACGCGCTCAAGTTTTCGTACCGGGTGGGAGAGCACCTGTCCGGGCACCTGCTCTACGAGCACTTTTCGCCCGGCGGTTACTACAATTGGCTGTGGGATATGTGCAGTATAACCGGAGATCCACGGGCGGCTGACCTGCTGAGATTCCAGGTCAGTTTCAACATGTAGTTTGCAGGAGGGACTCGATGGCGCCTTACGGACTGCCGTGGTCCACTTTCTCCGCTCTCATCGTCACGCTTCTAAGCATAGGCATATCTGTAGTCTGGGCGATTGTCGACGCCCGGAGGGACAGGGGCGCATGACGGGCGCCCGCGGGGACTGATGGAACGACTCACATACATTGTAGTCCTGCTCGTCTATCTCGTCATTCTCGGCCTGGTAGGCGTCTTCTCTTCGCGGCGCCTCAAGACCTCCGCCGACTACGCCATCGGCGGCAGGTCTATAGGACCGTGGGTAACCGCCCTTTCATTCGTCGCCGCGTACTTCTCATCGGTGCTCATAATCGGAGGGGGCGCCTTCGGATATAAATACGGCCTTTCGACACTCTGGATAGGCGCCAGCAACGTCCTGGTTGGATGCGCCCTCGCGTGGATCATACTCGGCAAGCGCATACGGCGAATGACCGAGGAAACCGGGTCCATGACCATCTCCGAGTTCCTCGGCAAGCGATATGGCTCGCGCGCCATCATGATGTTCTCGGCGGCCATCATCTTCCTATTCCTGATCATCTACAACGTGAGCGTCGTGAAGGGCATGGCCAATGCCATACAGGTGCTCGTGGAGATACCCTACTGGGGAGGAGTGCTGGTCTCCGGGCTCATTATCGTGTTTTACGTTACCGTCGGGGGCTACCTGGCGGTTGTGTGGACGTCTTTCATACAGGCGTGGATAATGATAGGGGGCCTCATTCTTCTCACGCTTGTCGCCTTGAGCCGCGTCGGCGGAATGGCGACGGCCGTCGAACGCCTGTCGGCCATGGACGCCGGATTCGTTTCGACCCCGGGCCTCTGGGGATGGGCGGGGTTAATATCTTTCTGCCTGATAGTGAGCTTCGGAACCTGGGGCATGCCGCAACTGGTCATCAGGTTCTACTCCATCAAGAACGTGAGAATGCTGCGCATCGGCACCATCGTCGTGACGGTAGGAGGGTCGGTCGCGCTGCTCCCATATCTCAACGGAGCGCTCGCACGCATACTGCATCCCGCGGTGGCGAACCCGGACCTCGCCATACCCACTCTCACCAAGTCCGTCCTGCCCCCGATAGGCGCGGCCATATTCCTGGCGGGGGTGATCGCGGCGGGGATGTCGACCTTCGCCGGCGTGCTGATCATCTCGTCGACGTCTCTGGTGCGCGACATCATGGAGCATACATTCGGAAGGAAACTGACCCAGGCCGAGCAAATCAAGTATGCCCGCATCGCCAATATAATCCTCGGCGGCGCCGCGATCCTGATCGGGCTGCGGCCGCCGAGCCTCATACTGGTGCTTACGGCGTTCTCCTGGGCTGTGATCGCGTCCACCAATCTCTGGCCGCTGCTCTTCGGTATCTACTGGAAACGAACAAATCCCACGGCCACTCTCGTTTCAATGGTCGCCGGCGCGGGCACGGCCCTCATCTGGACGCGCCTCGGAAACCCATTGGGCCTCCATGGCTTCATAGCCGGGACCTCGATCGCCCTCGTGATAATCGTCGCAGGCTCGCTGCTCTCCCGCACTGACGCCCGGTAGGCCGCGCACGGGGCCGGCGGCCAGCACCATATGCAGCAGTCTGTAGCTACGCGGATTTACGGATGGTGCAGGTTCACATATTTACATATATTCTCAATGTGTATTCGCCCGGGAGGTAATTGTATTGGGCAAACCATGGCGGAAGGCGTCATGTTTCCGTCCCTGTTTTTGCCCTAACAGACCCCTCAGTGACAATGATGAGGAATATACTGATAACGACATCGATCTGCGCGCTCGCCCAGCTCATAATATGCTGGATCCTGGCCACGCCCGCGCTGGCCTGTTCCATCTTCAGCCTGGCTGAGGGCGGCGCTGTCGTCTGCGGCCGGAACCTCGACCTCGACGGCCCCTTACCCGGCCATGTGATAGTCAATCCCAGGGGAATCACAAAGGCCATACTGCCCTGGAAGGGTTCGTGGCCCGTTGATTACGAGGGCGAACCCGAAACATGGGTGTCCGGATACGGCTCTATAACCTTCACCTGCTACGGCCGTGATTTCATCGAGAGCGGCATGAACGAAGCCGGCCTTGTAATCATGGAAACAAGCCTTTGGGCCGTCTACCCACCTGAAGACGACCGGCCGGGTGTTTCTTGTGGGCAATGGATGCAGTACCAGCTCGACAATTACGCAACCGTAGAGGAGGTGCTTCTGCACCTCGGCGACCTGCGTCCCGACGGTGAAGGGTGGCACTATCTGGTCGCGGATTCCACCGGCGTCTCCGCGGTTATCGAATACACCAACGGCGAGCCCTTCGTCATCGCGGGCGACTCGCTGGAGGTGCCTGCCCTCACTAATACGATGTACCGTCAGGCATATCCGCATATTGCCATGGACTCCGCGTTCGGCGGTGACACGGACATCGCCTCCGGCAGCGACTCCTATGCCCGCTTCGTCCGCATGGCCGCCCTGATGCGGGACTACGCCCCTCGCGATGGCGGACCTCCGGTACCTTACGCGTTCCACATTTTGGGCGAGATCTCATGCGGCCAGACCCTGCGCTCCGTGGTCTTCGACGCCACCGGAAAGAGCGTGTTCTGGAAGACGTCGTCGAATCAGGAGATACGCTGGCTTGAAATGGTATCTCTTGATCTGTCCGCGGGTGCCGGCGTTCTAGTCATAGATGTGGAAGAAGGGGCGGCGGGAGATGCGTCGAAGTCGCTCACATCATACAGTGTCGAGGCAAACCGCGCGGTAGTAATTCGGACCAAGGGGCCGGGAGCCCAGGATGCCCTTGGCCTGATCGCGGAATACCCCACCTCGGTGACGGCGCCTTCCGGGGCTCATTAGAGACATATCACCAGAGGTTCTCTCTGTTTCCAAGCTCCATGGTGATCTCGTAAACCAGCCGTGATATCTTCTCCGCCTTCTCATAATCCAGCTTCTCCGGGTCATCCGTCGGCAGGTTGACGTCGTCATGGTGGCCGGAGTAGAAGGAAACCGCAGGAATGCCTGCGGCATGAAACATCATGTGGTCACTGCTACCAGTCTCGGCCTCATACTTCAGGGGCCATGCCAGTGTCGAAGAGTTGACTTCCTTTATGAGCCGGGTGAATTCCGGTGTTATCCTGTCCGAGTCTATCGCGTAGTGGCTGCGATCTGCTTCGTTAGCGGGGGCCGTCCTGCCTATCATGTCGAGATTCACGTTTGCCACAATCTTATCAAGCGGGACGGGGCTGTCTGAAACGAAGTGCCGCGACCCGATACACATTGCCTCCTCGCCGGACAGAAGCACGAAGACCACCGAACGCCTGGGCGGTGACTTGGCCAGGACCCTGGCAACCTCCATTATGCCGGCGGCGCCGCTGGCGTTGTCGTCGGCCCCGTTATTTATCTCACCGTCTTCGCGTGGGGCCGTACTGTCGAGATGGGCGGTTACTACGACGTACTCGCTCTTGAGTTGCGGATCCGTGCCGTCGACCACCCCCACTACGTTCCACGTTAGAACCTTTTCCTCGCTAAACGTGCCTTCAAAGGTGAGGGTCACATCGCGGAGGTAAAAGCTCCCCGGGGTTTCCGGGCCAGGATGCCCCATGCCGGGCGGCAGCCGGTCCTGCCCCGCGAAGATTGCCTCGACAACCCCTGGCTTTATGGGACTCAACAGGGTGATGTGGATCGCGCCCGGTTGCCTGTTGTCGTATTCGAACTGGGGTATTGGCGCCCTTGACGGCAGGGCGTCCCACGCCTCCAGAATCATCTCATCGGGTAGAACGAATATGCCCGCCGCCCCCCTGTACATCAACTCCGCCATTTTCTTCATGATAGCATTCGGCGGCGCATACCTGGCATGTATTGCCTCGGGCAGGACGGGCTCGCCCCCGCGGGTTGGCGCGCCCATCATTATGATCACAACCTTGTCCCTTACGTCGACATCACTGAGGTCGTCCCAGCCGTGATCTGGCTCGGAAATCCCGTAGCCCGCGAACACGACCTCAAGCTCCCGCTTCTCCCAGGGGAACATCTCGCCCTGAAACCAGGTAAAATCGTCTCCCTCGGAAAAGGTGGTACTGCCCTCGCCGGTCCTTACGGTCAGGCTTATGTCCCCGGCGGACCGCCGCCTGAGTACCGGTACCTCCTGGAAGTAGGATGCACCCCTCCCGTCGGCGACCCCCGGCCGGAGTCCCGCCGCTACGAACTGGCTTTGGCCGTAGTGCGCAGCGACCTCATACCCGGCATCCCCAACGTATCTCCCCTCCAGGGCGTCGGATGCCAGGAAGTAAACATGCCCGCGGATTG
>JASFEA010000101.1:0-11367 GCA_050125095.1 bacterium
TAAGGCGGCCGGGAAAACTGGGCGCAGCAGCGGGAAGAAGACTGCGAAGCGGCCGGGCCGGAAGTCCGCGAAGCCGCGCGGGACCACCAGGGGCCCCAGGGTCGTGAAGACGGCCACCGTGGGAGACCCCAGCATACTCGTTGAGCCCGGCGCCCCCAGAATTCAGAAACTGCCGGGCGAGCTGGGCATCATCCCGCTCAGGGACACGGTGATCTTCCCCTACATGATAGCGCCGCTGGTCATCGGCAGGCAGAGGTCGCTTCGCCTGGTCGATGAGGCCGCGAACGGCGACCGCACCATAGGCCTGGCGACCCAGGTAAGGCCGGACATAGAGATGCCGACCCCGGCCGACCTCTATAATGTCGGGACGGCGGCCACCATACTCAAAATGCTCAAGTTCCCCGACGGCAGCACGCGGCTTCTGGTGCAGGGCATCGCGCGCGTAGAGATCAAAAAGTTCACGCAGGAGGAGCCGTATCTCAGGGCGAGCGTTACGGAGATCCCGGAGGTCAGCGACGAAAGCGTGGAGGCCCAGGCGCTCTTGAGAAACGCCTCCGGTGTGTTCAACAAGATAGTCGCGCTCTCTCCCCATCTGCCGGACGAGCTCCAGGTAGCGGTCATGAATATCGACAATCCGACGAGGGCGGCGGACCTCATCGCCTCGAATATCAATCTGACCACTGCGGAGAAGCAGGACATCCTTGAGACATTCGACACCAAGCCCAAGCTGGAGCGGCTCATCAATTATCTGAACCGCGAGCTGCAGGTGCTGGAGCTCGGGAGCAAGATACAGTCGGATGTCAAATCCGAGCTCGACAAGACGCAGCGCGAGTACTACCTGCGCGAACAGCTCAAGGCCATAAGGCGGGAGCTCGGCGAGGGCGACGAGCGCACGATGGAGATAGAGGAACTCAGGGAAAAAGTAAAGGCCGCGGGAATGAGCGAGCGCGCCGAGAAGGCCGCGGAGAAGGAAATAGACCGGCTCGGGCGCATGCCGCCGCAGGCGGCGGAGTACACGGTTTCCAGAACCTATCTGGACTGGCTGGTCGGGCTGCCCTGGTCGGTGAGCACCGAGGACGTGCTGGAAGTGCCGGCGGCCGCGAAGATTCTGGATGAGGACCATTATGATCTGGAGAAAGTAAAGGAGCGCATTCTCGAGTTTCTCGCCGTGCGGAAGTTAAAGAAGGAGACCAAGGGTCCGATTCTCTGCTTCGTCGGTCCGCCCGGCGTCGGCAAGACGTCGCTGGGCAAGTCTATCGCGCGGGCGCTGGGGAGGAAATTCACCAGGATTTCGTTAGGCGGCGTGCGGGACGAGGCCGAGATCCGGGGCCACCGCCGGACCTATGTGGGCGCATTGCCCGGCAGGATCATTCAGGGCATCAGGCAGGCGGGATCCAGAAATCCGCTGTTCATGCTCGACGAAGTGGACAAGCTCGGGACCGACTTCCGCGGTGACCCCTCGGCCGCGCTTCTGGAGGTGCTCGACCCGGAGCAGAACGAGAATTTCTCCGACCACTATCTTGAGGTTCCGTTCGACCTGTCCCGGGTAATGTTCATCACCACGGGCAACGTACTCCATACCATACCGCCGGCCCTCCTGGACCGGATGGAGGTGATCGAGCTTCCGGGCTACACCGACGGGGAAAAGGTGGAGATCTCGAAGAAGTTTCTGATACCCCGCCAGCTGGAGGGCCACGGACTCACGGGGGACAATATCGAGTTCGGAGACGACGCGCTTCGGCTGCTCATTTCGGAGTACACGCGCGAGGCGGGCCTGCGCAACTTCGAGCGGGAAATAGCCAACATCTGCAGAAAGGTCGCCCGGAAGGTGGCGGAGGGCGAGAAGGACAAGGTGAACATAGATGCGGCCGCGGTGGCCGAATTGCTGGGGCCGAGCAAGTTCTTCAGGGATGCGGCCGAACGCACAATGGCGCCGGGCGTCGCCACCGGCGTCGCATGGACCGAGGCCGGCGGCGATATCATTTTCGTGGAAACCAGTATGATGAAAGGCGGCAAGTCGCTCACGCTGACCGGTCACCTGGGAGACGTCATGCAGGAGTCGGCACAGGCCGCGCTCACTTACGTGCGGTCTAACGCCGAGACCCTGGAAGTGCCGCCCGACTTCTATGAGAAAAACGACCTGCATGTCCATGTTCCCCATGGGGGCGTTCCCAAGGACGGCCCCTCAGCTGGAGTCACCATAGCGACGAGCATGGTTTCGCTCTTAAGCGGCAAACCCGTCAGACCCGATGTGGCCATGACCGGCGAGATCACTCTCAAGGGCAAGGTCCTCCCCGTGGGAGGCGTGAAGGAGAAGATACTGGCTGCGCGCAGGGCCGGTATCAAGACGGTCATTCTTCCGAGGAAGAATGAGAAGGACCTGAGCGAAGTCCCGGACATCGTCAAGAAGGGCATCACCTTCGTCTTTGTCGATAATCTTGACGAAGTCTTCAAAGAAGCCCTGACAGGATAGCCAGCCATGGAGGGCAGAATTGAAAGACCCTCATAGCAGGGAGCCCGTGCGCTGCTGGGAAGAGGTGGCCTGCGGGCGTCCGGACTGCGAGGCGCATGAGAATGAAAACGCGCCCTGCTGGCTTCTTCCCGACAGCCGCTGTTTCGACCGCCCCACATGCCTTACGGAGAGGCTCACGATCAGATGCGCGGACTGCCCGGTTTTCAAAGCGCACCGGGCCCGCGCCGAAGGGAAGCGGACCTCCGACGGGGCCGTGGTCGGCACCATGGAAGGCCTTCTTTCCGAATGCGCCGAGCTGCTGTCCAGCTCGGAGACTCTCAAGAGAGACCTCAGGACCAAGTCGGCCGAGGTTACGCTTCTCGGTGAAGTGGGCCGGGCGCTGCAGAGCACCATGGAGCTGGATGAGCTCCTTATGGTCATACTTACGGCGGTTACGGCCGGCGACGGCCTGGGATTCAACCGCGCCTTTCTGATCATGCTGAACAAAGGCGGAAACGCGCTGGAAGGGCGCATGGCGGTAGGGCCCTCGCGCCCCGACGAGGCTGAGACAATATGGGGCGCGATGAAGCACGAGGCGAGGAGCTTCGGCGAGATCCTGGCAGGCCCATCCTCGGGCCGTGACGGCGCGGCGGGCATCATGCGACTCGCCCGCACGATAAGGCTGTCCGCCGACCCGGGGTGCGGGATCGTGGCCCGCAGCATGGAGGAGGGCGTCGCCTACAGCATAGACAATGCCCGCGAAATCCCTGAAGCGAGGGTACTGGCGGATTTGATAGAGAGTGACTCCTTCATAGTCATGCCGCTGGTGGCCAAGGGCAGGAAGCTAGGCGCGATCGTCGCCGACAACTTCGTGACACGGCGGGCGATCTCCAGAGAGGACGTGAGGCTGCTGGAAACGCTGGCCAGCCAGGCGGCGCTCGCAATACTAAACGCATCGCTTCACAGCAGGCTGCAGGAACGGCTTAGACAGCTGGAGGACGCCCACAGGCAGCTGATGCAGGACCAGCTCCAGCTCATGAGGGCCGAGCGGCTGGTGGCTGCGGGCGGTCTGGCGTCGACCCTGGTTCATGAAATCAAGACGCCGCTTGTTTCCATCGGCCTCATGGCGAGGGCCGCGGCGGCCGAATTTCTGGACGGGCATAAGGTCAGAGACGTTCTCGACAAAATCGCCATGGAAATAGTCAGGCTGGAAGACTCACTCAAGCACATTGTGAAGTCCACAAGCGGACTCAGCCGCGAGACAGTCCCCATCGACGTATCGTCGCTGGTCGGGGAGACTCTTGATCTTCTTGCGGGCGTCACAGCCCGGGCGGGCATCGAGGTCGTTTATGTCCCGGGTCACGGCGACGTCGTGGTGATGGGGAGCCCTGTGGAACTCAGGCAGATGTTGCTGAATATACTGCATAACTCGGTTGAGGCGATGTCCGACGGCGGCAGCCTTACCTTGAGGACTGAAATGCAGGGCGCCATGCTGAAATTGAGCGCCGAGGACACGGGATGCGGCATGTCCGAAGACGTGCGCGAGCGGATCTTCTCCCCGTTCTTTACCACCAAGCGGGAAGGCTCGGGCCTGGGTCTCGTGATCGCCCGGAGGATCGCCGCGGATCACGGCGGAAGGCTGTCATTCGAGAGCAAGGAGGGAGAAGGGACCTGCTTCCATGTCCATCTGCCTGTCGCGCAGGGGGCGCCGGAAGAGGCTGATTCCACACCCAAGTGACGACCATATTACTACAGATAATATTCCTCGGAGTCCTGCTTGTCTTCTCAGCTCTGTTCTCCGGTTCAGAGACCGCCCTCTTCTCCCTGAAACCCTTCGAGATACGAAAGCTCGAACGCCGGCCCTCTCGCCGCTCCATCGCCGTCGCCTCGCTGCTTTCGGATCCCGTGAGGCTGCTCGTAACCATACTGGTCGGGAACACGCTCGTCAATGTCGCGGCTTCGTCCATCGGAACCAATATCGTGGGACACGTGTTGCACAAGGGAGTCATCGGGATCAGCGTGGCCGCGATGAGCATACTCATACTCATATTCGGGGAGATCGTCCCCAAGACCTACGCAGTTACCAAGCCCCTCAAGACGGCGCTGAGAACGTCCGCGCTCATATCGTTCGCCGTCAAAGTCATGTCTCCGCTGCGCGCCTGCTTCACCGCGCTGACGGGCCTCGCGGCAAGGACCAGGCTGCCGGGTTCTGCTATGCCGGACCATGAGCACGCCCATGTCGTGGAGGCCGTGTCGGCGGGCCATACCGAAGGCGTGCTGGACGGTCTGGAGCGCAGGATGCTTGCGGGTTTCCTGAAGATCGAGCACCAGTCCGTGCAGAACATCATGACGCCGCGAACCGAGGTCTTCATGGTGGACGCGGGGACGCGGGTGGCGGACGCGGTGGGCCCGTTCAAGTCGGCGGGCTTCTCCAGGGTGCCGGTATTCGAGACCGAGAACAGGGACAACATCAAGGGAGTCGTCTATGTGAAGGACCTCCTCCACAAGCAGTACAGCGAGAACCTGAGCCTCAGCGACATAGCGCGGCGGCCGGTTTTCGTCCCCGAGTCCAAGTCGCTTGCGGACCTTCTCAGCGAGTTCGTGAAAGGCGCCGCCCACTTCGCGGTGGTGGTGGACGAGTACGGCTGCTTCTGCGGGATAGTCACGCTGGACGACATAGTGGAGGAGATAGTGGGCGAAGAGCTCGACGCGAGGTCCAAGAACACTTACCGGAAGAAGACAAGGTCGGCCTATGAAGTCTCTGCGAGGATGGAGCTCGAGTACTTCAACGCGCTTATGGGCTCGTCGCTTGTGGATAATAACGCCGAGACCGTCGGCGGGTTCATAATCAACCGGGTGGGCAGGATACCGGCAACAGGCGATGAGTTCATTTTCGAGGGCATAGGGTTCAAGATTCTCGAAGCCGACTCGCGCCAGATCAAGCTCCTGAGAGTACGGAAGAAGTAGGGAATATGCTGGATGTGATTGGCAATATAGCGGCCATCGTGGCTGCCGTGCTGGGATCCGGGTTCTTCTCGGGAAGCGAGACCGCCTTCGTGTCCAGCAACCGCTTCCAGATATCGGCGATGGCCACGTCCGGGTCAATGCGGGCCCGGATGGCAAGGCGGCTGCTCGCGGACCCGAGCACGCTGCTCAGCGTCACGCTGGTGGGGACCAATGTATGCGTGGTGCTGGCGTCCGCCCTGGCGACGGCCACGCTGGCGGACTATCTCGGAGACTACGCCGTGCTCGTTTCCACGGTGAGCGTGACGTTCTTCTTACTCGTTTTCGGAGAGATAATCCCCAAGGCGATTGCGCGGACGAGCCCCGAGGGCTTCCTCACATTCGTAGCCCCCGTGCTCGGCGTCGCGTATTACGTGCTTTACCCGGTCGCGATGGTGACGTCATCAATCGCGTCGGTCTTCGTCGGCCCTTCCGGGCGCAGAGAGAGATCGGGCGCGGTTACCCGCGAGGAAATAAGGGCGATCGTGAAGGAGATAGCAGGAGACGCCAGCAGTCTTCCCAGCCACGCTTACGCCTATCGAGTTCTTGACCTCTCCAGAATGAAAGTGACGGGTGTCATGGTGCCCATGGACGAGGTGAACTGCTTCGAGGAAGGTATGACCGTGAGACAGGTGCTTTCGGAATCCTCGCGCAGCGGCCATTCGCGTTACCCGGTGTACAAGGGCAGCTGCGAGCACATCACGGGTGTGCTGCATATAAGAGATCTCCTGGGCGTTACGGAGGACCGCAGCATAAGGGTCTTCTCGCGAAGCGCGCACTTCATTCCGGAGACCCAGACCGTCAGAAGGGCGATATTCGAGATGCGCGACGACCTCAGGCATCTCTCGGTTGTCACCGACGAGTACGGCCGCTCGATCGGGATTGTGACCTTCGAGGACGCCCTGGAGGAGATACTGGGCGAGATCAGCGACGAGTACGACGGCAGACAGGAGAGGGGTATCGAGATAGGCGGGATAGTGAGCGGGCGGGTACCCGTTTCGCTTATAGAGGAGGAGCTCGGGATAGAGATCCCCGAGGGCGCGGGCGACACCCTCGCCGGTTTCCTGCTTCACGTCAGCGGGGAGATCCCGCATGCCGGCGCCGTCATAGAGCATGGCAATTTCAGGTTCCATGTGGTAGAGGTGAGGGGAAACCGGATCAGGCGCGTGCGGATAGATGAGAAGGAAGAATAGATGAAGAGGGACGTAGTCATAGCAGTCGACCTGGGAGGGACCAATCTGCGCCTCGGCGTCGTGAGCCCGTCGGGCAGGGTGCTCGCGGGGGCCAGGGCCAAGATGGGTTCCTATAAGCGTAACGCCGATCTTCTCACCGATCTTTACGAGGCCATCGCGGACTTCGAGCCGGAAGCGTCGGCCCGCGGCCGCCTGAGAGCCGTATGCCTGGGCTTCGCGGGCTACACCGACTCCGCCCGCGGCCTCATATACTTCGCGCCCAATGTCGGCGGGCTCAGGAACATACGAGTCGGCCCCTATCTCAAGAAGCGGTTTAATGTGCCCGTCTTCGTCGAAAACGACGCCAACTGCGCCGCCCTGGGCGAGCACTATAAGGGAGCCGGCAGGAACGCCGGTAGCCTTTTCATGTTCACGCTCGGAACAGGCGTGGGCGGCGGTTTCATCGTCGACGGGAAGATCTGGCGCGGAGCCAGGGGCACGGCGGGGGAGATCGGCCATACGATAGTCATGGTGGATGGGCCGCTGTGCAGCTGCGGTAATCGCGGCTGCCTCGAGACCTTCGCCTCGGCAACCGCCATAGTGAAGGAATACCGCAGAGTAAGGAGGTCAAAGGGCCGGGGCAGGGTAGCTCCCGGCACGGGCGCCCGGGGGAAAGTCACCGCCCGCCAGGTCACCGATCTTGCCAGGCGCGGCGACAGGGCCGCGACGGCCGCTATGAAGTATGCCGCCCGGGGCCTGGGCGTGGGCATCGCCAATATCTTCAACCTGCTGGACCCCGAACTCATCCTCATCGGGGGCGGCGTGAGCAGGGCCGGCGCGGTGCTGCTCCGGCCGGCCATCATGGAGGCCAGGAAGATCGTATTCCCGCCGCTCGCCCCGCGGCTCAGGGTCAGGCGCGCGGTACTCGGCGACGACGCGGCTTTGATAGGAGCGGCCCGGTTCGCGTTCGAGCACCTAAAGTGATTTGACATGCCCCATTCCCTGTGTTAGGAACAGTAAGGAAACACTGCAAGAGGCGCACATCTTATGGCCGTATTCGAGAAGCTTAAGGACAAGAAGCACGAGCAGCTCATTTTTTTCCGGGAGCCGGTGTCGGGGCTCAGGGCCATAGTCGCCATACACGACACCACACTGGGGCCCGCGATAGGCGGCGTCCGTATGCGCACCTATTCGGGGGAGGACGAGGCGATCGAAGACGCCCTGAGGCTCTCGCGCAGCATGACTTACAAGGCGGCCGGCGCCGGCGTCAACTTCGGCGGCGGCCAGACAGTCGTGATGGGTGACCCCAGGAAGGACAAGAGCGAGGCGCTGTGGAGGGCGCTTGGCCGGTTCATCGACGGCATGGGCGGGCGGTACGTCGCCGGTCAGGACGTCGGCACTTCCGTCGACGACATGGACAATATGCGAACCGAGACCCGGTACGTAGTGGGCATCCCGAGCTCCAGGGGCGGCAGCGGCGACCCTTCCCCCGTATGCGCGTTCGGCGTCGTGAAAGGCCTCGAGGCCTGCCGCCTAGCCAGAGGGGGGAGCGACGACCTCAGGGACCTGCATGTGGCCGTTCAGGGCCTGGGTAACGCTGGCAGCCAGGTGGTCGATATGCTGATGGCCCGCGGCTCCAGGCTTAGCGTGGCCGATGTCGATGAGGAGGCGGTTGAGCGGATAACCCAGCGCCACCGGGTCGATGTGGTTGACCCCGAAGCTATATTCGACGTCGATTGCGATGTCTTCTGTCCTTGCGCCCTCGGCGGGATCATGAACCCCGAGACCGTGAAGCGGCTCAAATGCGTAATCGTCGCGGGTGCGGCCAATAACCAGCTCTCCGATGAGGGATCTGGGAAGCTGCTCCATGAGCGCGGCATACTGTACGCGCCCGACTACATAATCAACGCCGGCGCCCTCATCAACGTCGCCGACGAAATATACGGCTACGATAGGGAGCGCGCCCTGAGGAAGACCGGCGCCATAAAGGACGTGCTACTGAAGGTTTTCGCGGCAGCCAAGGAGAACGGCATACCCACCAATGAGGCCGCCGATCGTCTCGCCGAGGAGAGAATCGAGAAGATAGGCCGCGTCAAGCGCACATTCAGCTGAGCCGGCCCAGTCCCCGGGCCGCCGCACGTGATCCCCACCGGTTGATCCGGCCCCGGTCGACTACCGCTTCGCCTCCACGGGATTCGAGAGCGTCCCTATCCCCTCAATGATGACCTCTATGACGTCTCCGTCCTTCATGAAGACCGGCGGCTCCCTGAAAACGCCGACCCCGCCGGGGGTGCCCGTGGAGATTACGTCGCCCGGTTCCAGGGTCATGGTCCTGGTTATGAACTTGATAATTTCGGCCGGCGTGAATATGAGGTTGGAGGTCGAACTCAGCTGCATGAGCTCGCCGTTTAACTTCGATGAGACCGAAAGGCTGCTCACGTTGCTCAGCTCGTCCGCGGTCACTATGCAGGGTCCCATGGGAGCGAAGGTGTCCGGGCTCTTGCCCCGGAACCACTGGCGCTCGGACTGCTGCATCTCGCGCTCGGTGACGTCGTTCATGCAGGTGTAGCCGAAAATCGCGTCCTGGGCGAGTGCGGCGTCCGCGTCCCTTATCTCCCTTCCGATCACGAAGGCGAACTCCGCCTCGAAATCGACCTTGCTGGAGCCTTCCGGAATCACTATGGCCTGGCCGTGGCCTATCGTCGAGGTGGACGCCTTCACAAAGAGAAGCGGTTTGTCGGGGATCTTGGCGTCCTGCTCCTTCGCGTGGTCCTTGTAATTGAGCCCCAGGCATATGATCTTGCCGGGCCTGGGCACGGGGGCGTGGAACTGGACTTCTTCCACCGAAGCCCAGCACTGCAGAGGAAGGTCTTCGCCGCCCTTATCGAGCTCCTTTATGCGCCTGGCCAGAGTCTTGAGGTCGCCGAGGTCGCGGCTGGCGATGATATCTATGAGATCGCTCGGGTAGCCGCCCTCCAGGTGCAGGAATGACGCCGTGTTCTCGATGTCGTATATGCGCTCATTGATAAGCAGGCCCGCCCTGCGGCCGCCCCGCTCGTAAGTGACCAGTTTCAAAGCAGACCTCCCCCGGGAATTCTAATGTTTGAATTGTGCCTCGTTATTGAGTAGAATATCCTCCGCGTTCATACCATGCAAGTCCAAACTTGGGGGGACCCATGAGCCTGAGAGACGAGGGGATGTGCTTCGGGTGCGGCAAGAACAATCCGATAGGCCTCAAGCTGGAATTCGACCTGGATAAGGAGAACCTCACCGTAGAGGGCAGGTTCAGGCCGAAGAGGGAACATGAGGGCTATGCCGGCATAATGCACGGGGGCCTGGTGGCGACGCTGCTGGACGAGGCCATGTTGAAGCTGCTCTGGGACTCGGGCATATCGGCGGTCACCGCGACGCTGGAAGTAAAGCTCGTCAGGCCGGTTCCAATAGAGGGGGAGCTCTTCATAAAGGGTCGCGTGGACTCCGAGCAGGGGCGCCTGATACACACGTCGGCCGAGGTGGCGAATGCGGAGGGCACGGTACTCGCGAAGGGAAAGGCCAAATGCATGAAAGTGGAGATAAAGGAGGGCTACGTTGGCAGGTAAGAAGTCTAAGAACGTTCGATTCAGGGACATACTCACGCTGGCCAAGAGAGTAGCCAGCCGCACCAGCACGCGCGTAGCCGTCGCCGGGGCGGCCGACCCCATAGTGCTGGACGTTCTATGCGACGCCTGCAGGAAGGGCTTCGCCGAGCCCATACTCTTCGGGGACGAGGCCAGGATAAGGGCGCTTGCCAAGAAGCAGCGCCTTTCGCTCAAGGGCTGCACCATGGCAGACGTCAGGACGCCGGTCAAGGCGGCCCGGGCGGCCGTCAGGGCCGTCGGCTCGGGCGACGCGGACGTCCTCATGAAGGGCAACGTTACCACCAAGACCATCATGCAGGCGGCGCTGGATAAGGAAATAGGCATCACCACGAGCGGCCTCATGAGCCATGTGGCCGTCTTCGAGGTCGAAGGCTTCGACCGCATAATGTTCATGTCGGACGGCGGAATAGTAATAGAGCCCACGCTCGAGCAGAAGGTGGAGATAGTCAATAACGCCGTCTCGGTCGCGCGCGCGGTGGGCCTCAAGAGGCCCAAGGTCGCCCTGCTTTCGGCCATTGAGACGGTGAACCTCAAGATGAAGTCGGCCGTCGACGCGGCCGTTATCGCCCAGATGGCCGAGCGCGGCCAGATAAAGAACGCCGTCGTGGACGGGCCCTTCGGTTTCGATAACGCCGTCTCGTTGGAGGCGGCCAGGCAGAAGGGCGTCAAGAGCCCGGTCGCCGGGAAGGCCGACATATTCATCGTGGGCCATGCCGATGTGGGCAATGTGTTCTACAAGTTGCTCACATATTTCGTGGGCAAGCGCGCCCAGACCGCAGGGGTCATAGTGGGAGCCAAGGTCCCCGTGGTGGTGGTCTCGAGGGCCGACACATACGAAGCCAGGCTGAACTCCATCGCCGTGGCGTGCATCCTGGCGAGGAGGGGGAAGTAACGGCTCGATGGCGCTGCAGGCCTGAATAGTCCTTGACCGGAGCGGTTTTGGGCACTAGCATGAAAGCCGGCAATTCTAAGGAGTAACCGACAGTGCGGGTACTTTCCAGACTTAGAATAACAGGGATAATGGCGTTTGCCGTTCTCGTGATTCTGGTTGCCTCACCTGCCCCATGTGCCATCGATGTTCGGGGCGCCGGGTCGGGGGAAT
>JASFEA010000102.1:0-11236 GCA_050125095.1 bacterium
TCATCCCAGGCGAATGAGTCGTCCTTATCCCCGTCGCCGTTTAGGTCGACCCCTCCGTCATCGGCGTCTATGTCACCGTCACCGTCGCCGTCCGAACCCGCAAGCACCCAGCCCGTTCCGGTCTTCACCCAGATCTCCTTGGTGCCGGCCGTGTTGCGGAGCTCCGTATCGACGGTCCCGTCATTGTCCAGATCGAACTCATACTTGAATCCGACCGCGGGTCCGTCCATATCGAACTTGAGCTGGCTTTCATCGACCGGATCTTCTTCCTCACCGTCCTGGTCAATATGGCCGCCGGCCCAGCCGTCGGACCAGTTCTGGGGACCGTCCGGGCCGGAGCCCGTGTGATAGCCCGAGCCGTGGTCGGTCACGAGCTTGTAAAGCTTGGCGCGCTTGCCCTCGTCTTCGCAGGCCTCGATCTTGGCCTTGAGGTCCAGAAATCCCTGCCTGATCGAGGCATGAGTGGCGGGCCTCAGCCTGGCGCTGGGGATGTCACCCTCGTTCCTGGAGTTGCCGTCATGATAGAAGGCAAGGATATTGTCCTGGCTAATGCCGAGGGTGTTATTGACGTAGTTCCAGTAATTCACCATGTCGTTCCAGAAATCGGGACCCTGGTCGTCGCTGCAGAGCAGCAGCGCGAAGGTGCAATCATCGGCAAGTGCAGCCGGCGTTGGCGCGCGGAAGCGCGGCTCGAATTCCCTACGCCGCGGCCTCACTTCGCCTGGTTCGATAAAATGGACGGCCTCCACCACCAGCTTTAGATATTCCCCCTCTCCCCAGAGCGGGGTGGGGCGGGGCTCCGACTGGACCTCGCCGTAGATATGGATATAGGAGAATTCCATGTAGCCGGGAGGGAGGTCGCCTTCCACCTTCATGATGGCATGGGGTTCTATCTCGCGCCTCGCGAATGCCATATCCCCATCGGTCATGAAGACGGGCCATTCGGAGGAGCAGTAGAATCCTTCGACTTCAATGACCTCGCCGATTATGCCGGGACGCCCGGCATAGACTTCGGGTATGGTCCACACCTGGGCCAGTGCGGGTCCGCCCCACGCCAGGCAAAATGCGGCCAGCAGAGCTGCGATCAGAAGGGGATGGGCTCTCATGGCGGGTACCTCCTCGGTTTCGGATTGGCGATTCAAGACAATCGCGTGATAGACGGCCTGTGTGTTTAATCGCGGCCGACGCCGATAACTAAGGCAGGGTTCCTGCGATTTCGCGGAAACCACCCAGGACGGCCGCGGGAGGGTGGGCAGGTCGCCTCCTTTCACCACGTCCATGTGCACTGCCCCACGCTCGCAGCAGCTTAACTGTTTTCGCAATTGCCGATAATACCAGATAAGTCGCTTTTTGTCAACCTGGAGCCCGGCCTTGTCATGTAACGTAATTGTGTGCGGAATTGAGGTGGCAGTATGGAGGAAGTGGTATAGAGTGAGGGGCCAGGCCTCTTTCGTTTCCGAATCCGATCCCCGGCGGTCTTGGCGACCCCTCAATTCGTCAACCTTTAAGCCTGACCCCTGTCACCGCCGCGGAGAGAGAACTTACCTCGTGCCTTCGGGCCGCACTGTTAAGCACTCCGTAGTGCGATATGCCTCTCCCCGCGGCCTTTGAGTTCTGCCGCGTCAGCCTGCCGGCGCCGCCCCTGGAGGGGGACTTGCCTGTGCGCGCCATACCAGGTTTTGCTGCTTCATCTGAGTGCGACGATCTTGCGTACCTCAAGCGCATCGCCGGCACTGAAGCGGCAGAAATATACGCCTTGCGTCACGTCATTGCCGTCAATGTCCTTTCCGTCCCAGGTGAAGGAGTGGCTGCCGGCCGGGAAGACGCCGTCGAGCACACTGGACACCAGCCTCCCACGGACGTCGTATACGGCGGCGCTGACCGCCGCCCTCCCGGAGATGGAAAACCACAGGGCCGACCCGCCCGCCGAGGGATTGGGCCGAGCCTCCGAAAGCCTGATGCGCAGGGGCGACTCCCGCTGGCCGATAGATGCCATTTGCGTCTCATGTATAACCAGGCGCCGGCCTGTGGCTACGCCCTCCGCGTCCTGGGTGACATTGGCCCCCCCCGAGCCCGGCCACACGATTCTCATGTCCACAGTGGCTGCCCCTGCAACGCCAAAGTGGGCATCGATGCTGTTTTGAGAAGCGAAACCACCATGCGCGCAGACCTCACGATATCCGATTATATAGTCCGCCTCACCCAGGTGGCCGGTCTCGTAGAGGGTGATCTTCGCGCCGATCCCATCCCTGTTGGAGTATGGAATGCCTATGTCATGGTAATGTCCGACGAGGCGGACGATCAGATAATCATCTCCGTCCGTATCATTGGTATATAGGTAGTTGGTGGGAGGGCTGTGCTCGTTCCCCGCGGCCAGGTCGAGATCGCCGTCGTTATCGCAGTCGCCCCAGGCGACGCCGTCCGTGCTTCCCAGTCCGAACTCCGGCGTCTCGGTGAAGGTGGTGTCCCCGTTGTTGACATAGAGGAAGTTGGTATCGGCAGAGCCGAAGTCGCCGTTGCCCACGGCCAGGTCGAGATCGCCGTCATTGTCGGCGTCGCCCCATGCGAACGTATTGGGGTCGCGGAGGCCGAACCGCGGGACGGGCACGAAGGTGGCGTCACCGTTGTTAATGTAAAGGTAGTTCTGGCCGCCGTCCCAGTTGGCCACGGCCACGTCGAGGTCGCCGTCATTATCGAAATCCCCGGCGACGAGGCACGACGTGTCGCCCAGCCCGAACTCGGGTATCTCGGTGAAGACCGTATCGCCCTCGTTAATGTAGAGGTAGTTTTGCTCGATATAGCCGAAGCCGCCGTTGCCCACGGCGAGGTCGGGGTCGCCGTCATTGTCGAAATCACCCCATATGATGGAAGCCGACTGGTTGCCGCCGAAGCGCGCCACGCTTGTGAACGTGCTGTCGCCATTGTTTATGAGGAGCCTGTTAGCCTGGGGATTGTTAAGGAGCCCGTTGCCCACGGCCAGGTCGAGGTCGCCGTCCAGATCGTAGTCGGCCCATGCCATGGCGTTGGTGCGCTTCTTGCCGAGCAGGGGCCCTTCGGTGAATGTGCTGTCGCCGTTATTGAGATATAGGAGGTTCTGGTTGTCTGCGGTCCCGGTGTTGCCGACGGACATGTCCGCGTCGCCATCATTGTCGAAGTCGACCCAGAGCACCACGAAGGTGTTCCGGTCGCCGAAGGGCGTCTGCTCGGTGAAGGCCCCGCCCCCGTCATTGGTGAAGAGCCGGTTGGAGCCGGTATAATTGCCGACCGCCAGATCAAGGTCGCCATCGAGGTCGTAATCCCCCCAGGCGAGGGATATGGTACCATTGGCGCCGAAAGGCGCTGATCCGGTGAATCCGCCATGTGCAGTACTGGCGGAAATGAGGTCTGTTGCCAACAGGCAAAGTGCCACCGCAACTGCAGTGCTTCTCATATGAGGGCCCCCTTCCTGGTTTGCTAGGTGTCCGGCCGAAGAGATCGAATTGCCATATTTGGTTGCGGCAAGCATTTCTAGAAATAGTATAGAGCCATATACCCTACTTGTCAAGCTTGATCTTGCAATTATACGTCAGATTGTGCTCTCGAGTCAGGGGGCGTAATACGCCAGAAAAGAGATTGACATGGCTTGCTCAGCCGGTTATTCTGCTAATGAGACCGGTCGGATGTTCCGAAATCGATATTGCGTTGCTGCAAGATGAAGTGATGGGATCATAGCCTGAATGAGACAGGAGCTCCAGTATGGCGAAAGTCGAGTTTCCTCCCGCCTTACCCGCGGGATATCGCGAAATCTGGACTGCCCTGAAGGCAGCTGACTCCGAAAGCCCTTCGAGACAGGCTCTGGCGCGCCAGCTGGGCATCTCCACCCATACGATTCAGCGCATACTGATCGATGGCAATGTGCCTGACCTTGCCTCTACCAGGAATACCCGGGTGCTGAGGGC
This sequence comes from bacterium, assembly GCA_050125095.1. Classification (GTDB taxonomy): domain Bacteria; phylum Arandabacterota; class Arandabacteria; order Arandabacterales; family JALGWA01; genus JALGWA01. The sequence continues at coordinate 3,939 of JASFEA010000102.1, forward strand.
ATGGGTCAGAATAATCACTCGGCTGGCACACAGGTTCGGCCGGGAGCCCAGAATATGGGTTGAGGCGGCCGGGATGGCCTGGAATGATGCCGTCCGAGACATTGTGGATGAAACGCTGAATAAATTGGCCGCCCGCGAGACGGCCCTGCGTCCCGAACTGGCGTCGGCAGGCGAAGTTGAAGCAGCCATTCCCGGGGTGGCGGGCTATGAGTTTCCGGATGAAATAAGCGTGGGCGTTGTCGCGGGCGATCCCCTGGGGCTGCGGGCCGGTGGCGGCAGTCACTCCTTCCTCGAGGAGTACGTGTTGAGACTGGTGGGATCGATCAGGCCTGGCTGCCGCATTGGCATGACCACGACCGATGAGGCTACACTTGCGGGAAGCCTGATGGAGCCGGTCGGGGGGCCCGATTTTGTCGCCGGGATGGCGGACACGCTGTCCTTGAGAATGGGCGGGCTTGATGTCGTTGGTGTGCCTGGACTGAGGATCAGGCTCGCGGCGCTCTGCTTGCGCGCGCGGAGCCTGGAGGCCGGGCCGCCGAGCTGGCTTGCGGGGCTTTCGCAGTACGCGTCGGGCGATATTAAGTACCTCGTGAGGCTGGGCGATCTGGCCCACCGATTCCTGAGGGGGCAGTGCGGCATTCCCGAAGAGAGGATCATTGCGAGGGAGGCGGAGAATCTCGAGGACATTGCGGATACCCTTATCACGGAGACTTCGCTGTGGGAGCCATCCATGCATCTCGAGCGCTGGGTCGTCCTGGTTGGGGACGAGGAGACTTGCCACGCCGTAAGGGGCATTCTCAACGCTCGCGAGGAGGTCGTCCGGGACTACTCGGTTGAGCAACTCCCGGGAGGGCCCCGGGATTTTCCGGCCTATCAGGTCGTCCTTGCCCTGCCGGCCCGGAGATCGGAGATGCGTGATCTTCTGAGGGCCGCCACGCGTCTAGAGCTATTCGGAAGCGGAGCCGCGAACACCGCCAGCCTTTATGCCGGGCTTCTCGCGGCTGGATTCATGAAGCGCAATATCGGCAATCTCATCAATCCATTGATATCGAACGGCCCCCATATCCTGGACGAATTCGGAGCCGGCGGGGTGTTCCGGGAAGTGCTCTGCCGGGAGCTCGTGCGGCGGCTGGCAGATGCGATAGACGGGGCGCTCACCGCCCGGCATTTGTTCACAACCGGGGACGCGGTGTCGGCGCAGGCCAGGTTCCTTGCGCTAGAGCATGCTCGCAGTCTGGTACCCTCAGTCTGGAGCGAGAGCCTCAACCGGGCGGCCCCGGGATCCATCCGGGTGTCGGAGGGAGACATGCTGACGGTGCCCGCGATGCACTGCCAGTCGTGTTCGGCTTCACTTCTGGACGAGCACCACAGGGGCCCCTCGGAGCGCTTCTGCCGCGTCTGCTCCGATGAAAACGGGACCCTGAGGCCGCGGGCGAAGGTTGAGGCGATTATAGCCGAGTGGTTCGAACACTGGCATGGCGCGCTGGACCACAGGGACGCGCTTCGCCAGGCGAAGGACTTCATGGAGAAGATGCCGGCGTGGTGTAGTAACTGATTCCGCGGGTGGGGGCCGGCCAGGGACTGATTAGGGGTCAGTGAGGGTGAGCCTGACAGCCGCGCCGGGATAATCGCCGTTCCCGGCACTCGCTTCCACGCTCATCTCCACACTCGTCCCGTGTTCGGAGGTTACGCTTACCTTCGCGCCGCACCCCTCGGGATAGACTGCGAACGGCGCGACTCCGAACTCCTCTTCATCGGTCGTGGTCTGACCTCTATCTCGGGATGATGGGCTCTCCGCGGCGGAACCCGGGGAGCCTAATTCCACTTCAACCACCGGAATCACCTCGAGCCTGACGGACTGGCGCGCGACGGCCCCTGAGCCGGATGCCGCAGCGCAGGCCGCCACCAGCAGCAAAGCGATCAAAACGCCTGTGATAGTCTTCCCGATCATTCCCCTCTCCGGTTCAATTATAGCATAGGGCGGCGGCACGTGTCCATGCCCTAGCGGCCGCGCGAAAATCCCTCAAAGACAGGCAATACAAGCCCCATCCCAGCAAGGGTTTTGGCTAATTCCAGGCGCTTATGTGCCGATAGATTTTAGAGGCGACCAACCATAGGGGTGTGTCCTGTTTATGGGTAGGACTGCATTCATCATAGGGGCCGTGGCGGCCCTATGGGCCGGGCCGGTTCAAGCTGCTCCGACGGGTACCGCCATCTGGGCGCGAGCAGGGTGGGATACGCCGCTCTATAACGAGTGGACCGGCATCTCCTTCGGCACGCCCGAAGGCATCGACCCCGTGGGTGAATGGCGCATAATATCCGGAGCCGCTTCCCCGACAGAAGACGACATCGTGGCGGCAGGCGTCTGCGAGAGCGGCGAAATCACGATGACCATGTGGAACGGCTATCAGTGGGCCGACATACCCTGGAACCCGCTGTCCACCGTGGACCAGACTTACTGGTGGAGCTGCGCCGTCGCTTACGAGCAGCAGAGCGGGACGGCCATGGTGGTCTACGTAGACAACTCCGATGGGCTCTCGTACCGCCTGGGGAACAGCATATCATGGGTCGGTCCCTATTCGATTACGCTGCCGGTTGCCGGCACGCCGCGCCAGCTCAGGCTCGTCTCCAATCCCCTGTCTGATGAGATGGTGCTCGTCGTGAGCAATGAGTACAGCCAGGATTATGCCCTGGTGTGGAGTGGCTCGGCCTGGGGAAACCCAGAGGTCCTCGACCCCTCAGGTGCCGGGGATGACAGAACCGACATTTTCGCGGCCTATGAAGAGGTCAGCGGGCATGCGCTTGTGACGTTCGGAAGGGGCGCCCCGAGCGTCTACTACCGGACCTGGGACGGCTCTACCTGGAGCGCAGTCGACTCGCTCGCAAGGGCCATCGGCAGCCTGGGCGACGTCAGATGGACTACACTGGCGGCTGACCCGACGAGCGACAGGATAGTGCTTGGAGTGCTGACGACGGCAGCCGATGTCTGGCTGAGCGTCTGGGACGGCGACGCGTGGGGTCCGAGGCAAACCGCAACGGAATTCGCTCATGGGACAACCTTCCCCAATGTCGCCGTGGCCTTCGAGGGCCTTTCTGGAGAAGCCCTGGCCGTTTATGGAAACGGAACCACCCGCGTTAGGCACCGCATCTGGAGCAGCGCTGCCGGCTGGTCCGGACCGCTCGACGGCCCGGTCTGCGGCGGCGTTCCCAACTCCATGACGCTGGATACCTGCCCCGGCTCGAACTCTATAATGCTGGCGGTGCAGGACGACTCCCGCGAACTCAACTACGCGCTCTGGAGCGGGACCTTCTGGGGGCCGCCCGACAACCAGGGCTCGGATACGGGGGAATACAAGAACCAGCCTTTCCTCTTCCTGTGGGACAAGTATGAAAGCTCCTCGGGCGGGACGGACTACTACGTATCGACCGGGGGCGACGACGATAACGACGGCCTGAGCCCCGGCAGCGCCTGGGCTACTCTTGACAATGGCGATCAGAAGGGCCTGCTCGTACCCGGGGACACCGTCAACATTCTCCCGGGTACGTACCACATCGACGGCACGGTTCAGCTTAAGACCGACGGCGCTCCAGGCGGAATCATAACCTACCGGAGGCTGGGCGAAGGCGATGTCGTACTCGACCGGGACGGCGGATCGGGTGTCGCGGTCAAGATGGAAGGCATGTACGCCTCTCTCTATGGAATTGAGATCACGGGCACGACTGACGAGGGTTTGGATCTCAAGGCGGGCTTCTGCGCAGTTACCGAATGCTACGTGCACAATACGGGCAAGGCCTGCTTCAGAATTGAGGCCAGCGACTGCCTGCTCCTCAAGAACATTGCGGCGTACTCCGACGCGGAGGGGTTCAAAAACGAGGGGGGTGCCCACCGAACCCGATACTACGGCAACACGGTCTACCAGAACGCCAAGAAGGGCATCGAACTCAAAGAGGACGACTGCCAGGTCATTAACAACATCGTCGCGGGCAATGACGACGGCATCTCCGGGGACGCCGACAACATCATCGTCTGCAACGATGTCTGGGATAATAACAACGACTTCGCCGGGGGCGCCGCCGACGACAGCGGCGGAATATCGGCCGACCCGCTGCTGGTGGACCCCGCCGGCGGCAACTTCTATCTGGGGTACGGTTCGCCGGCCATAGACGCCGGGACTTACAGATACTACCCCTACGAGGGGCACGCTACGGATATGGGCGCCTTGGAGTCCTGCCCGGGAGCCGTTCGCGACGAATTCACCTTGCAGCTGTATTCCAACAGTGACGGCAATGAGCCCTGGAGCGGGGCCTGGGAGGAGATAGGGGAGGCCGACGGGCCCGCCAGCGGCCAGGTGGTGGTCGGGGATTACGCCGGCTGCTGTCCCGACCCGTATTGCCTGGCCCTTGAGGGCGAAGGGGGCGCGACACCCGGCAATTTGGGCGCGCAGCGCGAGGCGGACCTCACGGGCGCCACCTTCGCCTACCTGTCATACTCCTATATGCGCCATCCGGACGATGGCTATTCCGCCGACCAGCCCGCGCTAGTCCAGGTATCGGGCGACGGCGGCTTCACCTGGCATACCCTCCAGAGCATCCCGAGCGGGACGGACGCCGGGTGCATTCCGATGGTCCACGACATATCCGACTATATCGCACCCGATACCAAGATCGGATTTATCACCAACTCGGCATCGGCGATAGACGGCTCAATATGCTTTGACGACATACAGATCCAGTATGACGGAGATTGCGATACTACAGCAGAGCTCGCCAGCCTCGAGATTGTGCCTTTCTACGACCCCATATATGCCGACTCAACCTACGAGTTCGGCGTCATCGCCACCGACGGCGAGGGCGACCCGGCGGACCCGGGGCCGCTGGAGTGGTCGCATACATTCTCCTCGGGTTCGATAGACACCGAAGGCGTTTTCACGCCTCAGTATATGGGAACCGGTGAAATCACAGTGACGGCAACCGACTACGGCCTGAGCGACGTTTCCGAGACCATGACGGTCGCGGCGGGGGCCTTAGACAGCCTGTTCGTGAGCCCCATGCACGACACGGTCTCGGTGGGTTCCACGCGGCAGTTCACAGCGACCGGCCAGGACGCCAAGGGCAACCCTGTAGACAGCCTGGGCGTGCTCACGTGGGAGGTGCTGGGCGGAATCGGGAACATCGACTCCACCGGGCTCTTCGACGCCGGCGCGCCGGGCAGCGGCTTCATCCAGGTGACGAGCAGCCTGGGGCCGAGCGCCGTAACCGACACCATAAGCGTGGTATCCGGTGAGGCGGCCTACATCGCGATAACTCCCGACGAAGCGATTATAAGTTCCGACAGCACGCTTCAGTTCATCTGCACTTCATATGACGCTGAGGGCTATCCCACCACACCGCAGCTCATCCCGGAATGGCGCGTCTTCGGGGGCATGGGTACCATCGACGACGAAGGCCTCTTTACGGCGAAGAAGACCGGCGAGGGCAAGATAATAGCGACGTGCGGAGAGCTTGCCGACACCACGGGCACCATAAGCGTGATACCCGGCAGCATAGCCTTCATCGACGTCACTCCCGACACAAGGACCGTGTCCGAGGGCGCGAACGTGACTTTCTTGTGCAAGGCCTATGACGCGGATTCCAATTTCGTGTCGACTATCACGACGCTGGTCGATTGGAGCACGACCGACCCGTCGGGTTCGATAACAGGACAGGGAGTCTACAGGGCGGGCACGGACCTTTCTCCGCCCGACTACTATGTGATCGCCACGTACTCCAGTTTCGCCGACACGTCTTTTTTGACCGTGATCTCCGACGGCACCCTCAGATACATCCGCGTAGAGTGGGAGGACGGCACCCCAGTTACGGATACCACCTTCACCACGGACGACGACGGCCCTGTCGTTTACTGCCGGAGCTATGACTCGGCGGACAGCCTTATCGGCGACGAGACAGTCGATTGGGAGCTTCTGGACGACCCCATATGCGACCTGTCGGCCGAGTCCGGCACATCCACCGCACTGACCATGCATACGCCCGGGACGGGCAGGCTGCAGGCGACGCTGAAAGCCTCCGTCCAGACTGCTTCGGGCGACATAACCTGCCTGCCCGGAGAGCCGGTCGGCCTCATCGTCAGCCCGCCGTCCGCAGTCATCGCATCGGACAGCACGCTTGACTTCGACTGCGTGTCTGTCGACGCCGACGGCAACGCGACGACGCCCCAGGTCGAGCACGAGTGGAGCGTTCTCGGCGGAATCGGGGGCATCACAACGGCGGGGCTTTTCACGCCCGCTGCGGTCGGTACGGGCTACGTGGTGGCCACGGGCGGCGCGCTGGCTGATACGGCCGCGGTAGTGGTGGTACCCGGCCCTCTCGACAGCCTGGCCATCACGCCGTTCAAAGAAATCATATCCGCCGACTCGACGCGACAGTTCCTTGTCTCGGGCTTTGACAACAGGGGCTTCCCGGTTGGCGAACTCGGTACGCTCACATGGAGCGTGCTGGGCGGCATAGGCACAATAGACGCAGACGGGCTATTCACAGCCGTCACGGCTGGGTACGGCTACATAAAAGTGCAGAGCAGCCTGGGAGTTTCCGCGCTTACGGATACCATCACGGTCGTACCCGGAGAGGTCGTATTCATAGACGTGGTGCCCTCGGCGCAAATCGTCGTCGAGGATTCTTCATCCCAGTTCTCGGCTCTCGGCTTCGACGCCGACTCCAACCTGGCAGGCGATTACAGCGCCCAGTCGGACTGGTCGACCAGCGACCCTTTGGGCTCGGTGACCGGCTCGGGTCTCTATACGGCGGGCACGGATATATCTCCGCCCGTCTATTATGTCACGGCCAGCCTCGACCTGCCGGTGGGGGCGCTGCATTCGGCGACCGACTCCGCCGCGGTCACTGTCATCACCAGCGGAAGCCTGAGCTATATCCGCATCGAATGGCCCGGCGGCACGCCCGTCAACGATACTACTCTCACCACGGATGACGACGGCACGAGCATGTACTGCCGCGCATATGACTCGGGCGACAATCTCATAGGCGACGCGGCCGTAAACTGGTCCATGATTACAGATGACTCCGTCGGCACGGTCGGGACCGGGCCGGCCGCGAGCACCGCGCTTAAGCTAGTGAGGACGGGCACGGGCAGGGTGCGGGCGGCATTCGGCCCCGGCATCTCCGATACCACGGGTATCATTACCTGCGTGGCCGGCGCGCCCGCGAGGCTCGTAATCTCTCCCGATACCGCCACGGTGACAGCCGGCGCGTCCATTGCTTTCGAGACCTCGACATACGACGCAGAC
>JASFEA010000103.1:0-11161 GCA_050125095.1 bacterium
ACCAAGGGTCTGGGATTCGGCTTTACCAGGGATACAATAGGGGAGGGCACCAGGACGAGAATGTTGCTCACGGTGGCGCCCAGGTTCTCGCGGGCTTTTGCCCTGGGATGGACAGGCAAGTGGCGCGGCGCTTTCAACTTCGACGTGGGCGCGATGATGCGGATCGGACAATACGTCACGCTCGGATTCGTGGGAAGGGACCTCAGGGAAGGCAAGGACGCACGCACCTACTACGAGGCCGGCGTAGCCCTGGTCGCCTCGCCGCGGAAGTTCGGCATGTTCTATGACGTCGTAATCGAGGACAATGAAAGCAGAAAAGCCACCGCGCATGGCGGCGGCTTCTATGTTGGATTCGAAGGCTCCGTCTTTTTCATCTCGACCCTCACCAGCGACGGTGAGGGTCACACCTACTTCCGATTCATCCTCCAGCTCTACTCGCCGAGCGGCCTCCTCGAAGGCGGCTACATGACCGCCACCGACGACTTCAAGTCGCTAGGCGGCAGGTTCTCCCGGTGGGCTCCCAGGTAAAGAGGCAGTAGCCGGGACTGCCTTGGGCTGCTTCTCCCTGGTTCCGAATCTCGAAGTGATCACGGCTCCCAGCCCGACGGTCACGGCCACGAACACTATTGCCCAGCCGATGAAACCGATGACGGAGCCGGCGAAGTGCATGGGCCCGGGGCCCATCCTGAGAAGCGCCCCAAGGATCACCAGCGCGTATAGCATTATGACGCCGATGGCCATCGACTTGTAGGATCCGCCGTTGGTGTCCGGCACGAACTTCCCGCCCGTCGCGGCCGCCACCCCGATGAATCCCAGCAGCATCATGATGGCGAATACGAAGGGAAGCAGAATGGCGATGGGTATGCCTATTATGGTCACCACGAGCAGCACCAGGACCGGGATGAACAGGGCCCATACCAGAAGCCCGATGAGACCGTTGAAGAAGGCTTCCTTCCTCACGCGGTCGCTCACTATGTCGACCGGCCTTCTCACGACGGCAATGAGGAGAGCTCCCAGCACTATGACGATCACCAGCCACATGATAAGCAGCACGAATCTCCTGCCCGCGGAGAAGAAGCTCGACATCATGAAGCCGGGACCGTGGTTCCAGGATCCGAAACCCACGCTGACCGTTTCGCCCCTAATGACTCCGCCCTCTTTCTCCACCGAGCCACCTACAGACACGCCGTCCCCGTCGATGCGGCCCCTGGGGCCGACAATGAGGCTCCCCCCGACGGCGACCGCGTCGCCCTCGACGTAGCCGTCAACGCGGACATCGCCCATGATGGCGACTGCGTCACCCTCGACGACCTGGCCCTCGGGCACGTGGACGTCATTGCCTATGCGGACGACGTCCTCTCCGATGGTCTCAATGCCGATGGCCTCGTCCCAGTCCAGTTCCATCGTATCGCCTTCTTCGTCCGTGATTGTCACGCCTTCGTCACCGATCTCGATGTGCTTGACCGTATTATCGTCGTCATCGTCCGCCAGCACGGGTACCGCGAAAGCCAGAGCCAGCGCTACCACGGCGACATACACCGGTAACATTCCCTTCTTCATGACCTTACCCCCTTCGGTTGCCTGAGCCACAACGACATTGCGTAGATCAGTACTATGATGAATGCGAACAGGCCCGCGAGTATCACGGCCCCCTGGACGCGATATGCTGCAAAGCTCTCACCCAGAAATGTCTCCAGCACCGTTCCGCCGAACACATTCGTGAGCGACTTGAGTATGAGCAGACCCTTTGAACCCGCAACCATGACCGGGCTCGAGCTCCCGAAGTCGGAGATCAGCCTGACGATGTGCTCGAATACCCTGATGCCGAATGCATTGAGGACCACGGCGGCGCCCACGACGGCCGCGACCGCGATTCCCCAGCGGACCATTATCACCTTGCGCCTCTTTGCGGCAATCTCCTCGATAACAGCGCCAGAGACGCTCACGAAAGCCGCTTCGGGAATGTCCCTCATGCCCCTGACCAGCGCCAGGTCGAACGCATATGCCTCATTGCAGGCCGCGCAAGCAGCCATGTGCTCTCTCAGCGCGCGTTCCCGCTCCCGGTTGACTTCTCCGTCGATAAGGGCTTCGGCGATCCTTGCCGCTTCGTCGCATGTAAGCCGCTTTTCCACCCTAGATCGCCCCTTTCGTCAATGACACGCTGCCGCTCGACGTCTTCACGGAAAGCGAGAAACCGCCGCTCCCGTACTTGCCCGACAGCCTTCTTCTGGATGCGTCTTTTACTGTCATGGGGATCCTGCTCGAGATCGAACCCGAGCCGGTGTTTATGTCGACCTCGTAAGCGTCCCCGCCGTACATGATTATGTCCACTTCTCCGCTGCCCGTGCTGATGGAGATATCGCCCTCGCCGCCGTCCAGGCCCAGCGTGATGTCGCCGCTCGATGTGCTTATATCCGCGCCGCCCGTGTGATGCAGGAATTCGACGTCGCCGCTTCCGGTGTCGCCGCTCACCGATCCCACTGAGTTACTGATCTCGATGTCGCCGCTTCCCGTGTCCACGCTGACGTCCCCGGCGACCTTGCGGACCACGACATCGCCGCTGCCGGTACCGATAAAGGCCTTGCCGCCGAGGCCGCCCACGAGGACGTCGCCGCTACCCGTCTTGATCCTAACGTCGTGCCGCGCGGTCTCGACCTCCACGTCACCGCTGCCCGTATTGACATCCAGGCCCGAGCCCGCAACACCCGTTTCGACGTCGCCGCTTCCCGTGTCTATTATCAGCATGGCTTCGCGGTCGGCGACCTCCACGTCGCCGCTGCCCGTGTCGATCTCAAGCGCAATATCGGCCGGGAGAGCCACTTCTATGTCTATGCTCACGTATCCCTTGGTGAGCTCGCTGATGCCCAGCGACTTCTCCTTCTTGCGCTCCACGACGAGCCTGTCGCCGCGGCGCTCAAACAGAATCTCGGCCTTTTCCAAAAGCTCCTCGCCGTATTCCCTTTCGTTGGCCCGGTAGGTCTTCTCGATATTGAAACTCGCCTTGCTCACGTTCTCGGTGTTGATAACCACATCCTCCGCCCCGAGATTAAACTCCACGGTCTTGATGCCCTTGAGGTCAATGGTCTCGACTTCGACCTTCGTGCCCCGGTACTTGAAGTTGCCGTCCGTGATTACGCAGCCCGAGAGAAGCACCAGGGCCATTATGGCAACCAGTGCTCCGTATCTTGTGATGCCGCTGAACCTGGTGATCCCGCTCAGACTTCTGATCCTGCTTGACTTCGCAATCGCGCTTAACTTCGCAGTCCTGCTTGATCTTGTGGCTCCACTCAAACTCATTGTCCTATTCGACCATTTATTCCTGCTCACAGCTCTCCTACCTCCCTCTTGACGGCTCTCCTGAGCTCCTGCCTTCCCCTGTGGATCAGCACCTTGACCGTCCCCATGGGAATCGAGAGTATTTCACATATTTCTCTGTATGCGTACCCGTCGCGGTATCTCAATGTGAGAACCGACGCGTAACGTGGATCGAGATCTCCCATGCAGCGCTCGACGATGCCCGAGTCGATGCGCGCCGAAAGCGCCGCCTCGGCGGCCCCGCGCTCCGTCCCGAGGTCCTCGACCGAGAGGTCTTCAGTTTCGTAGGCGAAGATCCTGCTCTCCCTGCCGCGGCGCCTCAGGAGGTCTTTGGCGCTGTTGGCCGCTATGCGCATGAGCCAGGCCGGGAAAGAGGCCGAGAAATCAAACCTGTGCAAGTTAGTCAGCGCCTTCACGAAAGTCTCCTGGACAAGGTCGCGGGCGTCCTCCGAGTTCCTGACCATGCCGAGCACAAGGGCGTACACCCTTCGCTCGTACCGCATGACCAGCGTCTCCTGCGACGCCCTGTCACCGCCTCTGGCCTTTTCAATTAAGACCCTCTCTTCGAAAGCCCTCGTCTCTGATATTTGCTTATCCTGTCTCTCCATAGCCACCTACGACTGGGTTATAGAATATGTTTCAAAAAAGCGCCCTGAAACGTCCCAGGTGTGTTCTAGGGAGTGCCACCGAGAGCATCCCGAGAATATCCCTAGAGCGTCCCCAAAGTGCCACGCTTGCACAATCATACGCGTAACCACAATAATTACCAACGACTTAGGGACTCCTGCGGCTGGGCCGCCCGGACCACCCTCCACCCTGCTGCGAGCCCGCAAATCCCTCCCCACAATCACGCCGGCCCCTCCCGCAATCACGTTGACCCCTCCCTGCTTTCCCGCTAAAATCGCCCCGATGGCGTCTCTCATTTCAACCGTCTATAAAAAGACCTTCTGGAATACATACGACCATATCGGGAGGCTTATTCTCTTAAACCTCCTCTGGACGGCGTTCTTCCCGCTCCCCACCTACCTCACCTTCTGGCTTATCCCCGCCGGCGGGCATGTGAAGATCGCCGCGACAGTGCTTGTAGGAATACTCACGCACTCGCTAGCCACCACGGGAGTATTCGCCGCCACGGCCGATATTGTAGACTACAGGGAGTTCACGCTCAAGCGTTTCTTGTCCGGGGGCCGCAGGCTCTACCTGCGGGCGCTCGCTATCTCGGCCCTGGCGGCCATCGTCTTCTACCTGACCTACGTAAGCATGATATTCTACCTCGCCCTCGAGGGCCCGGCGGGCATACTGGGATTCTTCCTTGCCGGCGTGCAGGCCTGGATCATGCTCTTTGTCATTGCCATGTGCCTGTATCTCCTGCCGCTCCTCACTAAAAAGAACTGGGGCATCTTCAAGACCATCAAGTGGAGCGCCGTGCTCGTGGTTCTCAAGCCCGGCTTCAGCCTGCTCATCATGCTGCAGGTCCTGGCCGCCTCCGTCATTATCGGGATCACCATAATCGGGGCCATCGTGATCCTCATGAGCCTCGTCTCGGTGTTCCTGGGCACCAACCTTCGCGAAGTCTTAAAGGAGCTGGAAGCGGAGGGCGAGCCCAAGAAGAGGCCAACCTCATGGAAGGAGATATTCGGAGAGGAGCGGAAGCGCGAAGAAGAGCCCCGCGGAATCAAGGACATCCTCAGGCCCTGGGACAACTGACCTACACCATACTTGACATCCCCCCCGGCATTCCCCTACCATCACGAGCAGAAGAAGGCGGCGGTGCAGCCGTCGGTGGTCGGCTTCACCGATAATGGCAGTTGCAAAAGGAACGGCGAATATGGTGGCAAACACAGCGGCATATACAGCGAGGTTTTGAGATCATGACCGAAATCATGGACGTTCACGCGCGCGAGATACTGGACTCGAGAGGCAATCCCACGATTGAAGTCGAAGTGCTGCTTGCGGGCGGCGGCTTCGGCCGCGCTGCCGTGCCCTCCGGGGCTTCCACCGGAAAGCACGAGGCCCTCGAGCTACGCGACAAGCAGCCCAAGCGCTACAATGGAAAGGGCGTGCTCAAGGCCGTCAAGAACGTGAACACTGTCATACTGGACCGCCTCACGGGCGAGGATGCATCCGACCAGCGCGAGATCGACTCCATACTCATCGACCTGGACGGCACGCCCAACAAGAAGAACCTCGGCGCCAACGCCATGCTCGGAGTCTCGATCGCATGCGCCCGCGCTGTCGCCATGACCAACGGCGTCCCCCTCTTCGCTTACATCGGGGGCATCGGCGCGCGCATACTTCCCGTCCCAATGATGAACGTCATAAACGGCGGGGCCCATGCCGACAACAAACTCGACCTCCAGGAATTCATGATCGTGCCCGTGGGCGCGCCCGACTTCGCGGAGGCCGTGCGCATGGGAGCCGAGACATTCCACGCGCTCAAGTCCATTCTCAAGAAGAAGGGCCTGGCCACCAGCGTCGGCGACGAGGGCGGCTTCGCGCCCAACCTCGCGGGCAACGAGCAGGCGCTCGAGTTCATAGTCGAGGCCATCAAGAAGGCCGGCTACAAGCCAGGATCGGACATCTTCATCGCCCTGGACGCCGCCGCCAGCGAGTTCTATGAGGACGGCAAGTACAACCTGGCGAGCGAGGGCCGCAAGCTCCGGGTCGACCAGATGATCAGCCTATACCGCAAGTGGTTCAAGGCATATCCCATCGTCTCCATAGAGGACGGCCTCGCGGAGGACGATTGGAAGGGCTGGGTCCAGATGACCGATGACCTTTCCAACGTGGTGCAGATCGTGGGGGACGACATCTTCGTTACCAACCCCGCGCGCCTCCAGAAAGGCATCGACAAAGGCGTCGCCAACTCCATTCTCATAAAGCTCAACCAGATAGGAACCCTCACCGAGACCCTGGACACCATAGAGATGGCCAAGATGGCGGGCTACACCACGGTGATATCGCATCGCTCGGGCGAGACCGAGGACACGACCATCGCCGATCTCGCCGTCGGCACCAACGCCGGACAGATAAAGACAGGTTCCATGTCGAGAACCGACCGCGTGGCCAAGTACAACGAGCTCATGAGGATTGAGGAGGAGCTGGGGGCCTCGGCGAGATACGCGGGCGCTGAGGCTTTCACGGCCCTGTCTTAAGGTCAGTAGAGGCCGTGGGCCGCTGGCCGCAGCCGATGCGTGAGCATTAGGCAATTGGCCGCCCGCTGGCCGGAGGGGCGCGTATCAGGCAGCCACCCGCCGGGCCCAGGTCAGGAGCTCGAGAGAGCAGGGAGACGAAGTGAGCAAGGACGCTCCGAACAAGGACAGGCGGTTCCTGAGGGTAAAACCCGAACGCCCCTTCTGGAACAAGGCCATCAAGCTCGCCCTCATCGGGGTAATAGGAGTCTCCGCCTTCAGCATCATATTCGGTAACTACGGCCTCCTCCGCATACTCGAGCTCAGAAACGAGAGCAAACACATCGAGGAGCAGATAGCCTACTACAAGATGAAGAAGAAAATCCTCGAGACCAAGCGCGACAAGCTCCAGGACGACCCCTATACCATAGAGAAACATGCCCGGGAACGCCTGGGCATGTACAGGCCCGGAGATGCGGTTTTCCTGTTCCCGGACGCGGATTCGACAGATATAAGCGATGCAGAAGGCTTAGTTCTTGACAAATCGACACGAAGCCCATAGTATGAAACCAGACTAGACGCGGGGTGGAGCAGTCTGGTAGCTCGTTGGGCTCATAACCCAAAGGTCGCAGGTTCAAATCCTGCCCCCGCTACCATATCAAGCCCTTGAACCTCAACGGGTTCGGGGGCTTTCTCTTTGTGAGGCGGTACATCTATCGCGCCGGGTGCCGAATCATTCCTTGCGTTTGATTGCAGATGTGTTAGGGTGGTGACGAATAATCGCGAACTGATAGTCGAAGCAAGGAAGCGCCATCATGCCTGAAGGGGATTTCCGAGATCATTTCGACTTGAAGGAAGTACGCCTTCCCCGGAGCCCCGACGAAATGCGGTCGGTCCGAAAAGTGGCCGGCTATGTGGTTATAGGTATCCTTGTTCTCATCTTCCTGGTCACCTCCTTTTACACCATCGAACCTGAGGAGGTCGGAATCATCCTGCGTCTCGGCAAGTACGTTCGCAGTTCAGATCCCGGGCTGCACTTCAAGGCTCCCTTCGGGTTCGAGCGAGTGACCAAGGTGCCGGTGCAGCGCCAGCTCAAGCAGGAGTTCGGATTCCGCACGCTGAGGGCGGGGGTGCGCAGCCAGTACAGCACCGGTGGCTTCAAGGATGAGTCTAACATGCTCACCGGGGACCTCAATGCTGCGGTGGTGGAATGGGTCGTACAGTACAGAATCGTCGATCCTTACAAGTACCTCTTCCGCGTCCGCAACGTCGAGAACACGTTTCGCGATATTAGCGAGGCGGTCATGCGCAGGGTCGTGGGGGACCGCACCGTGAACGAGGTGCTCACGATCGGCCGGCAGCAGGTCGCCGACCAGGTATTGCAGCAGATTCAGGACCTGTGCGACCAGTACGAAACGGGGATCAAGGTGGAGCAGGTGGTGCTTCAGGATGTAAACCCTCCGGATCCCGTGAAACCCTCCTTCAATGAGGTCAACGAAGCCCAGCAGGAGAAGGAGAGGCTGATTAACGAAGCCCAGTCCGAATACAACAAGGTCATACCCCGGGCCCGCGGCGAGGCCGAGCAGACCATACGCCAGGCCGAGGGGTACGCCGTGGACCGGGTGAACAGGGCGCGTGGAGACTCCGCCCGTTTCGTCGCCTTCTACGAATCCTACCGGCGGGCGCCCGAGGTCACCAGGAAGCGCGTATATCTGGAGACAATGAACGAGGTGCTCCCCAAGGTAAGGCAGAAGGTAATAGTCGACGATGATCTGAAGAGCGTTCTACCCCTCCTCAATCTGAATCCGGCGCAGCCCGGAAAGGAGGGCGCAGACTGATGAGAGTGCTTGTCCCCGTCCTGGTCCTCGCCGTAGTCTTATTCATCGTGCTTCTCAGCAGCCTCTATGTGGTAAGGGAAAACGAGCAGGTCATAATCACGCAGTTCGGGAAGCCCATTGGCGACCCTATCACCACTCCGGGCCTCAAGGCGAAGGCGCCGCTGATACAGAAGGCGCACAGGTTCGAGAAGCGTTTCCTCGAATGGGACGGCGACCCAAACCAGCTGCCGACCAAGGACAAACGATTCATCTGGGTCGACATGTACGCGCGCTGGCGGATCACCGACCCGCTCCTCTACTTCCAGCGCCTCCGTGACGAGCGCGGCGCGCAGACGCGCCTCGACGACATTCTCGACGGGGAGACCCGGAACGCGATAGCCAATCACGCCCTGCTGGAGGTAATCCGGAATACCAATCGGGAGCCCGAGCAGAGCGAGTTGCAGTTCCGGGACGAAATCGGCCTCGACTCCATACGTGTGGGCCGCGACGAGATCCGCGAGCAGATTTTGGCCAGGGCCAAACCGCGCACCGAAGACCTGGGGATAGAAATACTCGACGTCCAGTTCAAGCGGATCAACTACGTAGAAGAAGTCCGGGTCAAGGTCTATGAGAGGATGACGGCGGAGCGAAACAGGATTGCCGACCGTTTCCGGTCAGAAGGAGAAGGCGAGGCTTCGAGGATAAGGGGCGAAAAAGAGCGCGAGCTCAAACGCATCCAGTCGGAGGCGTACCGGGAGGCGCGCGAGATCATAGGAGACGCCGACGCCGAAGCCACCGGGATATATGCGGACGCCTACAACCGTTCCGCGGATACGCGAACCTTCTATGAGTTTCTGAAGACCATGGAGATCTACAGGACCACTCTGGACTCGGAAACATTCCTCATCCTTTCCACCGACGGGGAGTTCTACAAGTTCATCAAGAAGTCCCAGGGCCGCTAGAGTCGATTTGCCTGCCCGGCGTCTTCTTATCTTGCCCTGCATGAGTATCAGACAGCACACCTGGCCGTAAACCCAGGCAAAGAGAGACACGGTCCATGTGTCGTAATGCCCTGGCACTATGCCCCGACGGGGACCGAGGCCTTAGCCTCCCGGGGGCACATGGTCTTGACACGCCCCCGGATCGTGCGCATAGTGATTGCAGTGCTTGTTCCGACTCTAATCCTGGGGGGCTTATGTTTGTCAGTTTGAGAGGTCGTGTTTCCGGTATCTCGCCAGAAGGTATGTTCACTCTGACCGTGATCGTCGCTCTCCTGGCGGCGGCAGTCCTGCAGCCGTATTGTGCCGCCGCCGGTCAGGCTCAGGCGGCCGGCGAGAGGAAAACCATCTCCCCGGGAGACGCCGGGGTCGATCAGCAACCGCTGTCGCGCCTGGCGGAGGATATCCGGGAGGGCAGGCTGGGGAGCATCCACTCGATCGTCCTCGTCAAGGACGGTGAGATGGTGTACGAGGATTATTACAACGGCTACGACCGGGACCGGCTTCAGTACACGGCCTCGATATCAAAGAGCGTGGGATCGATACTATTCGGCATGGCGATGGACCAGGGACTGCTGCCCGGAATCGACGAGGGCGCTCTCGAGATGAGCCTTTCCGAAATCCTCCCCGAATACCGTTCCGTTATCGAGAAAGATGCTGCGAAGTCCGCGCTCACGCTCCACCATGTCCTGTCGATGACCGCGGGCCTGGAGTGGGACGAGCAGTCATACCCCTACAGTGACCCGCATAATGATTGGAACAAGGCCAGCCGGAGCGATGACCCGGTGCGTTTCGTCCTGGAGCGTCCGGTCGTGACTGAGCCCGGGACCGAGTTTGAATACAACGGAGGCCTCTCGATCATCCTCTCCTACCTTATAGAAAATGCCAGCGGCAGGAAAGCTGACGAATTCGCCGAGGAGTATCTCTTCGGGCCGCTGGGTATAGAAGAGGTCCGCTGGGATCGCCTGCCCTCGGGCCTCACGGACACTGACGGCGGCCTTCACATGCGGCCTCGCGACATGGCAAAGATCGGCATGCTGTACCTCAACGGGGGAATCCGGGAAGGCGAACAGGTCGTGTCCCGCAGTTGGGTCGAGGTTTCGACCAGGGTGCACATAGAAAACGACAATTCTCCCGACTACGGCTACCAGTGGTGGTGCGGGGACTTCCATCACCACGGCAAAACGGACTTCACCTTTCTCGCGTCGGGACATGGCGGGCAGACCGTCTTCGTCTTCCCGGCCTTCGAGGCCGTGGCAGTCATAGCCCAGGAGGTCTTCGACAACCCGATGGGCCCGATGAACGGCCTGGCCATATTGAACAGGTACATCCTACCGGCCATCGATCCGGAGAGCAAACCTGCTGAAGCCGCAACCCTCTCTCAGGCGGAACTGGATCTCTACACGGGCATATACGAGACTCCGCAGGTCTCGCTCACGGTAACCAGGGAAGATGACACTCTCCATGCACAGGGCTCGGACGGGACGTCCATGGTACTGGTTCCTCTCGGAGACCACAGCTTCAGGGGAGTACTGTTGGGCCTTATCGACATACATCTGGAATTCGAGCCCGGGGCGGATGGCGGCATCGAGCGGTTGACTTCGTCTTTCGGCTTCCGGGAGACTGTCATGGATAAGCGGTCTTGAACCCGGGGCCGGGGAGCCGGGGTCCTTCCTGGGACGAGATGACACGGTTGAACTCTGCCGTGAGGCCTTCCTCCACCTGCCGCGCCAATTTCTCCAGTTCCCCGAGGCCGTCCGGGGGCGGGCCTACTGATAAGGGCCATACCGAAGGAACCCCTATATATCTTCCTCGCCGGGGATGGATCCGGGATGGGGAGGACAGAAGCTCGCGAACCTGAGGCCGGGGCAATACACCGAAAGCGTTACAGCATAGGAAA
>JASFEA010000104.1:0-11060 GCA_050125095.1 bacterium
AAAGGCGGGGAAAATCCCGCCTTTTTGCATTTGAGGCTCCGGCCCTCCAGGCCCCGTGTCCGACCCGGTCCCTGATCACGTTCCCGGTACCATCCCCGCTCACGTCCCCGGCCCTGTCCTGGCCCTGCTTGGGGTCCAGTCCCAGATCCGGTTTCGGTCCTCCCGCCATGTCCTACGCCCGAGGACGCCAGTTGTTGAGGCCTGATGGCCATCTCAGGTTCATAGCCTGCCGTCCCCGCGACGCGCGCCCGGCAATAAAGGCCCACTCCCGCCGGGACCATTAGAACAAGTTTCCGGAAGATTTTTCTTAAGGTCGTTTCACGTCCTGTCGATAGCAACTGGTGAAAGTTGTCAATTTTGAATCTTGGTTCGAGGGATTGACAGGAAGGAGCCAAAAGTTGGAGCGATTGACCCCGAAGCGAGAGGCCGGAGCCCGGACAACCGGCGCCGAAGACGGAAAAGAAATCGCACAATTCGAAAGCGACGGCAAGAATGTCCCATGCGCTTCACTCAATAATCCCCGCTGCCTGAGCAGAAAACACAACCGTTGTTGCGGAGAGAAACACGAGCCGAAGCGCAACGACTGGGAATCTATTTCCGCTTCTGTAAATGGCGGAAGAAATGAACGGAAGGATTGCGCTTCGACATGTGCTCCTAAAGCCAGGTGTGGCAAGCGCGACGGGAAATATGTTTCGGGCGCGGCCGACCTGGCATGTGTGTTGCTGTTCGGTCAGACCATGAGCGAATTGATCGAATCGGAAGAGAATTCCGGGAGCAGGTAATGGACGAAAGACATGACGGGTTCTCGGATTGCGCGGTCTCCAACTTCGCCCTCCTCATGGAATCGGCGAGAGACGTCATCGAGGGCATCAGGGAACTCTCCAGTACGGTTGAGGCAAGGGTCATGGAGTCGGCACCCATGGACGAAATCATACCCCTCCTTATGGAAAAGAGAGACCGGGTGGGCGTTCTCCGCGATCTCTCGCGGGAGATCACGGTTTCGCTGGGCGCTTCTGAGACGGGCAAGGTCGGCGTGCCGCTTTCGGATAACTCCAAGCAGCAGTTCCTGGATCTCGTCGCCGAGTTTCAGGACCTCATCGATGAGGAGTCTACGCTTGAGAATCTCGTCTGCAAGCAGGGCCTGAGAATATCGGCGAGGAGGAAATAGATGGGTCTCGCGGTGAAAGATGCGCGGGCTAACGGCACGACGGACGCCATGACGGATGGCATGACCGACGCCATGACGGATGGCATGACCGACGCCATGACAGATGGCATGACAGACAGCATGAAGACCAACATGGCGACCGGCCCAAAGGACGGCGTGAAAGTTGTGATGGAGGCGGGACCAGGCGGAGTCGAGGTCCGCAAGGACGGGCTGGGCGCGCCGCTTTCCAATCTCTCCGACGCCATCGGGGAGCTTCAGCAGGCCTGCGAGCAGCTCCGGACCTCGGTGGGCGGCATTAACCTCGATCTCGAGGAGAAGAACGAGAACCTCAAGGCCGCGCTCGCAACCCATGGAGAGACCCTCGCATATGTGGAAAACATAATCGCCAACATACCGAGCGGCGTCATCGTCGTGGACCGGAACGGAAGGGTCGTGCTCCTCAATGGAGCCGCCGAGGCCATGACGGGCTATTCGAACGCCGAGGCGGAGGGCGAGTCATATAACAAGGTCCTGGGACGCGGCGTTCCCGAGAAGTCCACGCCGCTCTATACGCTCGCCACGGGAAGTCCCGCGAGGCAGGGCGAGAAGAACCTCTCTACCAGGTCGGGAAGAAGCGTTCCGGTGAGCTACAGCACTTCGCTCATACTCGACGGCCATGGCGAGATATGCGGGGCCGTCGAGGTGCTCACCGATCTTACCAGGATGAAGCTCCTGGAAGAGGAAGTAAGCCGCACGCGGACTCTGGCCACCATCGGCGAGGTAGCCGCGATGGTGGCGCATGAAATCCGCAACCCTCTGGGTGGAATCAAGGGTTTCGCGAGCCTTCTGAAGCGGGACCTGGCTTCAAGACCCGACAGCCTCGCCCTCGTCGAGAGGATCTCGGAGGGCATCGACAACCTTGAGAGAATCGTCTCGGACCTCCTGACTGCGGGCCGACCCGAGAGACTCGAGCGCGAGCGCATAGAGCTCGCGCGCGAGGTGAGAAAGCTCATCGAGATGTTCGAGCTCGCCGCCGGGGGCGAGGACAGGCGGGTCTCTTTCGAAACCTCGTTTTCCGAGGAGCCCTTCTACTGCAAGGTGGACCTCGAGAGAATGAAGCAGGCGCTCACCAATCTCGTCCGGAATGCAATGGACGCGATGGACGTAGAGGGGGAAATAAGGGTGAGCCTTTATACGAAAGACCGCGGTACTCCGGAGAGCACCAACGGCGCGAAGCCGGTGCCGGCCAGGGAGTACATGATCATAGAAGTAGCCGACACGGGTACGGGTATGCCCGACCATGTCCTGGAGAGGGCATTCTCCCCGTTCTTCACCACCAAGAGTGACGGAACCGGGCTGGGCCTTGCCAATGTGCGCAAGATGGCGGCCCTTCACGGCGGTGAAGTGAGATACGAGCGCGGGGAGAGCGGCGGCTCGCGATTCCTTATTGAAATACCGAGGTGGTAGCCGTGAAAACGGAAACCCTGGGAGGATGACAATGCGACCGAAGGGAGACGCCAGACGCATTCTGGTGGTCGATGACGAAGCGCTCATGAACGATTTTGTGCGGGAGATTCTCGTTCGACGGGAACACGAGGTCGATCAGGCCATGGACGGCGATACGGCGATCCAGATGTTGAGGGAGAAGAAGTACGACCTCGTTGTGACCGACAAGAAGATGCCCGGTACCGGCGGCATGGAAGTTCTCAAGGCCGCCGGTACGCTGGCACCCGAGGCCAGAGTCATCATGATGACAGCCTACGGGACTGTGGACGGCGCGGTTGAAGCCATGAAGCAGGGCGCATTCGACTACATCATGAAGCCCTTCGACGCCGACCAGATCGAAGAGGTCGTGGAGCGCGCCCTCGCCGGAGGCGCGAATGAGCGTTCGCCGCTCAAGCCCTCGTTCGACATCGTGGGGAAGAGCGAGAAGATCAGGAAAGTGCATGACCTCGTGAGCGTCGTCGCTCCCACCAACTCCACGGTTCTCATAACGGGCGAGACGGGCACGGGCAAGGAGCTCGTCGCCCGCGAGATACAGCGCCTGAGCAAGCGGGCCGACAGGCCTTTCGTAAGACTCAATTGCGCGGCGCTCCCCGACGGCCTCATGGAGAGCGAGCTCTTCGGTCATGAGAAGGGCGCGTTCACCGGGGCGCTTCGCAAGAAGATGGGGAAGTTTGAACTCGCCGACTCCGGCACCATGCTCTTAGACGAGATCGGTGAGATAGGAATGCAGATGCAGGCGAAGGTGCTGCGTGTTCTGCAGGAAAAGGAATTCGAGAGGGTCGGCGGTGACCGCATACAGAAAGCCAACGTGCGGATCATTGCCACAACAAACAAGGACCTCAAGGCCGAGATGGAGTCGGGCCGGTTCAGGGAAGATCTATATTACCGCCTGAGCGTATTCCCGATTGACCTGCCCTCGCTCAGGCAGCGCAAGGAGGACGTCCCCGAGCTCGTCAACCATTTCATCGAGAAGTACAGGCCCATTGCGCGGAACAGGGTGTACGGAATCGAAGACGGGGCCCTTGAGATGCTCATGGCGCATGACTGGCCAGGGAATGTGCGTGAGCTGGAGAACTGTATCGAGCGGGCTCTCATAATCGGGAAGGGCCCGCTCATCACCAAGGATGAAATAGTGCCGCCGGCGAGCGCGTCCCGCAAGGGCTCAATGAGCCTCGACCCCGGCGTCAGCTTGAGAGAGATGGAGAAGGTGCTCGTCTTAAAGACCCTCGAGTCGGTGGGCTGGAACAGGACTATCGCCGCCGGCAAGCTCGGGATCACTACGAGGACTCTCCGGAACAAACTCAAGCAATACAAGGAGGAAGGAATTTCTTCCAGGGCGGAAAAAAGCTCCTTGACCGGCGTCCCGGAGAGGGAGCCGGTCCTCACGCCGTGAGGCCGTAATCCCCGCTGATATAGCGGGTTACGTCTTCCCGGACGATCGGGCCGACTCTGGCTCGGAAATTGCGAAGTGGGGAACTTGCCGGTTGGTATATACAGGAGGCGAATATGGAAAACGTGGGAATCACAACTGACGGAGCGGCTGCCAGGCTCAAGCGAGTACTGGACCAGACCGCCGCCCGCCAGAGGGTTGCCGTCAAGAACCTGAGCAACGTGACCACGGATGGATATGAACCCAAGAAAGTCGAGTTCTCCGAGGAGCTCAATCGCGCTTCCGGGAAGGTCAAGATGCTGAAGACGCATGAGAGCCATCTCACCTCGCAGCGCGAAGCGGCGGCGACCCGGGGTTACACCGAGGTTGTGGATGAGGAAGCCATCGACAACCCCGAGATCAGACTCGAAGAGACCGTCGCCGAGCTGGCGGACGCCGAGCTGGCTTATGCCACTGCGGCCAAGCTGATGGCCAAGCGCACGCAGACTCTGAGAACCGCCATAACGGGGCAGTTCTAAGTGAGGGGATAGCGCAATGTCAAAGATGCTCTTCAATGTAATGAAGACCATAGGAAGCGGGCTGTCGGCCCAGCGCAGGAGAATGGAAGCGATAGCTAATAATATCGCGAACGCCGAGACCACGCGCACCCAGGATGGCGGGCCCTATCGCAGGAAATCTGTTGTGATCAAAGAGATCACAGCCGAGACCAGGGTGCCCTCGAGGAACTTCCGCACCTCGCTCAGACTCGCCACCACTTCGCCCACACATATGAGCGGCGCGAGAGCCGGCATCACAGGTGCGGAAACCGTGGAGGTGCCCGAGATGGATGTGCGGACTCTGGAGGATTCGCCCGCGCGCGTGAAGGTAGTATATGACCCTCACCATCCGGACGCTGACAGCAGCGGCTATGTCGCCTACCCGGACATCAACCCTGTCGAAGAGATGGTGGACATGATGACGGCCTCAAGGGCGTATGAGGCGAACATCGCCGCGATGTCGACCCTTAAGAGCATGGTTAAGAAAGCGCTCGAGATGTAGCGAGGAGGAAGCAGATGAGCGGGATGAAAGTGAACGGCATAGATCCTTCGACGCGCATATTCAAGATGCCCGAGGAGCTACCCAAGCCCAGACCCCGGGGAGGGGAACAGGGTTCCTTCGGCGGAATGGTAAAGGACGTCATCAAGGATGCCGTGCAGGCTGACCATGAGGCCACTGCCGCGATAAATGACTTCGCTCTAGGAAATATCCAGGACGTTCACGATGTCGTGCTGGCGGTCAACAAGGCCAACATGGCCATCGGGCTCCTGGTTGAGGTTAGGAACGGACTTATAAACGCGTATAACGAGTTATCCAAGATCTCGATGTAGGCGGCCACAGTGACCGTGGCGCAGGAGGCGACATGGCGGACACAGCAGGGAATTCGAAGCTAGGGAATATGTGGACCAACCTGACACCCAGCCAGCGAATGATGATCGTGGGCACGGTGGCGGCGGTGGTCGTCGTCATCGTGGTGGGCGGCATCATTGCTTCAAGGGCGGGCTACTCGACGCTCTACTCGGGTTTGAGTCCCGAGGAAGCCGGCCTCATTGTGCAGGAGCTCGACTCGAAGAGCATACCTTACAGGATTGCGGGCGGGGGCAGCAGCATTCAGGTTCCCTCGAGCCAGGTCTACTCGGCCAGGATCGGCCTCGCCAGCGAGGGTTTCCCGAGGAGCGGCACGGTGGGCTTCGAGATATTCGACGGCAACCTGTTCGGGATGACGGACTTCCTGCAGAAAGTGAATTACCGCAGGGCGCTCGAGGGCGAACTCGCCAAGACCATATCCCAGATGCAGGAAGTCGACGGCGTCAGGGTGCACATAGTCATGCCGGAGCGCCCGCTCTTTAAGGAGGACGAGCAGCCGGCGACGGCTTCGGTCGTCCTCAAGGTCAATCCCGCGAGAACCCTGACCAACAGGCAGATAGAGGGTATAGCCTACCTCGTAGCCAGCAGCGTTGAGGGCCTCGAACCCGGCAGGGTGACCATACTCGACTCACGCGGCACGATGATGTCGAGGGGATTCCCCGGGGACGACGGCGACCCCGGAAACCAGCTGGAGCTGGCCCAGTCGGTCGAGTCCTACCTGGAGAACAAGGCGCAGACACTGCTGGACGAGGTGCTCGGCCCGGGCAGGTCCGTGGTCAGGGTATCGGCCGTCCTCAATTTCCGGCGCATCGAGAGCAGCACCGAGCGGTTCGATCCCGAGACCGCCGTCGTGAGGAGCGAAGAGAGAATCGAGACGACCGCCGGCGAGAGCGGTGACCGCAGCGAGACGTCAGTTACCAATTTCGAAATGGGTCGAACGGTCGAGAGCATAGCCAATGAAGTCGGCAATATCGAGAAGCTGTCCGTCGCCGTGATGGTGGACGGGAAATACGAAGAGACCACAAACCAGTACGGTGAAGTCACCAGGAACTTCGTACAGAGACCGGCCAGCGAGCTTCAGACGCTCGCCGGTATCGTTCGCAGCGCCGTGGGAGTCGACGACACGAGGGGCGACTACTTCGAAATCGCGACCATTGCATTCGACAGGACATACCTGGAGGAGCAGGAGAGAGGCATGGAGAAGTTCATGAAGATGCAGTTTTACATGTCTATCGCCAAGAAGGGGCTGTATGCCGCGGCGATATTCTTTGCGATCTTCATGATCATCAGGCTCGTGAAGAAAGCGGCACGGGTCATTGAACAGGCGTCAAAGGCCCTTCCGCAGGCCGCCCCGCGCATGCAGCACCAGGTGCCGGTCCCGCAGCAAGGCGACGAGAAGGCGGGCAGAGCTCCTGCACCGGTCGCGGTGGGTGCCGGCCTGAACTACGCCGTGGAGAATCCGAAGGAAACCGCGTCACTCATAAAATCAATGATGGAAGAGGGGGAATAAACCGTGGCTGAGCCGGCCAACTGGGATCAGATCAACGGTAAGAGGAAAGCGGCCATTTTCCTTCTGTCGCTGGGAAGTGAGGCCTCCGCGGAAGTCATAAAGAACCTGGGTGAGCGGGAGATCGAGGCGCTTGCCAATGAAATAGCCTCGATAGGCATGGTGCCCCAGAACGTCAAGGACCGGGTCCTGAAGGAAATGGCGGGAGCCCTGGGCTCGGCCGCGACCGGCGGGGCCGGTGGGGTCGGCAAGGCAGAGGAAATGCTCGAGGTCGCCCTCGGGAAACCCAAGGCCTCGGAGATCGTCGGCAAGATGAAGACGCGGAAGGCTAGCGGCGCACTCAGACAGATCGAGGAGATGGATTCCGGCACCGTGGTGGAGTTCCTCAAAGGGGAGCATCCGCAGACCATAGCTCTTATAGTCGCCCATCTCGAGTCGCAGGCGGCTGCGAAACTGCTCGCCGCACTTCCAGAAGAACAGCGTATCGAGGCGGCCCGGCGCATAGCGACGCTTGGTAACGTTTCGCCTGACGCCGCCGCGGAGGTCGAGCAGATTCTGGCCAGCCAGCTCGAGGGTCTCGGCAAGGGAGAGGACGTCTCAGCTACGAGCGGTGTCAAGGTCCTGGCCGACATCCTGAATGTCGCGGACAGGTCTACGGAGAAGGAAGTCTTAGACGCCATCTCTGATGACAGTCCGGAGATCGCAAACCAGGTCAAGCAGCTCCTGTTCGTTTTTGATGACATCCTCAAGCTCGACGACAGAGCCGTGCAGAGAGTTCTGCGAGAGGTGGACACCAACGACCTGGCACTGGCCCTCAAGGCCTCGGACGAGGAGATAAAGAAGAAGATTCTGGACAATGTCTCCGAGCGCGCCGCTGAGATGATTCAGGAAGAGATCGAATACATGGGTCCGAAGCGGCTGAGCGAGGTGGAAGCCGCACAGCTGAGGATCATTGAAGTCATAAGGAGCCTGGAGGAAGCCAACGAGATCATCATTCCAGGCCGTGGAGGAGGCTCCGGTGACACTGTTGTCTAGGCTCATACGAAGGGCCGAGATCGGCAAAGAGCCCTACCCCGTTTCGCCTGAGCGCGACGAGGGCATAATGGGCGCCGGCTGTTATGAGGATGAGAACGGAGCCAACGGGATAGACAAGGCGGAGGAGGAAAGGAACCGAGTGTTCGAGGAGGGGCGCAGGCAGGGCTATGCCTCGTGCAAGGCCGAGATGGAAGCCAGGGTGCGGGAGGAAGCAAGCAACTTCACCTCAATGGTAGACGACCTCCTCGTCCAGAAGAAGAGGCTGCTCACCGAGTCGGAGGAGGCAGTGGTGAAGCTGAGCTGCGAAATCGCCAGGCGCATAGTCACCAGGATGGCTGAAGTCAATGAGACCGCAGTACTGGATATAGTGCGGAACGCGCTTGGACACCTCGCGGACAAGCACAGCGTGACGATTAGGGTTAACCCGGCCGATGCGGAGGCGCTCAGGGCGCACAGCGACGATTGGGCCGAGGCCGCAGGGGCGGGTTCCAGTGTCGAAATAGTCGAGGACATGCGAATCAAGCGAGGCGGATGTCTGATCGAGGGCAACTCGGGCTCTGTGGAAGCCCAGCTCGACAGGCAGGTTGAAATGATAGAGAAGGCCCTGGTGGAGGCTGTTCATGCCGGTTGATGTCGAGAAATACAGCGCCGTCATATCTTCGGTTGACCCGGTCACGCTGAGCGGGTGCGTCAGGCAGGTGATCGGGCTCGTCATCGAGTCCGACGGGCCTACGGTGTCTATCGGTGAGACCTGCCTTATCGAGAATGACTCTGAATCGAAGTCCGTGCGCTGCGAAGTTGTCGGTTTCAGGGACAATAAGGTGCTTCTCATGCCCCTGGGCGAAATATCCGGGATCTCACCTGGCTGTCGCGTGATAGCTGCGCGCGAGCAGTTCACGATCGGCGTCGGCCACGAGCTCCTGGGGAGAGTTATCAACGGTCTCGGACAGCCCATAGACGGCAAGGGACCCATACAGACAAGCGGGTCACGTATGGTCTCCCAGCGGGCGCCGCATCCGCTCAAGCGCAAGAGAATCTCGGCCCCCCTCGCCACCGGAATCAGGTCCATAGACTCGATGTTGACCTGCGGCAGGGGCCAGAGGGTCGGTATCTTCTCCGGAAGCGGGGTCGGGAAGAGCGTCCTCCTGGGCATGGTGGCCAGAAATTCGGCGGCCGATGTCAACGTCATCGCCCTGATAGGGGAGAGAGGCAGGGAGGTCAGGGACTTCCTCGATAAGGACCTAAAGGAAGAGGGCCTGAAGAAATCGGTGGTCGTTACCGTGACCTCAGACCAGGCTTCTCTTATCCGCGTCAAGGGCGCGATGACGGCCACGTCCATAGCCGAGTACTTCAGGGACCTGGGCCTGGACGTGATGTTCATGATGGACTCGGTGACACGGGTGGCCATGAGCCAGCGCGAGATAGGCCTCGCGATCGGCGAGCCGCCGACCTCTAAGGGTTACACGCCTTCGGTGTTCGCCATGTTGCCCCGGCTTCTGGAGCGGTCGGGAACGGCGGAAGTCGGCAGCATAACCGGGCTCTATGCGGTGCTCGTCGAAGGAGACGACATGACCGAGCCCATAGCCGACGCAGTGCGTTCGATCCTCGACGGACACATAGTGCTCTCAAGGAAGCTCGCACACCAGAACCACTACCCGGCCGTCGACGTTTTAGACAGCGTGAGCAGGCTCATGATCGATGTCGTGTCGCCGGAGCACCGGGCGGCGGCCAACAACCTGCGCGAGATCCTGGCGATCTACAGGGAAAACGAAGACCTCATCAATATCGGGGCATATGTCAAAGGCAGCAATCCCAAGATCGACATGGCAATAGAGAAGATGCCGGTGATCAACGAGTTTCTCAGGCAGGGACTCGATGAATCATCTGACTTCGACGAGACCATTCAGAAGCTCATCGAGCTTCAGGGATAGAGGACCTTATGTGCGCTTTCAAGTTCAGGCTCGAATCGGTTGTGGGGCTGAAGAAGAAGAAAGAGGACGAGCGCAAGATAGCCCTCGCCAGCGCCAAGAAGGACCTCATGCAGAAAGAAGAGTGCCTTCTCAGCTTGAGCAATGAGAAGCGCGACTGTGTCGAGGCGGTCGGAAATAAAACCGAACTCGGCGGAGTGAACATAGCCGAGATGCTCGTTTACTACGCATATCTGGAAAAACTCACTGATGAAATAGCGGAAAGCGCCGGCGCGGTCGAGCGCTCGCGTGAGGCGGTAGAGAACAAGCGCGAGCTGCTTCTTGAGAGCTCCCGGGAGAAGAAGGCGCTTGAGAACCTCCGGGAGAAAATGAAGGCCCGCTATCTCCTGGCTGCACGCAGGGTGGAGCAGGTAAACATGGACGAGACGGCGGGCAGGTTTCACACGCTCAGGTCTGAAAAAGGTCTTCAATGGAAAGAGGAAGATAAGCCATGAAGCTGCTAGAGAAAGTCAAAGTCCCGCTCGATGTGATTCTCATCGTGGTGGTGCCTTTTGCGGGTTTCCTGGTTCTGTTCATGTATCTCGCCGGTTTGATACCCGCGCAACCGATTGTCGTCGAGATACCGGGTGATGCGGTGGTAAGGCAGCTCAGCGATGGGAACAGTGAAGGACAGGTACAGGCGGCCCTGGCGGAGCCTGCTCCCCAGCCGGCCGCGGAGCAGCCCGCGCCGCCTCCGGAAGAGCCCGAGCAGGACGAATCGGAAAGCGAGCCCCTCAAGGATACGGTTGAAGAGGTGCCTCCGAGCGTAGCCGGGAAGCCACTGGTCATCAAGGATCCCATCGACGCTGAACGGCTGCAGAGAGTTAAGCAGATAGCCAAGGTATATGACCAGATGAACGCAAGCAGCGTGGCGGCCATAGTGAAAAGCATGAGCGACAAGGATGCGGTTGAGATCCTTTCGATGATGAACCCGAGAAACTCGGCGAGGGTCCTTGCGGCACTGGAGCCTGATAAGGCCGCGAGACTGAGCCTTATGCTGACGGAGTGAGCGAAGAGAGATGATCAACCCCGGTTTCACAGCGAGTACGGCCGTGACAGGACAGGCGGGCGGCAGACCGCCAGTCCAGCATTTGCTTCATGAAG
>JASFEA010000105.1:0-10861 GCA_050125095.1 bacterium
GAACCCATGACCTACGCCTATTACCACCAGGTAAAGAAGGGCAAGACGCCGGAAAGAGCGGCGACTTACATAAAGGGAGAGGCGTCCTCTGGCGGGGGCGCCGAAGCCAAGGAGGCCGGCGAAGCCGAGCCCGGCAGCGAAGCCAAGCCGGCCACGGAGGGTAGCGGAATGAAGAAGTATGTATGCCAGGTATGCGGTTACATTTATGACCCCGGGAAGGGCGACGCCGACTCGGGTATCGAACCGGGGACGGCTTTTCAGGACCTGCCTGACGACTGGGTGTGCCCGGTCTGCGGCGCGGGCAAGGACCAGTTCAGCCCGCAGGAGTAGCGCAGCAGGTACGAACGCAAACCGATTGAGACCCTGCCGCCGGCGCGCGTGCGGGTTCAAATCAGACTGGTTGGTCTGAAGTCACGGCACTGCTTCAGACATATAGTTGCTCCAGACACGCAGGGGAGGGAGTAGAATGGTAGTGGAGATCAGGCCGAACGTACACTACGTCGGCGTCATGGACTGGGACCGCAGGCTCTTCGATTCGCTGATTCCCCTGCCCGAGGGGACGAGCTACAACTCATACATAATAAGGGGCAGCGAGAAGACCGCGCTCATCGACACCGTAGAGCCCATGAAACTTCAAGAGTTCCTGGTGAACCTCGAAAACCTCGGCGTCGAGAAAATCGACTACATCATCACGAATCACACAGAGCAGGATCACTCCGGCTCCATCCAGGCCATGCTTCTCCGGAACCCCGAAGCCAAGGTGGTTACCAATGCCAAGTGCCTTCAGCTTTCAAAAGACCACCTGGGCCTCGACGAGGAGAGCTTTATCGTCGTAAAGGACGGGGAGACTCTCTCACTGGGCGACAAGACGCTCGAATTCATTGTCGCGCCCTGGGTGCACTGGCCCGAAACCCAGTTCACCTACCTTAAGGAAGACAAGATCCTGTTCTCCTGCGATTTCCTGGGGTCGCATATCGCCACAACCCGGGTGCTGGCCGAGGACATCAAGGAGTTCTACGCCAGCGCCAAGAGGTACTTCGCCGAGATAATGATGCCGTTCAGGAACAATGTGATTAAGCACCTGGACCGGCTCAAGGACTATGAGATAGAGATCGTCGGGCCGAGCCACGGCCCGATCCATATGAATCCGCACCTCATAATGGACGCCTACCGCAGGTGGTCGTCGGATGACGTCAAGAACGAAGTGCTCATCCCCTGGGTGTCCATGCACGGCAGCACCGAGAGAATGGTGCACCACCTGACCGATAAGCTCGTGGAGCGCGGCATACACGTCAAGCCCTACAACCTCGTCGTAACCGACCCCGGCGATGTGGCCATGGCGTTGGTTGACGCGGCCACCATAGTCGTGGCTGCATCCACAGTGCTCGTCGGCCCGCATCCGGCCGCGGTCAACATAACCTATCTGGCCAATGCGCTCAGGCCCAAGACGCGTTTCTTAGGCATAATCGGGTCGTACGGCTGGGGATCGAGGATGGTGGAGACGCTGTCGGCGATGATCACCAACCTGAAGGTTGAAATGCTGCCCACGGTTATAGTAAAAGGTTATCCGGACGACGAGGCCCTCAAAGCGCTTGAGGACCTCGCAGACGAGATACTCAAGAAACACAAGGAAGCCAACCTTATCTCTTAAAGGAGGATTGCCATGGCAACGGGTTTCAACGCAAGCGAGATATTCGAAATCGCCATACAGATAGAAAAGCACGGCGAGAAGTTCTACCGCCACGCCGTGACGATCTGCGATGACCCCAAGATCAAGAAGATGTTCGGAGACCTTGCGGATGAGGAAGTCGTACACCGCAAGACCATCGACGGCCTGCTATCGAAGATAGATCATTATGAGCCGCCGGAGAAGTACCCGGGCGAGTACTGCCAGTATCTCACGGCCTACTCGGAGAACCTGGTCTTCTCCGAAGAGGAGTTCGAGAAAGAGATGAAGGGCATCGACACCGTGGCCGACGCGCTGGAGTTCGCCATCGAGAAGGAGCTGCAGTCGATTCTCTATTATCTCGAGATGCGCAACCTCGTGCCCGAGGGCCCGCAGCGCAAGGAGATCGACAAGCTCGTCGAAGAGGAGCGCCGGCACTACCTCAAGCTCAACGAAGTCAAGAAAACTATGTAATATCTTTATTGGGGTCAGGTCTGAAAATGCACAGTGCATTTTCAGACCTGACCCCTGTTTTGCACAATCGCCTCGACATGCCCACCCCGCTGATATAGACTCTAAGCGGACCCCACGGAGAATCGTCCATGCCTGATACTGCACGTAAGGTATCCATCATCGGCGCGGGCAACGTGGGCGTGAGATACGCCTACGCTCTCATGATAGAGAACACGGCCCGCGAGATAGTCCTGGTCGATGTCGCCCGGGACAGGCTCGAAGGCGAGGTAATGGACCTGTCGCACGGGGCCCCCTACATAAGGCCGGTGAAGGTGACGGCTGGCGACTACGCGGACATCAGGGGATCCGACCTCGTGGTAATCACCGCCGGCGCCGGTCAGAAGCCCGGCCAGTCGCGCCTCGATCTCATCAAGGCAAACGTAGAACTTTACAGGAAGATAATCCCCGAGATAGAGAGACATGCGCCCGCGGCTGTCTACCTTGTGGTCACAAATCCGGTGGACGCACTCTCTTACGCCGCCCACAGGCTGTCCTCGAAGCCGGCCCACGAGATAGTGGGATCAGGTACGGTGCTCGACACGGCCAGATTTCGATATCTGCTCGGCAGACACTGCATGGTGGACTCCCGCAACGTGCATGCCTACGTACTTGGCGAGCACGGCGACAGCGAAGTTGCCATCTGGAGCCGCGTAATGATCGGCGGACTTCTGCTCGGCGACTACTGCCCGATATGCGACCGTTTCAAAGCCTGCGCGCGCGAGGAAGAGCTGGAGAGAGTATTCGTCGAGGTCCGGGACTCCGCATACGACATAATCGAGAGAAAGGGAGAAACGTCTTACGGCATCGGGCTGGCGCTAGTCCGGATCACTCGAGCCATTCTGAACGACGAAAACTCCATTCTCCCGGTTTCCTCGCTGATGCAGGGTTACCTGGGAATGGCGGACCTTTACTTGAGCATGCCGGCGATAGTCAACCGCAAGGGTGTCGAGAAAGTCCTTGAAATCAAGCTAAGCGGCCCTGAGGAGAAAGCCCTGAAGCACTCGGCCGAGGTCCTCAGAAACGCGATCCGCCAGACCGGCATTGAGAGGTAGGAAATATGAATGTCTACCGGGATTTCGCCTATCTTTACATGAAGGGAGACTACCCTCGCTTCAGCGAACGCATGGCGACGCTTCTGCCTCCCATCTTAAAGAAGTTCAAGGCCCGGCCGCGGACCGTCCTCGACCTGGCCTGCGGCGAGGGGAGCTTCGCGGTCGCCCTGGCCGGGCGCGGCTACGCCGTGACCGGCGTGGACAATTCCGAGGAAATGCTGAAGCTCGCCCGCGAAAAAGCCGCTCGCGCCGGCCACGACATGATCTTCTTGAAGCAGGACATGCGGGCGCTCTCGGTGGAATCGGGGTACGACCTGGTGACCTCCTGGTACGACAGCCTCAACTACCTGCTCAAGATGGAGGATCTCAAGGCATGCTACTCGGGCGTTCACAGGGCCCTGAACCCGGGCGGCCTGTTCATATTCGACATGAACACGGTCTATGGCCTGGGCGTCATATGGCAGCGACAGCCCTGCGAGGTCTGCCAGGACAATGAGGAGTTCTTCGAAATCCACCGCAAGGCATACGACTTCGAAACCAATATTGCCACTATGAGCATCACGGGTTTCATAAAGACAGACGACACATTCATACGCGTCGACGAGACACATGAGGAGCGCGGCTACTCCCTGGAAGAGATACGCTCGGGTCTCAGGGGCTGCGGTTTTGAAGTGGCGGCCACCTGGGACAACCCCGCGACCATGTCGGAGCCCCAGCCGGAAAGCGGACGGGTCTGGGTCGTGGCCCGCAGGCCCTGCTGAGCCAGCCGAGGTCGCCACGGCCGCCAAGACCGCCGCCGCCACTTTGGCCACTTCGCCCGCTTTGGCCTTGAGTTTCGGCCGCGATTCCCTATTATTGAACCCGGCCGGCGAACATGAACCCTTAGACGGCGGGACAGGATGAACGCTGAAAATGCAGGTGGCGCCCTCCCGGGCTCGCGCTACAGGGCGCTGCTTAAGCCCGCAACCATAATCGCGCTCATAGTCCTTTTCGCAATAGGCGCCTTCCACTGGGCCTGGTTCGTAAACTTCGGCGATGTGACCTTCAGGATCCACGACTGGGGGCAGGAGCATATCTACTACTCGGTGCTGAGACAGGCCGCCAACACGGGCAGCATACCCTTTCACATGTCGATGCGTTTTCACCAGACCGACAGGTTCATGTCCATCCCCGACACCAACTTCATGCCCTGGGTGCTCGTGCTGCCGGCGATGAGCGTGGGCAGGTTCATCATGCTGGACCTTCTCATCCTCTACGCCCTCGGATTCCTGGGATCGATTCTGCTCATGAGGAAGTACAACCTGTCCGTTCCCGCCTTCACCTTCTTCTTTCTAATATTCAACTTCAATGGCCACATCGTGGCGCATCTCGCAGTAGGCCATACGGCCTGGAGCGGCTACTTCCTTCTGCCGTTTCTCTTCCTCTTCCTACTGGAGATGCTCGAGGGCAAAGCCACATTTAAGACGTCGCTGAAGGTCGCCTTCATACTCTTCGCCATGATGCTCAAAGGCTCGTTCCACCTCTATACATGGTGCCTCATGTTTCTGGTCTTCCTCTTAATCTTCAACTGGAAGTACTCAAGGGCCGTGCTCGCGGCCATAGTCGGAAGCGCCTTGCTTTCGGCCTTCAAGCTCATACCCGCGGCCTACACGCTTCTCGGCCGCCACGAGAAGTTCATATGGTCCTACCCGACTTTCCGCGACCTCATCGACGCCCTCATTACGATAAGGGTGGAGTCGCCCGAGCGCCTTCGCTTCTGGGGCAACGCGGGCTGGTGGGAACTCGACATATACGTGGGACTCATCGGGCTCGCGCTTCTCGTCTACTTCGGCATTGTCCTCAGGTTCTCTCGCAGCGACGACCTCAGGGACGTCAGATACGGGGCCCTCGATCTTCCCATACTCCTCATGGTGCTTTTCTCAATAAGCTACTTCCACGCATTCCTGACCAGGCTCCCTATTCCCCTCTTAAGGGGTGAGCGCGTCGCGACGAGGTTCGTGGTGCTTCCCGTACTCGCCCTGGCCCTGCTCGCCTCGTTCAGGATATCCCGGGTTCTCAGGAGGGTGGGAATGAGCCTCAAGGCCTGGGTTCTCGGGATCGCGGTGCTTGCCGCAATGGCGCTCGGGTTCCTCGACCACTCCTTCCTGTGGTCGGTATCCCGCCTCGAGCGCGTAACGCAGCTTAAGGTCGAACCGCCCGTGCCCGGCCTTATCACGCGAGACGACGCCGGCTACAAGCTCATGGTTATCATCGGCATGTTGATAACGCTCGCCGGACTGATTGCCCTGGCCTACACCTTCATCAGGCCACGGCTCAAGAGGAATCCCGCCTGATACAGAGCAGCGCTATTCAGCCGGGACTTCGGCGGGCCTGGCCGTCGCGAACTCCCAGAAGTCGCGCAGGTACTCGTATCCGAGCGAGAGCAGGCGGCCCGCTTCGGGAACCCCCGCCTTCACAAACTCCCAGCCGCCCCGGTAGCCGCCCACGACGAAAGCGAAGATGAAACCGAACGCAAGCAGGCTCGCGAACAGGCAGAAGAAAAGCGAGAAGGCCCTGCCGCTTACCTTGATATCACCCTGGTAGAACTTGAAGTCGATGATCTTCGACACCAGGTGGTAGCCCGTTATGAAACCCAGCACGGCGAAATAAACCGGGTATGCCGACTCCTTAAGAAGGGGGAATACCAGAAGCAATATGACGGAGAAGGTGGGGAAGTAATAAGGGGCGAGGTCCACGAGAAAGTTCTTGCCCCCGACCCGCACGTGGCCCCTGGTCGCGGTGGCGAAGAAAGCCTCGGGTTTCTGGAACATAAGAAGCCCCATTACGAGATGCGCGAACTCGTGCTCGAACACGCCGAAGAAACCCAGCTTCTTCCTGAATATCATCCAGAAGAGGGCCCCCGACGCGAAGCCTGTCGCCGCGATTCTCACATCGCCTATGTCGAGGAGGTCCCGCGCCATCATGGAGACGATAACCGATGCATAGGCCCCGATCCCCACGGCCGATACGACCCCGACGATCACTTTGTGCCAGGCTGTCCCCGCCCTCTTATTATTTTTCACGATGCCTGACATTCTATACGCACAGGGGCCCGGTTTCAACCACCGCAATCGCTGCAGGCCGACACCGACGGGCCTTAAAAGGGCCCCACCTTGCTGGCTTTTATGTAACATGTTCCCCTATTTCCTTGATATTGGGGCTCTGCATGTGTTAAGATTGAGTTAATCGGGATGTACAGCGGGCTCTGTTAAGAGGCCAGGCCTACCAGACGACTATCGGTTTATACCCAGGGGCGCTTCAAGGGGTAATTGTACCCAGGAGGGGATGTGAATGAAAAGGAATAAAGCAGCTGTTGCTCTTGTCACCGTCCTGTCAGTCCTCATGCTCACGGTCAGTTCAGCCCGGGCCCGGAATCCCATCCGGAGAACCTTCTTCGACCAATACACTGTAGCCGAAAACACGCACCTGGATGACCTCCCGAGCAATGCCGGCCACTGCGGTGTGTGCCACTTCGATTTCGACGGCGGCGGACCCAGGAACGCCTACGGTCTCGGAGTCGAGGTGGGGCTGGGGAACGGGCTCTCCAACCTTGACGCGATACTCGCCATTGAGAACGTCGACTCGGACGGGGACGGTTTTATCAACCTCATCGAGATTACAGACGTCATAAACTGGGACAATACGCCAACTTTCCCGGGGCTCTCGGCCGCGAATTACGGAAACGCGGTCAATGTCGACACTTCGGAGGTCGGCCCATACCTGACACCGGCGGGAGCAACGGATTCGATCCCGCCGGTCGTCACGGTGAGTTCCCCGAACGGCGGCGAGAATCTGATAGCCAACACCTACTATCCGATTTCCTACAGCGCGACCGATGAGGGAGGCGTCGCCTACGTAAACATCTACCTCTCGGAAGACAGCGGCGCCACCTTCAAGATCGTCGTCAAGAAAGCGGCGCCCGGCACCGGCTTCTCCTGGTTTGTGCCCCACAGGCCTGGAGCCGCGAGCCGCATCCGGGTCGAGGCCGTTGACGGCTCCGGCAATCCCGGCTATGACGACAGCGACGCCGATTTCACCATCATCTCCACGGAGGCGGGGATAGTACCGACCACCTTAAGAGATATCGACATGACGGGAACGCAGCCCCTGGAGGGCGCCATACTGGATGACCCCGATCATTCCTGCGCTACGTGTCACGGCAACTTCGACGAGGACGTCGAGCCGTGGTTCGTATGGCGCGGCTCCATGATGGCCCAGGCGGCGCGCGATCCCTTCTTCTTCGCATGCATGGCTATCGCCGAACAGGACGCGCCGTCCGCGGGCGATGTGTGCATTCGCTGCCACTCGCCGGGCGGCTGGCAGGAAGGGCGCTCGGTCGATACCAGCGGCGGCCTTCTAAACGCCAAGGACCGGCACGGCGTGCACTGCGACTTCTGCCACCGCATGGTGGACTTCGATTACGTCGCCGGCGTGAGCCCGGCCATTGACGTTGCCGCCCTGGCCACGGTCGACCCGCTGCCGCTTCAGTACGGCAACGGGCAGTTCATAAACGACTTCAACCCCATCATGAGAGGGCCGTACTCTGACGCCGAGGCGAGCCACGCCTTCGTGGAATCGCCGTTTCACCGCTCGGCGGACCTTTGCGGCACGTGCCATGACGTCAGCAATCCGGTTTTCCTCCAGCCGGCACCGGGCGATTACGTGCCCAGCGCGTTCGACGCTCCGCATCCCGATATGTACGTACGCAACATGTTCCCGGTGGAGAGGACATACAGCGAGTGGTCGGCAAGCGAATACGCGGCCTCGGGGGTGTACGCTCCGCAGTTCGCCGGAAACAAGCCGGACGGCATGGTAAGTACATGCCAGGACTGCCACATGCGCGACGTCACGGGCAAGGGCTGCAGCGAGTCAGGCGCGCCGACAAGAGACGACCTGCCGCTTCATGACATGATGGGCGGCAACATCTTCGTCGTCGACATTATCCAGAACTTCTATCCCGACGAGGTCGACGTCGCCCAGCTGCAGGCGGCCAAGGCACGGGCAGAACAGATGCTGGGACTCGCGGCGACCCTGGATGTAACGCCCGAGGACTTCGGCGTGACGGTGCGCGTTACCAATGAGACGGGCCACAAGCTGCCCTCCGGGTATCCCGAGGGACGCAGAGTATGGCTCAACGTGAAGGGGCTCAACGCGGCCGACTCGCTTATCTATGAATCAGCCGCATACGACTTCGCAACCGCCGAGCTCGACGTCGAAGACCCTACGGCCAAGATCTACGAGGTGCATCCGGGATTCAGCCCCGGGCTGGCCTCGGCCCTGGGGATGCCGCCGGGCCCGTCTTTCCACTTCGTGCTGAGCGACACCGTATATCACGACAATCGCATACCGCCGCGCGGTTTCACCAACGCCGGCTTCGAGGCCATACAGTCCCCGCCTGTGCACTGCTCGTATGAGGACGGGCAGTACTGGGACGACACCGAGTATTACATGCCGGCCGAGGTCGAGAGCGTGATAGTGACCCTCTATTACCAGTCCACCTCCAGGGAATACGTCGAGTTCCTGAGGGACGCCAACTACACCAACCAGACTGGCCAGAACCTCTATGACGCCTGGGTTGCCCAGGGCAAGGCGGCGCCGTTCACGATGGCCCAGGAGGCGGTGGGCGTCGCTGTAACTTCCGGCGTACCCGTCGACAGGCCCGACCAGACGCTTGTCTTCGCCATGAATCACAACGTACCCAACCCGTTCTCCTCCTCGACGGTGATATCCTATTCGGTCGCGAGCAGGGAACGTGTCAGGATATGCGCTTATGACGTTCAGGGCCGCGAGATATGCACGCTCATAGACGGCGTGCACGAGCCCGATCATTACGAGATAAAGTGGGACGCAACCAACAACCGGGGAGAACCGCTGCCTTCTGGTATTTATTTCCTTCGGTACCAGGCCGGGTCGCATGTCTTTTCCAAGAAGGCAATGCTGATAAGGTAATCGGACTGAAGGCAAAAGGGGTACTCGATCTTTCCAGGTTGAGGGAGAAGGGGCCTGGCCGAGCTCGCCTGGCCTCTTTCTCTATATATGTCCTACAAATTCGCTACGGCACCGCGGCAGCTCAGCGTTATTTTCAGTTTGCCACTTAACGATGAACGTCGCACATGGCATAGTTGACGCGGCAGGTCCGAAACCGGCATCTGCTTTGAGCTGCATCATTTTGACATCACCCTCTGCCGCTTGTGGAGATGATTGGCCATGAGGGGCGCCTTGATTACGGGACTCTCCCTGGCGCTTGCCCTCACCCCGATTCTGCCAGAGTCCGTGCGGGCTGAATGGGAGTACATGGAATTCGACGGCGACCTCGTCTGGGACAGCGCATTCCGGCCGGGCCCGCGCCGGTCAGTCTGTGCGTCCGGGACACTTCAGGCAAGCTTGTCCGGCGGCTTCTGCAACTGCGAATAGCCACGCCCGAGTCCGGCATCACCTGGGACAGCAGGGCCGGTCCCGGGCGGCCGGTGGCTCCCGGTATATATTTCATTCAACTGGAGGCCGGCGCGGCGAGAGCCACCGGGCGGGTGGTCGTATTAAGATAGTCCGGCACAACCGAACCTGCCATAAGTTCAACAGGGAACTCCGCCGCCACATATGCGCGAACCTCAGCGCAACACCATGACCTTTCGCGTCGCGGAGAAATCGCCTGCCTTCATGCGTAAGAAATAGACGCCCGGCCCCACCTCGGCGCCCGATACGTCTCTGCCGTCCCAGGTCTCATGGTGCCTGTCCGCCGCCCTCGTCTCGTCGACAAGCTTATGCACCAATCTTCCGCCGACATCCAATATCTCGATCACGACATGCGACCGCTCGGGAAGATCGAAGCGAATCGAGGTCGACTCGGTGAAGGGGTTCGGAACATTGCGCCTCAGGGCGAAGGCCGCCGGGACACCTGCGTCAGGGACACCCGCGAAGTCGTTCTCAACGGTCGCCGGCTCGCCCTCATTGCCGGCAAAGTCCGTGGCCGTAACATGATAGAAGCCGTAGATCTCCCCCGCAACGTCCATATAGATGTCGATAGTGTATCCGATGAAGTCCGCCCCACCGAAATGGCCGTCATCCGAACCGTACACGGCGAAGTAGTCGAAGTCCTCCTCCGGCGCCTCCTCCCAGGCGATCTCGGTAGCCGAGGCCATGTGCAGGCCTTCGGGAGGGCCGGGGGCGAGGTTGTCCACCGAGTAGCCGCTGTCGGGACGGGAGTCGTAGTATACGGCAGGGGCCTCGCTCATGGCCGAGACGAAGAAAACGGACCAGCATATACCGGCCGCGGTAGAATCGCAGAGCGTGGGCACGACGCAATTATAGATGGAGTCGCATCTTGCGGGCACGCTGTAAACATAATCCCAGTCTCCCTGGGGAAGCCCGAGCCTCAGCAGCTCCTCTTCATGGAGCCGCGCCGCGCCGGACAAAGCCGTGTCGTCGATGCGGCGCCAGATGCCGTATCCGGTGACGGGGTCCGGACTCAGCACATCGTCGTAGTTGGAACGGTGCCAGGAGACCCTCACCTGCCTGCCCTGGTCGTTCCCCACGTCGGCCACAGACTTAAGGATGGGCGAGCGTCCGATCGTCCTCGCCAGGCACGCGTCGA
>JASFEA010000106.1:0-10789 GCA_050125095.1 bacterium
CAGGGCCGTGATGGGGAGCTTGGAATACGAATGCCCCTTCAGTTTGGATTCGCGTTCTCGAGCGGTCGCCTCAGCGTCTACGGGGGTCACGAGGAACAGGCCGTCCTGTTTTTCCTCGAGAATGCCCGGCGGCATGTAGGCTGCGTAGGGAAGCAGCGGGCGCAGGTAGACAGGAGTCTCGATGATCTTAAGCGTCTCTCCGCCCGGTATTGTCGCGATCTCGTGATCGAGCACATATTGCTTCGCGGCGAGCATGGCGTCCTCATATGCCTTGAGAAGACCGTCGGCCGTGGGGTGGTCCGACTTGGCTTCCTCCAGGATATCCCTGACCGGCTTCGCGGGGTCTATTTGGCGGGCGACAGCCTCGATCTGCTCCCCGGTCTGGCGGAACAGCCGCCATCCGGTGTCCAGGAGTTCATCGGCGTCATAGTCCACCATGTGGTCCTCGTGAAGAAGCTCGTCGAACAAATCGCGTCCCGCCGCGAAGTCACCCTCCGCCTCGGGAATGACATCACTCTTGAGATACTCTACGAATGCCTGGATTGCGGCGGCTGCCTTCTGTCCCGTTTGCCTGAAGCCTGCTTCGAGTTCCGGCGCGGCCCTGGCCGCCAGTGCCGGGAGCAGGCCGAGAAAGAGCCCCGGAGCCTGTTTCGCCTGCTCCAGGGCTACTTCTGCCCATACGCGGGGGACATCACCCGGGTGTATGTTCGCCCGGGCCTCCTCCAGGACACGTGGAACCTCGCCCATTCGCGCCAGCAGGGGCCTCAGCCGGTCGGGAAGCGGGGCGAACTCCTTCATGATGAGAACGAAGACGCCCGTCATGACGTCATTCACGTAGAACCCCGGGTCGCGCCTGTGCAGCTCCATTTTCTCATGCTGCCGTATGGAGGACCTGGCGAGATGAACCATCAGCGTATGGTCGATCTCTGCGTCCGGACCGAACTCGGCGGTGTCAATCGCATTGAAATCAGCAAGCGCCTTTACCATCTCCTCGTGCCTGGCCTCGAGGGCATCTGCGCTCCTCAGCGGCAGCCTGTCATCCCACCGGTGGTCACCGAGCTGGGTTGCGGCCACCGGATCGTGCTCGAGGACCCGCTTGAGCCACTCTTCGGAAAGCTTGTAGAATTCGGTTTCTCTGGCCATTGACATGTCTCCTTGCTGGCGTCCACTGGTAGTTGACCGGAGCGAGTATAACAGGATTCCCGCCCGGCTGCAAAACACGCAGGAAGTTCCCCTTCCATAGCTGGCAGCCAGATGAGACAATCTGCTTCAAGGCGGGAGCGTCAGCGGAGGTCACTGTTGAAACCCAACATTGTCATCGTTCTCTGTGATGACACGCGGCCGGACCACATGGGATGCTATGGATACGGTCGGAACACGACTCCGGGCATTGACCGCATAGCCCGCGAGGGCACCCTGTATGAGAATTGCATATCTCCTGCCGTATGGACCCTCCCGTCGGTTGCATGTCTCTTCACGGGGACCTACAACAGCCTCAATGGGGTCTTCCGGGGACATCCCTACCTTGACAGTCGGTTTGAAACGCTCGCGGAGATACTGGGCCGCGAGGGCTACAGGACTCTCGCCGTATCCAATATCGCGTGGATCAGCCGCGGAACCAGATTTAACCGGGGCTTCCAGCGCTTCCACCAGAACTGGCAGCTGGTTCAGAGCCGATCTGACGTCGCCTGGGACAGGAGGATCGGCAGAGTGGGCGCGCGAAATATGCTCGCAGGTCCTGTTTCTCTGCTCAACGGCGTATGGGGCAGGTACTTCTGGAAGAGACGGGACTATGGAGCTGAGCGGACTACCGAAGTTGTTGAGCGCTGGATCAGAGAAGCGGCCGGGGACACCAGGCCGTTCTTCCTGTTTGTGCACTATCTGGAGCCCCACCTGCTTTTCAATCCCCCGGAGCCCTACAGGAGCAGATTCTTCCGTGACAGCGGAGAGGTGGGCAGGGCCATGGAGGTGAACCAGGACGCGCTGGCCTATGCCGAGGGCAGGGTTCAAATGACCGAGAACGACTTCGCCCTGCTAAGAAATCTCTATGACGGGGAGATCGCCTATACAGACCATCACGTGGGCCGCATTGCAAGTCTCCTCGAGGACCTCGGCGTTGGGGACACTACGGCACTGTTCATAACCTCCGACCACGGGCAGAACCTGGGCGACCACGGCCTGATGAGCCATCGTTATTGCCTGTACGACACACTGCTTAAGGTACCACTGATTGCGCGCCTGCCCGGGGTATTCGATGCGGGTCAGCGTGTGAGCGAACAGGTCCAGAGCGTCGATATCTATCCCGCCATCATGAATATGCTCGAACTTGAAATAACGCCTCACCTTCAAGGGACGAGCCTTCTGCCGGCTGCTCTCAAGTCGAAGTCCCGCGATTTTGCTTTTGCCGAGTATCTCGCGAGTCCGTCGTCGATGGCAAGTACCGGACTCCTGGAGGGCAAGGGTATGATCGCCGACGGAGTGAGGCTGGACAGAAAGATGCGCGCTGTTCGCGCCCGGGATTTCAAGCTTATAAAGAAGTATGACCCGGGCGAAGAAGATGAGCTCTACAATGTGATGGAGGATCCCGGGGAGACCGAGAATCTCTACGGGACTATGCCAGATGAGGCAGCCAGACTCGGGGCCGTTCTCGATGAGTGGCTTTCATCTTTCAAACAGATGGGCTTCGAGGGGGAGGACCGGGTGGATCCCGAACTCAAGAAGCAGCTCGAAGGCCTCGGGTATTTGTAGCCCCCGTCAGGAGGCATAGGTCACCAGCAGTAT
Source organism: bacterium (assembly GCA_050125095.1). Taxonomy (GTDB): domain Bacteria; phylum Arandabacterota; class Arandabacteria; order Arandabacterales; family JALGWA01; genus JALGWA01. The sequence continues at coordinate 2,782 of JASFEA010000106.1, forward strand.
CCCGCCGACAGCCAGCGCCGCCGCCGCCACTTTCCTGCGTGTAACGGCTTCCTTGAGGAACACAGTGGCGAAGAGCAGAATGAATATGGTGCTGGTCTGATTCAGTATTGCGGCTATCCCCGCCAGCGTGTACTTCATACCGGCGATCCACGCCATCAGCGCCACATAGGAGCCGAGCAGGGTGGCAGGAATGGTGTATTTCCAGGTGGAGGAAGGTTTGAATGCCAATAAGATCTGTCTTCGCCGCGATGAGATGAGGGCTATGGGCAAGAGCGCCGCGAGCGCCCCGATCTGGCGCATGGCCGTGGCCCAGACAACCGGGGACCGGTTGAGCACCGGTTTGGCTATCACTATGCCCAGTGCGACGGCGACAAGCGAAAGCGCCCCGAGGACAACTCCGATGACTATCTGGCGGGTAGCCGTCCCCTCAGGCGGCTTGTGGCCGGCCGCGACGACAACTCCGGCTATGATAAGCCCCATGCCCCCGAGCTGGAGGCCCGTAAACCTCTCGCCTATTAGAAGGAAGGCAAGCACAACCACCGACGGCGAGTAGAGGCATCCCACGATAGCAGATATTCCGGCGCCGACCATGTTGAGGCTCTTGTGGAACAGGGTATCGGATATGGCGATGGCGATAATGCCGCTGGCGAACAGGATCAGGTAGTCGATGAGCGGCGCTTCATATCTCACCGGTTGGCGGACTACCATGAGGGTCAGAACGAGCAGGGGGACCGTGACGCCCACTCGAAAGAGGTTGAGACTCAGGGGCGAAACGGACTCGCCGGACTTCTTAAGCAGTATTACGGCATTTGACCAGATGATGGCGGCAAGGAGCGCGAAGAACTCACCCATGTGCTACCTCAGGCAGGACGAGCTGCTTGGAGGGCATTGTGATGTGGGGCATTCTAGAAGTAGACGTTGAAGTTCACACAGCCGCCCGCGAGCCACCCGTCGTCAACGAGGGCCTCCTTAAGACTCATATAGTTGTAGAAGAAGCCCAGGCCCAGCGTGGAATTCTTGGATACCCAGAACTCGTATCCGCCCTCGGCCGACAACCCCCAGCCCCAATCGTCGGTGCGGTCGCCGTGCCCCTGTGGAGCTCCGGGCGTGATGGGCACCTCGTTATAACCCGCCCAGCTCATGCCGAAGCCGGCTCTCAGATAGATGCCGCCGGTTGCCGTCTTGGGATTCCCCGGGAACACGTAAATGCTGAGCGCGATCTGCTGCTGGCTCCTGCGGGTCTTGATGATGGTCGAGTCCTCGGCGCTGTCTGAGAAGAGGGCGGACTCCGGCTCCTCCAGGCTTTCGTCGAATTCTATGATCCACCCCGTATAGTCAAAGGCGAGCATTGTCTTCGAGCCCAACCTGCGCCCGAAGCGTAGGAGGGCCACGCCGCCCTCCGAGTACACCTGTGTGCTTCCGTCAGACTCGTTGAAATCGCCGCGGCCTAAGCCCGTGCCGACTCCGACCATATAGTCCGGGCGCTGCTGCTTGGTTATCGCCTGCGCCTCATCGGCCGCCACGGCGCAGAAGAGGACAGCGGCAATTGCTATGATCAGGGCAACCAATCCTGACCTGGGCATGCGGCGGTTTCCTCCTGTCTGTATCGTTCCTGTGCTCCACTATAGACCCTTGGGCAAGGACTAGTCAAATATAACTTTACAGCCCGCGGGCTTGCTGTTAGGCTGGGTTGAGTCCTGCCGGGAATATCGCGAATGTGCAAGTGACGGCAAGCCTGCCGGATGGCAGGGAGAGGCATGAAGCGACGAACATCGGGTTATCATCTTGGCAATCCACGGCCCCGCGGGGCTGCAGGCGCCGCAGCGCTCGCCCTGCTCCTTGGCGCACTGGTTCTGGGCGCATTCTGCGGCACGGGGTACGCCCGGGAAGAGTACCCGAATCACCCGGTCAACCTCTCCTTTTTCTACCCTATTAGCACCAATCAGAACCGTGAAATCTCGACCTACTTCAGGCTGAATCTCCTTTTTGGCGAGCTGGGCGCCATAAAGGGGGTCGACCTTACGGGTATTGGAAGTCGCATCCACAGAGATATGGTGGGTTTCCAGGTGTGCGGGTTCTATTCCCAGATCGAAGGGGATCTGCGGGGCGCCTCAATAGTCGGCGCGGCCAGCTATGTGGAATCTAATGCGGCAGGTCTGCAGTGCGCGGGGTTGGTGAACTTCATCCGCGGGGATTTCACGGGGCTTCAAATGTCCGGCCTGTTCAACTATGTCGAAGGATCGATGTCGGGCGTCCAGGCCAACCTGGTATTCAATCTCAACGACGGGGACGTTAAGTATTTCCAGTATTCGACGGTTGCGAACGCGGTGGCCGGAGACGTCACCGGCATCCAGATGGCCGCCGGGCTCAACTACGCCAACGGGGGCGTCAAGGGGGGACAGCTGGCGCTTTGCAACTTCGGGAATCGTGTCAGGGGCGTTCAGATAGGCCTCGGCAACGTCGCGGGAGTGGTGAAGGGGGCCCAACTGGGGTTCATAAACGTCGCCAAAGAAGTCGACGGCATACCTGTGGGGATGTTCAATTTCGTGGAAGAAGGCGACGTGGACGGAGTGATTTTCGGCTCAAATGTCGCTGCGGCCAGTATTGGAGTCAGGTCGATTTATCACCACTTCTATTCCATTTTGGCAATCGGCGTTGGAGACCTCCAGGAGAAACGCAACGATACAGCTTTTCTCAGCTGGCACTACGGCTATGCCGTCCCCATGAAATCGCGGTACAAAGCCGGTATCGACCTGGGATATGTCCACATTATGCCGGCCTCGAGTTCGGATCCAAATCTGAGTACTGAAAACCAGTTCGCTGTCCAATTGCGGGCCATAATCGAGGCGAAGATCAAGGGTAAGACAAAGATATTCGGGGGCGTGGGCGTGAGCCAGAGGTTCTCGGCGTATTCGTCGAACAATACGACCACCACGGACCCGCTTTTTGTACTGGGGATTTCGCTTTACTAGGTGCGTAATGCAGGTGACAAGCATGAAGGAAGTTGACGCGGCCAGGATAGTCTGCGCGCTTCTGGCGGTAGCGCTCTTATCGGCAGGGGTATCTCTGGCGGGTGAGCAGGCCTCTCCGGAGCCGCGCGGCATTCCCCAGGGCATAAACCTCCTTGCCGCCGACGGGGAAGCGGGCCGATCCGATGTGGGTAAAGCCGATGTCAGCCAGGCCGCCGCAGGCCGGGAGAACACTGGCCAGGCTGAAGCGGATTCTCTCATGCCGCCCTCCTATTATTATAGCAAGTGGTCTCCTTTCTGGCGCACGACGCTCGAGATGATAGGGTTCAACCTCATAATGACCATGTATGGTAAGAACATAATGAAGCCGGAGGATCACGGCTTCGACGTGAACTTCGGTACCATAAAGGAAAACCTCAAGAACGGCTTCGAATGGGATGACAATTCATTTTCCGCCAATAACTTCCGCCACCCCTACCAGGGCTCGCTGTATTTCGGCGGGGCACGGGCGAACGGTTATGATTTCTACCAGTCAGGCTTGTTCGCCTTCGCGGGCTCCTGGCTGTTCGAGTATACCGGCGAAGCTCATCATCCATCCATCAACGACTGGATAAATACGGCGGTCGGCGGGATCACGATAGGCGAGTCGCTGTACCGGATGTCGGACATAGTGCTGGATAACGAAGCTACGGGTTCGGGCAGGGTCTGGCGCGAACTGGGCGGATTCGCATTCAGCCCGATGCGCGGCCTGAATCGTGTGCTCACAGGGGAAGCTTTCGAGGTCCATGCGAACCCGCCCGACCGGATGCCGGATTATTTCGCCGCCGATTTCAGGTTCGGCTTCAGGGCGCTGGGGGAGAATAACCTCTGGACCTCCAAGTCCACCAAGTCGTTTGTCTCATTTGACCTCGTCTACGGCAACCCGTTCGAGGTGGTCCGTGGCGAGCCGTTCGACCACTTCAAGTTCGGCATGCAGGTTAACTTCGCGAACAAACCCCACGGAATAGGGTGGATGCAGTCGGAGGGCCTCTTGTTCGCTGCCGATGTCACGAAGAGCGAGACATCCCATCATATATTCGGGTCGGCAATACACTTCGACTATATGGACAATGAGGCGTACACCTATGGCGGCCAGAGTCTGAGTTTCAGCTACTTATCTTCATTCAGGGCGTCGGAGCGTTTCGGAGCGGTGACTACGCTGCATCTGCAGTGGACGATTCTGGGCGCCGCGAAGTCGGACTATTTCAGCCTGTCGGGCAGGGAATACGATTATGGCCCGGGGCTGGGCTACAAGTTCGGCGCGGAATTCTGGCTGAACAAGTACGAGTTCCTCTCGCTCTGGCAGGAAGGCCACTGGATTCATTCCGTCAACGGCAACAAGGCCGACCATCTCGTGAACCTGACACGGGTGAAACTCGACTATCCCATAAAGGGGTTCATCGGGATCGGCCTGGAATACATCTATTACATGGCAAAGCGTTACTATCTGGACTATCCGGACGTTTACGCAAAGAACCCGGAGCTGAGGCTCTACCTGGTGTGGAAGACCAGCTGATGTCCCTTGCTCTCATCCGGGTGGCTGCCCTTGCCCTGGTTCTCTCCGCGTGCGCCATACCGGCGGCGCCCGCCGCCGAGATCGACGCCGGCATTTTTCAGGTTCCCCGTAAGAACGCCATCACCTTCTGGGGCCATGCGAGTTTCTATATCGACGTGGACGGCTTCGGGATCGCGATTGACCCGGTATTCGACGACCATGCCTTCATAAGGTGGAGACATAAGCCCAAACCGCCGGCGTTTTGCTATGCCGGGACGCGCCTCATCCTGATAACACACGCGCACACCGACCATCTCAGCCTTGATACCATCGGGGGATTTCCACCGGAAGCGGTAATACTCTGTCCCGGGCCCTCGGAGAGATACGTCTCGACGCTTGGAAGAGAGGTAATATCCATGGCGCCGGGCGAAGAATATGTATTCCCGGGGGGAAAGGTGGTCGCGGTGATGGCCAAGCACGCGGGAACCAAATTCGGAATCCGGTCCCGGACGGACGGCGGCGCCATGGGGTACGTCCTGTATACGCAATACTGCACCGTGTATTTCTCCGGTGACACAAACCTGTTCGAAGGCATATATGAAGTGGGAAAGAAGCATGCGCCGGATATCGCCGTCCTCAATATAACGGGCCATCTCCATGGCGAGGATGCCGTGGAAGCGGCCCGGGGCCTGGGCTCGGAGATTGTAATCCCCTGCCACTTCGGGGCCTATGGGTACCTTTTCGTGCCCGAGCGGGACGAACCCCGGGATTATGATGACCTTGTCGAGGGCCTCGGGGACCGGGTCGTGCTGCTCCGGCTCGGAGAGAGTCATCCTCTGGCGCGCCCGGAGCGCTGACAGTCTGAAAGGGATGCTTCGTCCCCGCCTCCGGGCCGTCACATTGTCTTGGCGTTCGTACATTGCGCCTGGAGCCCTGTGTGGCCCGACGGAACGGCGCCTGGCCGGGTAAGTGGGGCGTTGCCCGTCTAGCGCAGAAGCACCAGCTGCCTGGCGTCGCGCTTATCCTGCCAGCGGAGCTCACAGTAGTATATGCCGCTGGCCACCTCATTACCCCTGTTGTCCCTGCCGTCCCATGTGAAACGATGATAGCCGGGTTCGGCATCTCGCGTCAGCCAGGTTCTCAGGCAGCGGCCGCGGCAGTCATATACGTTCACCGTCACGGGTCCGGCCGCCCGGGAGTCAGGGATGGCGTAGGTTACAGTCGTGCTCTGTTTGAAAGGCGTCGGTACGGCAGAGATGACTTCGAAACTCTCCGGCCCCTGGCGGTCGGCTCCTTCGGCGCCTGCCGACGCGTCAACCGCGCATGAGCCCTCATAGGGAATGTAGTTATGGCAGCACACCGTGACGTACAGCGTTCCCTCGGCTGCAGGCGTGATGTTGAAACCGGCCTCGCCCCCGGAGGTCTCCTGGACCTCATGAATCTCCCCGTCCTTGTACAGGCATACGCTTGCGCCGTCGAGAGGGCCGCCGCCTCCCGAAACCTCGACATCGAATGCGGTGGGCGCGCCCGACGGTATGTCTGTCGGGTGGGTCACGGAGAGGGCCTGCGGATCGTCAGTCCAGATCGTGAGGCCGGGGTCTCCGATAAGGTGGAGATTGGTAAAAGCGTACCGGTGGAGGTTATAGGGGTCGTCGGGGTCATACTCATCGTTCTTGAGCCGCGTGAAGTTCTCGCCCAGGTTGTATATGCCCAGGTCGAACAGGTTTCTGTAGAAATAGCGGTCCTGGCGAAGTGAGTACAAATCCGGATTGGATGCGTCGCCTCCCCAGCCGATGCAGGTATTGCCCATGAAAGCCACACCGCCTCCGCCCGGGGTGCGTAGGGCGGATTCCGCGATGCACCTTATTGTGGGGAAGTGGGCCGGGTAACAGCCGACGGCAAAGAAGATGCTCAGCCTGTCGCCGTTTGTGAGCGCGTCCATGTCTGCGTTGTAAAAGAGGTCGCTGTGGCAGATCCAGCCAGCCCCCATGCAGTCGGTGTTGCAGTGGTCATGGTGGTTGACGAGATGGTATCCCGAATCGAGATAGGCGATGATGTCAGCCAGGTGGGTGCCCGATTCGCCGTCGTACTCGGTGTCGAGCGACCAGGATGCGGGCAGGTGGCCGGCGCGGATGTAGTTCTCTTTGAATATCTCGCCGTCCATGTCGCCGCAGACGGTGATGTCCATGCCGATGAAAAACGCCGTCTTCGCGTAGCCGGTAGGGGGCGGGTTCTTCTCATAAGTCAGGATCTTGCCTATGGCGTTTGCTATATGTCCGACTGTGCGCACCGACAGCCTGCCGAGATTGACCTCAAGCACCCAGTCCTCGTCGTAGTCGGCGTAGTACACGTCGTTGTCGAGATAATCGGTCTGCCATCCGGGGACGGTGATGGCCCGGGTATGGTAGGGGATCAAATCCGTGTCGCCCCCCAGAACGAAGTGGGTCGTGCCCCAGTTGGAATGAGCGTCAATTATGAAAGACCGCATCTTATCAAGTTCGGTTCCCGCGTAACCCCCGCCCGTATAGATCCACTCTGTCGTGACCGTATTGACCTTGTGCCCCTGCTTCGTCCGCCACTCGGCCAGCGGCTCGAAGTCATCGACCCAGGCTTGTTTCGTGACTATCACATAGTCGTACTGGCCCGGGGAAACTCCACGCAGAACGGGTCCCGCAAAAGCCTCATTCAGCCGTACATCCTGCGGATTGACTACCATTTCATTCAGCGTGCGCAGGTACGCTTCGCGCGACCGCTGGGACGCGCCCGGGGCGAGGTAGTCGCCGCAAATGTGGCCCGCCCTGCCTTCCAAAACAACCTCGATCTCGGTGACGAGGCTGAGCTCGCCGGTAGCCGGCCGATATTCGAAAGGGCAGACCCTTATGGCTGCGAGATTCTGCCCTGCCAGGTCGGACTGCCGTATGAATTCAACGCGGGCGGTCGGGAAGGGCGCCGCTGAAGAGTAAATGGCCGGGTCCGGGGGGATTGCGTCCGCCGCCGGCGCTTCTCCGGCTATGGCCTTCGGGGACTGCGCGGGAAGAATATCGAATGTGCCCGGGATGGCGACGGTCCTGGCCCGGACCTCGCGCAGGCCGGTCACCTCCATCCCGGCCGGTACAGCCAAATACGCGGTCCAGGCGGGCAGCGCCGGCCGGCCTGGGTCTTTGATACGGCCGGCGGCCTCGAGCGCCACGGTATCGTATCCCATGTGATGCCCGAAACGGATGTCATCCAACCGGACCTGAACCCGGTATGTGACTTCATATCGGGATGCCGCTCCGCCGACCGCAATGGCCGCTTCTTCTTCGGCGGCCATGGCGCATGGGCTCCCGGCCAGGATTATCAGGGCCAGGAGTCCGATGTGACAGGGGGCATTCACGGACAGCCCGTGGTTTGCGCTTCTCCGGCTCAGCATAATCGCACCTCTCATCTCGTACAGGGGCCTTACAAGGGTAGGGTTCATCCCAGCCACTACCATTCTACCATCTTCTGGGGCTCCTGCCAATGG
>JASFEA010000107.1:0-10779 GCA_050125095.1 bacterium
TGACGGTCGAAGGCGGCACCGGCCCTTATGAGATCCTCATAGTAGAGGACGGCACCTACAGCCTTGAGGCCGTGGCCACGGGTTACGCCAGGTTCGACTCGCTGATAACCGTGGCAGGCGGCGATACCGTTGAAGCCGACATCGTATTGACATATACCACGGCCACGAAATACGTATTCGTCGACACATCGGGTGCACGCATCTTCTCGGAGAGCGTTACCATAAGCATGCCCGACAGCGGCCTCTTCACCTACCAGGACCTCCTCTTCGAGCCCAGGGACGACGACGATATACCCGCCATCGCCGACACGGCCGCGTACGACAGCATCATCGTGCGCGCCACGCTTCTCGACCCCTCGGTTCCGGTGAGGGGCAACGTGGTATTCGCGGCGGACGACAGCGGCGGGACCGTCATAGACAGCATGATTACAAAAGACATGTTCGAGGGGGGGTACGGGAGGTTCTGGGTGCGCGACGACAGCCTGGAAGTCCTCCGGGTGGAGGTGAGCAAAGGAGATGTCTCGGGATTCGTCGAGCTCCGCGTCAAGGAGCTCGAGCCTTACAGCATCAAGCTAATGCCCGACACGACCACCATTACCGTAGGCGGAGCCGAGAGGATTGAGCTGGGCGTGCAGCTCCTGGATGACGTCGGCAATCCGATTCCAGTCTCTGACGTGGCCATAAGACTGAGGGCCCTGGAAGGGGAGCCGATATTCGCCCCCAGCCTGGGCTATACAGACGGCAACGGCTATTTCATGGCATATGTCTTCGGGTTGAGGGCCGGTGATGTAGTCATAATCGCTGAGACCGCCTCGGAGGACCATCCGGGCCTGATACCTGACACGACGCAGGTTGAGTTCCTTCCCAGGGCGGCGTCGGAGGTGTCGACGGACCTCGAGCCGACGGCCATTGACCTCGGCGAAGAGGGAGAGGTCATATTCCAGGTCACCGACGAGTTCGGAAACGCGGTCGACGCTCCCGGCGTCACCATAGACCTTGACACCTATCCGGGGGGCGTTCTCGACTCGCTGGAGACGCCGGTCGTGACTGATGCCGACGGCAAAGCCACCGCCTATCTCAGGGCGGGAGACTCATATGGATTCGTGACCATATCCGGGGAGGTGGGCGGAGGGCTCGATTATCCGGTCGAATCGGTGACGCTCATAATTGCGCCCGCGACGCTGGTCTCGGTGGACGAAACTGCGCCCGAGACCGACCCCGATCACAACAGCAACATAGATGCCGACATGACCAACATGTACGCATGGGTTGCGGACGACACGCTCAGCGTGACCCTGGACTTCCAGACCTCCTGGTCGGACATGCATCTCATGGTCCTGGTCGAGAAGCACCATACCAAGGACGGGGGCGAGAGCGACCCGTTCCAGTTCCAGGTCTTCTACGGCCACCAGCTCAAACCCGATTTCGTATTCACGGCCAAGTACAGCGCCCGCGACTACGCCGACTTGAGGCAATGGGATGGCGGCGCGCGTGCCTGGGAGTTCTGGCAGCTCGAGAACGGCAACTGGACTTCGGACGAGAACGATCCCGGCAAGAACGCCATCGGCATGATTGACTTCGGAAGCTCCCGGGTGGTGTTCAAGTTCCCGCTGGCCGCCATCGGCGCGGTCTCTGTGGGCGATACATTGAGGCTGCAGTCATATGTCACGCAGGAGCCCTTCGGCACCAAGTACAACGCCCTGGACTCCAATCCCCATGACGCAACCAACGACATGGTGCCCAATGACGGGAGCGGCGAGTGGTGGAAGACGGCGGAGGACCGTGTATACCTGTCAAACTGGGCCGAGTTCATTGTCCCGGACCTCGGCGACATCGGGAATCCGCCCGGCCTCTCGAACGCCACGATAGATCCCGACAGCACGTACACGGGTGAGACGGTGACCTTCTCGGTCGACGTAAGGGACTCGGGCGGCGGAATCGGGGACGTGTTCGCCGACCTTTCCGCAATAGGCGGGGAAGAGGTGACCTGGCTCTTCGACGACGGAACCAATGGTGACGCGCTCGCGGGCAACGGCACGTATACGACCATGTTCGAAGTCCCGACAAGCGCCGCGCAGGGCATTCATAACATCCACTTCTTCGCGCGCGACAGCCTGAATATCGCGGCCTCGATGGTGACCGCGCAAATCAAGCTCGTGGCGGAGATAGAGCCCTTCATTGCGGTCGAGGACTCGCTCGGCGACGACGCCGGCCCAAACCAGACCGACGACGCCGGAAGGCCCATAGACGGGCTCTATTATCTGTATCCAACCAACGGCGTCTTCACCCGGGGCGTGTACGACCCCGAACTCGACACCAGAGTCGGCGGCAACTTCGACATAGAGTGGGTCGAGTTCTACATAGACGGTTCGTGGCTGCGAGTCCTGGTGAAGCTGGGGGAGATCCCCACTTCAAGGTACGTGGGCTGGAACGCGCCCAACCCCGGCGCCAGCTGCACCAACCCCAACAAGGCCGACTTCAACCTTCAGAAGATAGACATGTATATCGATTCCGAGGAAAACGTCGGCTCGACCGCCGGCCTCACCAACCGCATGCACGATATCTCCAGGAGCGACGCCTGGGAGTACGCAGTGGCCGTCGAGGGCTGGTGGAAGGGTCTCATCAAGTCCAACGGTGAGAACGCGACAGCCGCATGGAGCATCAGCAAGCTCGCCCAGGACATGACGTTCTGCACCGACTACGTAGAAGAGACGGTGGAGATCAAGATCTCGCTCGAGACGCTCGGGCTCATCGAGGAAGACGAGGAGATGACCGAGGAGGTCATCGACAGGGTCAAGCGCGAGGTGCTGCAGTGGGACTTCATCATCACATGCGCGGGCCATGACGGCGACAGCAATGACGAGAACCAGGGGCAGGTCCGCTGGGTGAACAAGGGCTCGGCCGAGTGGCAGTTCGGGGGCGGACGCGACAGCGAGGGCGGCAGGGACAGGGACCCCAATATCATCGATGTTGTAACGGTTCCCGGACTCGGCAAACAGCCGGGCCGGACCCAGGAGGAGATGCTCAACTACGAAGACCCGGTGGCCGTCAAGCGCTTCGATGAGGGGCTCATGGCCTGCGTTCTCGAGGCCACGTTCTCAGAAGACATCTCGCCCCCGACCATCACGCCTTTCAACCGCTACCTGTTCGGGCACGCTCCCTGGCGCGTCATGAAATACAGCCCCGCGGCCTTCTGGACAATGATAGAGGACCAGAGCGACATCGAAGAGGTCATCTTCAGGTGGCGGCCGCTCGGCCAGACATACTGGAACGAAGCCGAGATGGGGAACATAGTCGGCACCTACTGGGTCGCGGATATCGAGCCGGACACTCTTTTCGCCAACGTTCCGGCGGTCGAGCTCGTAGGCGGTTACGAGGGCCTTCCCTTTGAGGCCGAGATCTACGCGCGGGACGAGTTCGGGAACGAGGGCAAGAGCGAGTTCATAACTTTCGGCGTCCTTCAGGAAGCGCTGGCGTCGCAGACCATAGAGAACGTTGAGCCCGAAGACGTGCTGATCACATACGACGGCACGTTCATCATACTTCCGGACACCACCGTGGCTGACGGCTATGACGCCTTCGACGTCACCGTGACTCCCATGTCGGCCAGCCAGGACCCCATGGTGGACCTCGATAACCTTAAAGACGGCATGACTTACCTGGACGTCGGGAGGCAGATTGCGGTCACCGGCTACAGCCGCGCCGATACCGCGGATATTATGGAACTCGACAATCCGGTAGTCGTCGCGCTGCACTACCCGAGCTATCTTAAGAACAGGATCTCGGACGACTACATGATCGGTCTGTTCGGCTTCAACCGCGCAACCGATCGCTGGCTGAGCGTCCCCGGCACGCGCAACGAATGGGGTACGGCGGTTCGCGCCCGGATGAGCAGTATCGGCGACTTCGGCCTCTTCACCGACACGCGGCTGGGCTACGACACGGGCAAGGGGCTCTCGAGCGTGGCGGTGGAACCCAACCCGTTCTCCCCCAACGGCGACGGCCTGTATGAGGAGACGCGTTTCACCTTCTTCGTCTCCAGGGAGACCGACTGGGTGACCATAGAGCTCTATGACGTCAGGGGCGACCTCGTGAGAACCATATTCTGGCAGGCCCCGGGAATGGCATTCGGCAGGAATGAAATAGACATAACCTGGGACGGCAAGGACGACCAGGGGAACATAGTGCCGTACGGCATTTATGTCGCGAGAGTGGAAGTGCGGTTTAAGGTCGCGCCCAACCTGGAGAGAATCAATATAGCGGTAGTGGTCTTAAAGTAGGAGATGATCGTGAGAAGAGCGATAGCGGCTGTGTTGCTGGTGCTTCTGCCGGCAGCCGCGCACGGCGGCTTCCTCGCCATAGAGGAGGGGGCGCGCGCCACGGCGATGGGCGGCGCGTTCACGGCCGTCTCCGACGACGCCACCGCCGTGTTCTGGAACCCCGCGGGGCTCGGCCTCATGGATGGATTGAGCCTGACGGGCATGGGAACCCGGCTCTTCTCGGTGGACGGCCTTTCGGAAAGCGTCGTCTCGCTCACTTACGCGGACTGGAAGAAGACGGGCATAGGGGCGGGCTGGGCGCGCACGGGCGTGGAAGACGTCTACAATGAAAACACCTTCGTTGTGAGCGCCGGCCGCCAGGTTTTCCGCGACGGGCTCTCGGTGGGAGGTACGTTCCGCATATACCGTCTCGCCGCCCCGGGATACGAGTACTATAACGACCCCAACTTCTCCGACGGGGCGCAGGATTATGCCGTGGACCTGGGCGTGCTTTACAGGGCGCGCACCTGGTCGGCGGGCCTGACTCTCCGCAACCTCGGCCAGCCCGAGATGAGTCTCATAAGCACAACCGAGGAGAAGGACCCTGTATCCTCAGAGGTGCGCGTGGGCGGGTCTTACATTTTCAGGGAAGTCATGTTGATATCGGGCGAGGTCAGGATACCCAATGAAGTGCCAGGCTATTACACGCGCAGCGTCAGGTACGCCCTGGGCACCGAAATATGGTTCGTCGGCGTCTTCGCCCTGCGTGCGGGAATCAACGACGGCAAGGCGACCGCCGGGCTCGGGCTCAAGATAAACTGGCTGACCATCGACGCGTCGCTGCTTTCGGTAAGGCGCCCGGGGACCAAGTACAGGCTGTCGCTGTCACTCGACTTCTGAGGTGGAGGTTAAGTGCTGAGAAAAGGTTTGCTTATAGCCCTCCTGATTCTGGCCGGGTGGAATGCGGCCTGGGCGGTAAACCTCGACGGCTACACCCAGTTCATGTTTACTTTAAACGGCGAGAACAGGAACTGGTATTTCGAGAATCCCGAGTACTTCTTCGAGCTCAGGTTCAACGCCGCGCCCTTCCCGGGCACCGAGATGTACATCAAGTCGCTGGCGCTTTCCAACAAATGGGACGGCGCCGTATTCGAGAACTTCCTCTTTCTCAAGGAAGGCCACCTCAAGTACCGCGGCAGCCGCATCGAGACTTACCTTTTCACCGGCCAGGACAGGTTCTGGCTGAATGAGCCGCTGCTCTACATCGTGGACACCGGCATCGTCAAGGACGACGACTGGGGGCCCAAGGCACAGGGTATCAGGCTCGACCTCTGGGGCTGGTGGGGATTCACATTCGCAGGATTCTATTCCGACAAAAGCACGGTCTACCCGGCGGTTTACGAGGGGCAGCTCCCCTCGGGCAGCGAGCTTGCCGACGCGGACCTTGTGAGCTCCGACGACTACACGGCGTTCAGGATAAGGCGCCCGTTTACAAAGGGCAGGCTCGTGCTGGGGGCCACCTACGCCAAGAAAGTCTACGGGAGTACCGATATCGACTACGACCAGATGGTCGCGTTTGACTGGGAACTGTCCTTCGCGGAGATCGTCCCCTTCATATCAGATTACGGTCGCGGCATCATCATAGCCGAAGGCGGGCGCAACATATCCGGCTACCTGGGCCCCGGCGAGCACCCTTACGGGTGGAAGGCGGAGCTTCGCGACGTGGGTTTCGGCCCCTTGAACTTTATAGGGTCGCTGTTCGACTATGACGACAACTTCTATACCTACGGGCTTGCCAGCGGCTGGAACATAGGTCTCAATGACTATCACGGGCATTACGTTCAGCTGGACTACCGGGTGCCTTACGAAGCCATAAACCTCAAGGCGTGGCGCCTCAGGGAAAAGCCGCACACGCTCACGGTGGAAAAGCAGCCGCGCGAGGAGTCCGGCGGCGAGGTTTACATTGAGTTCATCCACGGCTTCACGGGCAAGGTGCAGTACAAGAAGCACATCAATAAGGACGGCGTCTGGCCAAACTGGTTCTTCGAAGTCATCGGGGAGAACAAGCTGGTCAAACTGCGCACGCAGTACCGGATAAGGGACGCCGGAACGGCCTACCAGGTTCGCGCGTTCGCCTTCGAACTCAACGCGAACATCACCGAAAAATGGAAAGTATACTCGCGGATCATTCTGGCGGATGAGAAGACCGAGGCCAGGGAGTCGGTGTGGGCGCAGGTGCAGTACCTGGGCTGGAACAGCGCCGACTTCTTCGTCGAATTCGGAGACGGCGGCCAGAACTTCTCGCTGGCCAATTCCGACGATTTCATAAATCACGGCAGCAGCGACGTCACAAGGCGCTGGTTCAAGCTGTTTTTGAAACTCTATTACTGATGGAGGCGAAGGAGATGAAAGCTGGTCTTGCGTTATCAGCTTTGGTTCTCCTCATCTTCGGTGTTTGCCATGGAGGTGTGGCTAAAGCACCCGATGGGGTTGAATTCACGTACTACGACCCGGCGGCGTTTTCGGTATCGCTCGCCGGCAACTTCAACAACTGGGACGTCAACGCGACGCCCATGGTCAAGGACGAAGAGGGGACGTGGAGGGTCGTGGTACAGCTGGAGCCCGGGGATTACGAATACAAGTACGTCGTGAACGGCGGCGACTGGAAGGTCGACCCCGACAATCCCAACGTGGTGGGGGATTACGGCAATTCGGGCGTCACCGTAAACGAAGAGGGCGAGCCCGAGCTTGAGAAGCCAAAGGGCGGGATAGAGCTCATCTCCAACACGCCCGTTAACTCGCGCGTGCTTCTGACAGGATGGTACCGGGGCACCTTCGCCGCCAGGAAGAACGTCCTCGGCGACGTGAGGTGGAGGTTCACGCGCCCGCGCCATGAGATGTACCTGAGCGTCAATCCGACCGTAGGCAAGAACGTCAAGGGTTCCGGGACGCTTCGCATAGACAGCGGCGTGGGCGATATCCGCGAGATAAGGGCCGACTTCTATTCCGGGTGGCTCGACTTCGAGTCCGAGATGTTCGGAGTCACAGGCTATTACAATGAAGAGATGATAGCCTACGACAACCCGCTTGAGTCGGTCGGCAACATCGATCTCGGCGGTACATGGCAGAAGGACGACATCAAATACGGGCGCGGCAACCAGGGCGTAATACTCGACCTCCGGCTGGGCCCGACGGACAGCCGTTTCCTCTACGCCAACACGTATGAAAAGGACATTTACAACAATCCGGTGAGATGGGTTTACAACTCCGGGACAGAGGACTACGACTCTTACTTCCGTTACGACAACACCGGCACCGATCTCCTCGGCCTGAGGACCGGGTTCGGCGTGGCCGGGGCGGACGTGGGCGTGACCTTCACTTCCGAGAGGAACGGATGGTGGGTGGGCTTTGAGGAGGAGAACGTGCTCGACCCCTACCTCGAGGACTACCGGGACAGGACGGGCGATGAAGGGAGCACCTGGTTCGAGGCGGCAACGTCACGGTGGCAGCTGGGCGCCGACGTAAGGTACGACCACGGAAATTGGCTTTCGGTATTCGGCGAATTCGCCGGAGACTCCTACTGGAACGGGTGGGACGCAGCCAACCGGGTGCGCAAGCAGGGCGACCAGCTCGTCGACGGGGCCATTGAAGTCAAGATCGGCGAGGAAGACGGCTACCGGTTCAAGGCCGGCCTGGACGCCGACAAACAGACTTACGGCTTCAGGGCGTCCTATGAGCTGGCCGACTTCAGCGGCATGGAGGCCGAGAACCTCTACATGACCGCCGAGCAGATTCCCTTCGAGGACATCGACTCGAGGCTGTGGCCCTATTACGGGCCGCCGCTGCTGGAGGAGTCGACATACGTGCGCACGTACGTGAAGGTGAACGGTGTTGACGAGTTCTACATCTACCAGCACAATCCCCTTCCCGAGAGGCATGCCGGCCTCGGCGAGTTCGACCTCTGGTTCAAGAACCGGGGGCTCGACTTCGGCCTCGAGTTCGATATACGCGGATCCGAATGGACCGACCCCGTGAGCGAGACAAAGACCAGCAACACCTGGCTCAGGATCGTCCCTTATGTCAGGGGCGACCTCTTCGGCGAGAGGATGGACTATGATCTCGCCTATGTGAGCACCGGTAACAACCTGCACGGCCGGATGCCGTCGGAGTTCGACCTCGGGGAGCTGATCCTGAAGGGCGACGTGGGTATTAACAAGAACTGGTCGGTTTATTATAATCTCAGGTGGGCGGATTATGACTGGACGGAGGGCGGCCGCGATATGAGCGAGAGCTTCATCAATCCGCATGTGGCCCTGGTCTGGAGCCCCATGCCCAAGGTCGAGATAAGGTTCGGCTGGGGCGTCAATCCGCTCTACTATATCGACACTCCGGCCGAGGGCCGGGAGATCGGCCGCGAGAGGTGGAGGACAAGTTACATGTGGGTGAACCCGCATGACTCCCTCATAACGGCCGAGAAGGAAATGGAGAATATCAAGGTTGTGTCGCTCATGGGAGTGATAGCCTTTTAGGGGGTTCGCCGAATGAGGATGCGACTCAAGGTGCTGATTGCGCTTTCGGCTGTTGTCATGCTTGCGCTCGGCTGCACTTCGGCCCGCAGAATCGTGCGAGACAGGCTGCCTCCCCCGCATGAGGTCGAAGGCGGCATACTGTTCAGCTATTCGGCGCCGGCGGCCCGGATGGTGACTCTGGCGGGCCAGTTCAATAACTGGGCCGGCACGCAGGGCGGAGGCCGGTACGACCCGACCATCGACCCGATGAGCGACGAGGACGGGGACGGCATCTGGACCATCGTCAAGCCTCTGCCGCCCGGAAGATACCAGTACAAGTTCGTTATCGACAACGGCGCCGTCTGGGAGCTCGATCCAAGTAACGCCCTCACCGGCGAGGAGGGCGGCTTCACCAACTCGCTGCTTATCGTCCCCGATGACATAGCTTACACGCCCAGTGTCGTGACGGGCATGGAGCTGCCCGGCACGCTCGACAGGGGCGCCAAGAAGCCCGCCAAACAGGAAGTCACGCTGGAGCTGGACCGGCCGGACGCCGAGAAGGTCCACGTGGCCGGTCAGTTTAACGAATGGAAGGCCGACGATATAGAGCTCAAGAAGGGCGCGGACGGCATATGGCGGACGACGCTCACTCTTGAACCGGGAACCTATACGTACAAGTTCATAGTCAACGGCCAGGACTGGATCGAAGACCCGGCCAATCCCGACAAGGTGCCCGACCCCTACGGCGGTCACAATTCCCTGCTAACGGTGGGAGCGGGCACTTCCGCCGTCGAGCCCAAAAAGAAAGAGAAGCCCCCGGCCGCCGAGAAACCCGCTCAAGAGGCCAGAGTGTATCCCGCCGGGGAAGTCGTCATTGAGCTCGACCGGCCCGACGCCGATTTCGTGCACGTTGCCGGGGAGTTCAACGACTGGAAGCCCGACGACATCGCGCTTACGAAGGGCGACGACGGCATATGGAGAACCACGCTCGACCTCGAGGCCGGAAGGTACGAATACAAATTCATAGTCAACGGCCAGGACTGGATCGAAGACCCGGCCAATCCCGACAAGGTGCCCGACCCCTACGGCGGAAACAACTCAGTACTGACCGTGGAGTAGGTGGGGGATGAAGGCTTCCCTCAAAGGCAACCTGACGACGGCAGCCTTCCTCGCGCCGTTCCTTTTCATTTTCGCCTTGTTCCTGACGTATCCCCTGTTCTATTCCTTTTACCTCAGCCTCAACAAGGTAACCACGCTGGTCAACGTGTTCGAGAACCTGAAGTTCGTGGGCCTCGACAATTTCATAAAGCTCTTCCATGACAAGCTCTTCTGGTGGTCGCTTCTCATGACTCTCTACTACGCCGCCCTGGCGGTGCCCCTGGGGATCGCGAGCGCGCTGCTGCTTGCCGTGCTCATCAACAACAAGCTCAAACTCAACAGGCTGTTCCGCACGGCTTTCTTTCTCCCCTATGTGCTGGACCTCTTCGTCGTCAGCGTCGTATGGACGTTCATCTACAGCCCTCACTTCGGCATATTGAACAGGATATTCGAGAGCGTCGGTATTCACTATTTCGCCGAGCAGGGATTCCTGGGCCGGCCGGAGACGGCGATGCCGGCGGTGGTCCTGGTAAACGTGCTTAAGGGAGCGGGCTTCGGCATGCTGCTCTACCTGGCGGCGCTTCAGAACATACCGGTTGAGGTCTACGAGGCGGCGGACATCGACGGCGCGGGCTGGTGGCGTAAACTCCGCAGCATCACGATGCCGCTTCTCAAGCCCGTTACGCTTTTCATGATAATCGTCGGAGTCACGGCGGCGCTCAATGCATTCGTCGAGGTCTACGCGATGACCAGCGGCGGTCCGAGCGTCAATGTGGGGGAGCAGGCATACGGTGCGACATGGGTGACGGGCTACTACCTGTTCGACACCTTCTACGTGAAGCTCAAGCTCGGATATGCGGCGGCGATGTCGTACGTGCTGCTCTTCCTGGCCGTCACGATCTCGCTCATAAACT
>JASFEA010000108.1:0-10719 GCA_050125095.1 bacterium
CCATTGCTCATTCTCCCTCACTGGGGTCGAGTTATATTACTCTCGTCATATATTAGATTATAGTTTAGTAAATATACGGGAGTCAGTCAAGGTTTTTCCCGGCCCAGGTTGACATTGCCTCCCGAATCATAGAGAATGGCCCTGCATCTAATCTCTTATGGGACAGCCATATCGGGGCTTAATGGGAGCACGAGGCCCGAATCGGCAGGATATTCACTACACTTCAGGGGAGGGTTAGAATATGGATAGCATCATGGAGTTTATCAGGGCCAACGCCGCCATATACGGGGTCAGAATCATCACGGCGGTCATCGTATTCGCCATAGGCTGGCCTCTGGCCAGGGTGATTGCCGGCATTTTGGCCAAGATTATGCGGAAGGCCCATATCGATCCGACTCTGGTGGGTTTTGTAAGAACGCTTGCGTATTTCGGCCTGCTCATCTTCGTGATCATAGCGGCCCTTGACCGGCTGGGCGTGCAGACCACGTCCCTGGTCGCTATTCTGGGCGCCGCCGGCCTGGCGGTGGGTCTTGCTCTGAAGGACACGCTTGCGAATTTCGGGGCAGGTGTTCTCATTATCCTTTTCAAGCCCTTCAAGGTCGGTGACTTTGTCGACGCCGGGGGCCAGATGGGCACGGTGATGAGGGTCTCTGTGTTCAACACGATCCTGGGGAGCCCTGACAACCGCAAGATCATATTGCCCAATTCGATGGTTCTTGCCACGGCCATCACCAATTTCAGCGATATCGAAATGCGGCGTATCGATATGGAGTTCGGCATCTCTTACGAAGACAACATCAGGACCGCCAAGGACATCCTCATGAGGATAGTCACCTCCGACGAGCGCGTCCTCAAGGACCCGGCGCCCGTCGTGGCCGTCTCGGAGCTCGCCGACTCGAGCGTTAACCTCGTCTGCCGTCCCTGGACCAGGCCCGAGGACTACTGGGGCGTGCGATTCGACACGATTGAGAAGGCCAAAGCCGAACTCGAGGCGGCCGGCATCACCATACCGTTCCCGCAGCGGGACGTTCATATGTTCGAAGAGAAGAAAGCCGCCTGAGGAACGGGGTCAGGTCTTGAAATGCACAGTGCATTTCAAGACCTGACCCCTGCTTTCCCGGCACCCCCGGCAGAAGTGTAAAAGGCGTTCCGCCGAGGCATCGTGTTGTAAAGAAGCCACCGGTGGAACGCCAAGCAACCCGCAGGGCTTGCCACTGTGCATTTCAAGACCTGACCCCTGCTTTTGCTGGCCGCCGTCTTCTGACCTCTTAATTTAGAATCCCGTGACGACTCCCAGCACCACCCTGTTCTTGTGGGTGGTGAAGCTGTTGGTCCACTCCGCCATGAGGCGTATGTTCCTGGCAAGCAGGTATGTGTAGCTGGCGGTCAGTGTCTCGTAGTCCAGCTTGTTGAGCTGCGAGTCGACGCCGTTATAGAGCAGCACCAGGTAGTGCCGCGACTTCATGCGGTCACGGGCGCAGACAAGCTCGGCGACAAAGCCGTCGGTGGAGATGTCCGTGACGTCCTCCTGAACCAGGGGACTGGTGTCCTTGCGGCTGAGGTACTGGAGGGTGAATTCAAAGGGGCCTCCGGCCACATTGCAATCGACTCCCCAGTAGGTCACCTCGTTGGTGCCCGTCCTGCCTTCCATTTCCACGCCTTCCTTGCCGTAATAGAAGAAAGCGCCGGCGCCGCCGTAGTCGGTTATGGACTGGAATACCCTTAAGCCCCCGTTCTTGTACCTGTCGTTGTCGAAGTGCCCTGTTTCCTCATCCGCCTCGGGCTTGCCGTTTCCGTTCACCAGCATACCTACCAGGTCGGTGCCCGTGCGGTCGATGCCGTAGGTGAGCATGAATCCCCGGTCATATGTGAGGTTGATTGCCGAGTAGCCGACCGAGACCTTGTAGATCACGTAGTCTTCATAAGTCAGCCTGAGCTCGCGCTTCATCAGGGGGTCCGAAGTCTGGAACTGGCCCAGCATGATGTCGAAGGGAGCGCCGCCGATGTCGTTGAAATGAACGTAGGCGTCCTCTATCCCTGCGACCTCGCCGCGCTCCGACATGTAGAAGTAGAAGTAATAGCCGATGTTCTTATACACCGACCCGCCGGACATTATCTTCATGCCCCAGGGTATCTGAAAGTCCGTATCGGTATCGGCCCCCTCTCTGTAGACTCCATAGGCGTCGAAACGAATCGACAGCGGGAAGGTCCTGGGGAGCCAGAGCATGTCGTCGCCCGCCGTGACGTAGTCGCGTTCCTTTTCCTCCTCAGGGATGTAGAAGCCGTTGCCCGCGAACTCATCTCCGAAGTCCTTGAGCTTTGGGAAGGGCGCGTGGCACGTGCTGCAGGAGATCTTGTAGCGCCTGGCGAAAGCCGGGATGGCCTCCGCGCCCGGCGGCGTCAAGAGCGTTATTGTCGCGAACGCCATTACGGCCAGTGCGAGAGCCAGGATACATCTTCTGCGGAGCATGGCTTAACCCCCTTCTGTTTCAGTGGATGTCGATCGCTCATTCATAGATCGCTCAGTCGTATACCTCTATATATGTCGAGGCCCTGTTTATCTCGATTACCTCGCTCTCCTCCTCGGGGACTTCGAGGAAGTCGGCGACGGGCTTCACGAGCTTCTGGTAATTCAAGACGGCGCTGAATTCAACCCGCCCGAGGGCTATGTCGTCCGGGAGCTCCCACGTGAAGCTCTCGATCTTGGTCTCTCGCGGGCCTATGCGGTAATCGACGCCGAGGGACGCCGTGTTCCATTGCATTATGGTCATGCGCCCCTGCGGGTCGAAGTAGGGCATTCTGTAAATACGATCGCCCACCGGCACGCCGTCGCGCGCGACGCCTTCGAAACCGGGCATGCCGAGAGGCAGCCCCATGTCCTGGTAGGCCAGGACATCGGCGGCGATGGTGTACTCCTCTCCCTCGAAGCCTTTGGGGTCGACAGGGATATGGTATGTATTGCCGTCCACGTCCGTGGCCGTGACGTGAAGCCACATTATTCGATCTTCCACGGACCCGGTCGGCACCTTGTGGCCGGCCTTTGCATTGAAGAGCTGGACGGAGAGCAGCACTACCCCGCCGATCTCCACCTCGCGCTCGTCCGGGTGCATGCGCAGCTCCACAGCGCTCGCGAGCTTGCCGGGGTCATGGGCTCCGTGGAAGAGGTGCTGGCCCACCAGGTCTTCCCCGGCCATCTTCGCGCTCCTGCCGCGCGCCCGCGGTATGTGGCAGCGGTGGCACGGCACCTTCTCCGCGGCGTAGGGGCCCTCGCTCCACTCGATCTGGGTGGACTTGACCCATACGCCATAAGGACTCATTTCGTTGTGGCAGGTGCCGCAGAACTCGGCCGTCTGGATAAACTCGCTGTACTCGGTGTCGTGATGCGGCGATGAGCGTCCCGGCTTGGGGCCGTACTTGATGCGGCCGGGGCTGGATATGTAGTTGAAGTTGTAGGGCACTTCACCCGCGAAACCCGTGATGGTGTGGCAGACTTCGCATGACACCGACTCGTTGGCCCTCGAGTTTTCCTCGGGTCTCGGCGGAGGGACGTCTCCCGCCAGATAGGCGATGGGGGTGTGGCACCCGTTACAGTCCGCCTTGACGCCGGCGACCATATCGTCCACTTCCGAGTGGGGCACGGCGAGATTGAAGTACTCGATCTCGTCCCAGTGATGCGTGTACGCCTGGGACATCATCGCCTGCCTCCACTGCTGGTAGAAGTCCGTGTGGCAGCTTTTGCAGACGCCGGGTTTCTCGAAGTCGTCGTATTCGCGCGTGCCGAGGGCATCAACGCCATGTGGCCCGACCTGGGACATGATGATCGAGGCGGTGAGCATCGTGAATAGCAGAATGATTACAGGGGTGCGCATATTGCCTCCTTGCATTAAGGTCCCCGGAAGCATAGCACACGGCCTTGATTTCTCAAAATGGTAAAGCGATTGCCGGTGCAGCGGGATCGGTGCGGGATGAGAAGAGGGTGCGGTAGCCGGCTCCGGGCACTCTGCAGCGTGAGGCTTTCTGCGGCGTCAGGCCTTCTTCTTACGCTCTTCGATTATCTCTTCGGCCAGCTTGAACGGGACGGCTTCGTAGTTCTCGAAGTGCATCGTGAACTCGCCGCGGCCGCTGGTTATGGTACGGAGTTCGGAGGCATAGCCGAACATCTCCGCGAGCGGGACCCTTGCTCGCATGATTGAGACCTTGGCCTTGTTCTCCAGCTCCCCGATCTTCCCCCGCTTGGAACAGAGGCTCGACGTCACCGCTCCCACGTATTCCTCCGGGGCAGCGACCTCCACACTCATGATGGGCTCGAGAAGCTCGAGGCCGGCCTTCTTGCATGCTTCCCGGAAACCGGTTCTCGCGCAGACGCGAAAGGCCTGGTCGGAGGAGTCTACTTCATGGAATGACCCGTCGAGAATCGTGGCCTTGATGTCGACCATGGGACAGCCGGCATACGGGCCTTCGGCCATGGCGTCGACTATGCCGCGCTCCACGGCGGGTATGAACTGGCTGGGGATCCGGCCGCCCTGGACCCTGTTCTCGAAGCGGAAGCCTATGCCGGGTTCCCCGGGCTCGATCCGCATGATCACGTGGGCGTACTGGCCGTGGCCACCTGTCTGCTTGACGTGCCTGTAGTCGTGCTCGACGGGCCCTATTATGGTCTCGCGGTAGGCAACCTCCGGCTTACCGACCTCGACGCCGACATTGAACTCGCGCTTGAGCCGATCGACGATGACCTCGATATGTAGCTCGCCCATGCCGGATATAATAACCTCGCCGGTCTCCTCATGGGTCTTTACCGTGAAGGTCGGGTCCTCCTCCGAAAGGCGTGCCAGCGCCCGCCCGAGCTTGTCGCGGTCGGCGCGGCTCACCGGCTTGACGGCCATGTCTATTACCGGGGCGGGGAACTCGATTGACTCGAGCACAATGGGGTGATCCATGTTGCAGATGGTGTCCCCGGTATATGTGTCTGATAGCCCGACCACGGCGCCGACATTGCCGGCCGGGAGCTCGTCGATGACCTGTTGCTTGTTGGCGTGCATGAGGAAGAGCCGCCCGATGCGCTGCCTTCGGTCGCGCGTCGAATTGTAAACGAACTCGCCGGACCTGAGTGTCCCGGAATAAACGCGCACATAAGTGAGCTTTCCCATGTGCTTGTCCGACATGATCTTGAAGGCCAGCGCCGCCAGCGGCGCACCGTCATGCGGGTGTCGCAACAGCTCCCGGCTGCTCTCGGTATGCGTGCCGATGACGGGCGGCAGATCGACCGGCGATGGCAGGTAATCGATGATTGCGTCAAGGAGCCGCCTCACCCCTTTGTTCTTAAAGGCCGCACCGCACAGCACGGGGATAATGCGCCCGTCAATGGTGGCCTTGCGCATGGCGCTGACCACTTCTTCATGCCCCGGCGTTTCGCCTTCGATGAACTTGCCCATGAGACGATCGTCCTGCTCGCTGATGCGCTCTATCATCACGGCTTCGGCCTCCCGCGCGCGCACCACATAATCATCGGGTATGGCTTCCTCGCGAAGCTCTATGCCGTCGGCTGTATCGTCGTAGTATATGGCCTTCATGTCCACCAGGTCGATGAGCCCCCTGAAGGCCTCTCCCTCTCCTATGGGGATAACCACGGGTACGGCATTGGCGCCGAGCTCTTCTTTTATCTCTTTGACCACTCCATTGAAATCCGCGCCGACGCGGTCCATTTTGTTTATGAACGCGATGCGGGGCACAAGGTATTTGACCGCCTGCCGCCAGACCGTCTCGGACTGGGGCTGAACGCCGCCGACGGCGCAGAAGAGCGCCACGGTGCCGTCCAGTACCCTGAGGGAGCGCTCGACCTCGGCGGTGAAATCGACATGGCCCGGAGTGTCGATGATATTGACTCTGTGGTCCTTCCAGTAAGTCGTGGTAGCGGCAGACGTGATTGTTATTCCGCGCTCCTTTTCCTGGGCCATCCAGTCCATCTGGGCCTCGCCGTCGTGCACCTCGCCCATCCTGTGGCTCTTTCCCGTGAAGTAGAGAATGCGCTCGGTGACCGTGGTCTTGCCCGCGTCGATGTGGGCCATCAGGCCGATGTTGCGGATCCTGCTTATGTCGAAATTCGCAGCCATTGTACCGCCATGGTTATGTTCGTTATCTGTCGGGCTAAGCGCCTCTCGCAGGTAATTGCGCTAAAACTATAACTCAGGCGGGTAAAAAGCAACAAGAACTCTGGCAGGACAGGTACTATTCATCTGAAGTGCTATTCGTCTGTGTGGGCATAGGAAGCGCTGCCGACCGCGGCTGTCTCGCGGTGCAGCGGATCGAACCTCTGCAGCACGGCCTGGCGCTCCTGGCGCACGCATTCCGGACAGAGCCATCCGCCCTCCACGAACTCGGCGCATTGCTTGCAGAGCGGTTTGCCGCATATCTCGCAGTCCATCGTCTTAGGGCGTTCGTGCACTTCACAGTACATTACAAATACCTCTAGCGGGACTGGATCCATCTTCAGCTCTTTGGGGTTCCCTGCTCGGGTCACCGCTATATGTATCGGCCGGTCGGTTTGCGGACTTTAAGGAAGATGTCCAGCCGGCGCGAAGATGGGGCGCGGACACGAAGATGTCGCCGGCGGTTGCGGCTAAGCTGTTGGCGCTAAAGGCCCAGGAACTGTATGGCCAGCCCGCTGAGGGTTATGGCGGCTCCCGCCAGGGCGTGCGAGTAGCGCTCCAGCTGCTTTATCGGGAGCCGCGAGATGCCCAGCGAGCATGCCATGACTATGCCGAGCATTGTGGATATGGTTACGACGCCGAACACGCCGGCTACCAGCACGACCCCGGTGAAGCTGCTCTTGGCGGCAGGGTACATGAGGAGGGGTATCAGGGGCTCGCACGGCCCCAGAACGAATATGGTGAAGAGCACCCATGGCGTCACGTTCTTCTTGCCCTGCTCCTCATGGGCATGGGTGTGGCCGTCGGTGTGGACATGCTCGTGGCTGTGAGCGACTCCGCATGAGTGGAAGTGCTTGTGTTCA
This sequence comes from bacterium, assembly GCA_050125095.1. GTDB lineage: Bacteria > Arandabacterota > Arandabacteria > Arandabacterales > JALGWA01 > JALGWA01. Next base: position 7,010 of record JASFEA010000108.1, read on the forward strand.
TGCGGCCGGTTCCTTATGGCCCGGCGGAGCCCCCAGGCGAAATACACGAGGCCGAAAGCTATGAGCAGCCAGGCCGCGAGGTTGCCCCGCACGCCCTCCAGGGCCTCCAGCCGCGTAACGCCTATGCCGGCGGCGATGCCGATCATGCCGAGCAGTATTGAGCCGGCGATATGCCCGATTCCGCAGAGTGTGGTTATATATGCGGTCTTCGCAAGAGACCAGTTTCTCGCCCTGCCCATGACTATGAAGGGAAGGTAGTGGTCGGGCCCGAACAGGGTATGGAAGAAGCCGATGGATGCGGCCGTGATTGTCAGTACCGCCAGTTCCTGTGACACGCTCTGAACCTCCTCCTCCTGCGGGGTCGCCGGGACCGCCGGGGGGGATCGCAGAAACCCGGCCTGCCGCCGGGACATACATACTGTATGCATACGGCCCTGTGTCCGCAAGGGTTTGTTGGGAGGTCATGGGGGCAGCGGTATTCACGGCGCCAGGACGGGTCCGAGTGGCACTAGTGAAAGATAGCGCCCGCGGCCTAGGCGACTTTCATTTTGATGTCAAGGCCCCGGAGGCGGGCTTCCTCTACGATCCTGCCGCCGGAAACCGCTGCTTCAACGGGCACGACGCCTTTTCCCACCTCGCCGCGAACGGCCAGGATGGCGATGATGGAGGCGTGCCAGCCGGTGAGGCGCTGCATGGCGCTGAAGCCCGTCGACTCGTCATATCGGTCGACGAGCTCGACTGTCGCGGAGGCCTCCCCGCCGCCCTTCTTGCCCCTGCCTCTCACGCGCATTATGCAGATGTCGCGGACACCGGCCTCGGCATGGGGCCATCAAGCGCCCGTCAAGTTTCCCGCCCGGCCCTAAGCTCCCGTAGGCAGTTTTTGTAAAGATTTGCAGGCCGCGAGCCGAAAAAACTGGGGAGGGATCAGTGCTATGGAAAAAGGACGGATACTTGTAGTCGGGGACGAAGGTCTGCCCGGCAGCAGGCTCTTCGGCGCGCTGGAGAATGCCGGCTACCAGGTGGCCGGCGTGGCTGCGTCGACGCATGAGGGCATACTCCAGACATCGGAGCTCCAGCCCGACATAGTGCTTCTCGACGCCGGAGTCGGCGGGACCATGAAGGCCACCGACGCCGCCAAGCAGATTCGGGCCTGCTTCGACACCCCCGTTCTATACCTTGCCGGCCCGGCGGACCGCGAGATGCTCAAGGAAGCCGGGGTGCCCTCTCCCTTCGGTTATGTAACCAAGCCCTTCAATGAGCGGGATCTTACCACGGCCATCGATGTCGCCCTCTACAACTTCCAGATGGAGAAAAAGATCAAGGAGCGCGAGCAGTGGTTGGAGACGACGCTCAAGAGTATAGATGACGCAGTAATCGCCACGGACATCAAGGGTCATATTACCTTCATGAACCCGGTGGCCGACCTGCTGACGGGATGGCCGGAGGCCGAGTCGCTTGGAAGAGACGTCTCGGACGTGTTTCATGTCATCGCAGAGGTGAGCCGCCAGCCTGCGGAGAACCTGGTCGCCAGGGTCCTCATAGAGGGGAGACCCACCGGGGCCGTCAAGTCGGGCGTTCTGATCGCCAGGACCGGCACGGAGGTGCCGGTGGAGAGCAGCGCCGCCCCCATGCTGGACGAGCAGGCCAACCTTACCGGCGTCGTGCTCGTCTTCAGGGACATAACCGAGCGCAAGCTCGCCGAAGAAAATCTGAAGAATGAGCGCGACCGGGCGCAGAAATACCTGGATATCGCAGGCGTGATGATGGTCGCGCTTAACAGAGATGGCGAGATAACCCTGGTCAACCGCCGCGGCCTCGACATTCTGGGGTACTACGAGGATGAACTGCTCGGCAGCAACTGGTTCGAGATATGCGTGCCCGAGAAAATAAGAGACAGGCGCAGGGCCTACTTCGAACGACTCATGCTGGGGCAGGGCGAAGCCGCAGAGCATGATGAGAATCCCGTAGCCACCAAGTCCGGCGAAGAGAGAATAATATCCTGGCACGACACCGTGATCAGGAACCCGGCCGGAGAGGTCGTGGGTACGCTCAGCTCGGGCGAGGACATCACCCAGCGCAAACTGGCGGAAAAAGAGAAGAACGGGCTCCAGAAACAGCTGCAGCAGTCCCAGAAGATGGAGGCCATCGGCGTCCTCGCCGGAGGCGTGGCGCACGACTTCAACAATCTGCTCACGGTAATACAGGGCAACTCCGAACTGGCCGCCCTTAAGGCGGGCGGTGAGGAATCCCTGGTAAAGAACATCGAGCAGATCCAGCAGGCGGCGGAGCGCGCTGCGAACCTCACGGGCCAGCTACTCCTGATGAGCCGCCGGCAGCCTATGGAGTTCGGCGATGTGAATGTGAACGAGTCGGTCCGTAACCTGCTCAGGATGCTGGAGCGGCTGATAGGCGAGAATATAGCCATAGAGACGGAGCTCGCCTCCGACCTCTGGAAGGTGAGGGGAGACACCGGCAATGTCGAGCAGGTGATATTGAACCTCGCCGTAAATGCGCGGGACGCCATGCCCGAAGGCGGTACGCTTACCGTGAGAACACAGAACGTGACGCTTGAAGAGAGGGACTCGAGAAATTTCGCCGATTTCAAGCCCGGCAGATTCGTTTGCCTCTCGGTGGAAGACACGGGCACCGGAATGGACAAGTCGACGGTCGAGCATATCTTCGAGCCCTTCTTCAGCACCAAGGAGGCCGGCCGCGGAACCGGGCTGGGCCTGTCGGTGGTGTACGGTATAGTCAGCCAGCACGAAGGCTATATCGACGTCCACAGCAAGCCCAATGAGGGAACGCTCTTCGAGGTGTTCCTGCCGGCGCTGCTTAAGACCGCAAGCGCGGAAGCGCCCGGGGAAGTTCCGGCGCATGGCCCCCGCGGAAAAGGCGAGCGCATATTGCTGGTTGAGGACGAGGCCGGCGTAAGGGACTTCGCGGGACTTGCGCTGAGGTCAAGCGGCTATCATGTAACTGAAGCAGTGAGCGCCGAGGAGGCCGTCGAGGTCTTCACCAGGAAGCAGGGCAGGTTCGACCTCGTGTTCAGCGACGTGGTCCTGGCGGGGAAGAGCGGCGTGCAGCTTGCCGAGGAAATAAGATCGCTGAGTCCGTCGACGCCGGTACTGCTCACAAGCGGATACACCGACGACCGGTCGCAGCTCGCCGAGATCAGAAAACGGGACCTTCCGTTTCTGCAGAAACCCTACGCCCTTGGAGACCTTCTTGTGGCCATAGGCGGGGCCATTCGCGAGGGAGACGGAATTCCGAGCCGCCACGGTTAGCGCCCGCCCGCCTTACTTCTCTTTCACTCCTGCTTTTATACCACCCCAGGTCCCGGGCTCTGTCGATACCGCGCAGTTGATGGTCGCTGTGAGCATGTCATAGAAGAGGGAGTCCCCGTTATCAGGGTCGGTCGCCGCCAGCGAGTACGGGTACGCCCCGTCGGGGAGGTCAGCGCCTCCGCCGTCGGCGCCGTCCCAGAGAATGGTGTAAAAGCCGCTGGCCTGGACGCCGTAGACCAGAGTGCGAATCACCGCGGTCGTGTCCGGGTTCCACACTTCGAGCAGCACCGCCGATTGCACGGGCAGCTGATATCGGATCTCGGTCACACCGCTCGGCACGTTGCAGAACGGATCGGGAATGTTCTGAAACACCTCGAAGTGGTCCGGGGGCTGGGCGCAAACGGTATGCGCCATTCCGGCCGCGAG
>JASFEA010000109.1:0-10688 GCA_050125095.1 bacterium
GACGGGCTGCTCCGCGCGAATGTCGAGCTCGTGAGCACCTCGGTTCCGCCGAGGGTGGTCCTCGAGAGACTTATCTCCACTCTGGGGGTTGAGGCTTGCAGTATAGCCGGCGGAAAATGATAGGCAACAGCGAGGCCTTCGGTTTTCTCAAAAGGGTCGCCAGGTCCCGCAGCGTGGGACATGCCTATCTTCTAACGGGACCCGAAGGGGTGGGCAAGAAGCGGGCCGCGCTCGACTTCGCCCGGGCCCTGAACTGCGCCTGTTCGGGCGGGGATACGTGCGAGTCGTGCAGGTCCATGGACACGCTCAACCATCCCGAGCTGCTCCTCATCGTGGACGCAAACAAGCCTCGCTGGTTCGAGCGGGACGAGTTGAGGGAGCTTCTCGGCCTTGCGGCAGACGGCTGGCGCGAGCGTTATGCCGAAACCGTCGCGGCCCTCGCCGACGGGGAATACCTCGAGGAGCCTCTTCCGGACATCGACCGCGACCCTGCGGTCGACGGTTTCAGCATTTCCACCGACCATCTCTTCGGGAAAGGCAGCGTGCCCTCAAGGGAATGCTACACGCCCGCGCGGATCGCCGAGGCCATGCGGAAAGCCTACGACCAGGGAAAGCTCCCCGAGACCGAATACAGGCTGCTCAGGCTGCTTTTCGAGTACCCTCTGTCCGTCATGCCCTATCGCGGGGCGATTCCGATTGCCTACGTCACACCCCGCCAGGGCTGGCAGTACATCAGGCCCGTGCAATCCTTCCTGGCCAGGCGGAGCCTGGTGGACGGCAGGAAGGTGGTTATCATAGACGACGCCCACAAGATGACGCCGCAGGCCCAGAACTGCCTGCTCAAGACTCTTGAGGAGCCGCCGGAGGACTCCGTAATCATTCTCATAACCTCCGAGGTGGAGACCCTCTTCGAGACCATAGTGTCCCGCTGCCAGGTCCTGCGTTTCAAACGCCTTAAGGCTGAAGAGATGGCAGGGGCGGTCGCGTCGCTGTTGGGCGACAAGGGGGACAGGGCGGATATCATTACGGCGCTTTCGGGGAACTGCCCGGGCCGCGCTCTCGAACTGGGCCTATCGCGGGTGGAAGAGCGCCTTGATGCAGTCAGGGATCTCCTGGACAGCCTGGTTGAAGGCAGGCCCGAATGCGTGTTCGCTTTCACGCGGTCGGTCCTCGGCGAGGGCTCTCAGCACAGGCGCAAGCTCCGCAGCTCGGTAAGGACGACGCTGGAGCTCCTTGTATTCTGGCTGATGGAAGTGATACGCCTGAAGTGCGGGATAGGAGGATGCGCGCTTCCGGCCAAGTACGAGGCTTCTCTGAGGAAGCACGCCGGCGCGCTCGACGAGGCCACATTACTCGCCATGTCCAAGGAGATCGAAGACACGTTCGACATTATCCCTTACAATATCGACCTCAGTCTTCTTCTCGATGCCACTCTGCTCAAGGTCGGGACCGGGATCGGCAGCGGGGTTAGATGACTGTGCATTTTGGGGGTCAGGTCTTGAAATGCACAGTGGCCGGCCTCTGGCGTTTTGCTTGGCGTTCCACCGGTGGCTTCTTTACAACACGAAGCCTCGGCGGAACGCCTTCACATCCACGGACTGTTGTGCATTTCAAGACCTGACCCCAAGACCTGACCCCATTGGAATTACCTGTTGTCTCGGGCTTTTCGTCCCGCTATACTGCTGGCGGTAGGAGGCATTATGAGATTACCGGCGGCAATGAGACGCAACTGGGGCATGAAGATCGCAGCCCTTGCATTTTCGCTCTTCCTCTGGTTCAACATAGCCGGGAGGAGAGAGATCGAGGTGGTCATGAGCCTGCCGGTGCGTTATACCAATATGCCGCCCGACATGACTTTTGTCGCTGAAGTGCCGGTCGAGGCGAAGGCCCGAGTCAGGGGCCGGGGCAGGTTCCTCAAGTGGCAGCTCGAGGACGTCTACTTCGGCATCGACCTCTCCGCGGCCGGGGAGGGCATTGTGACGCATGTCGTCAGCCCAGGCGAGGCGATTGTGCCCCCGGACAAGGACGACGTGGAGGTGCTTGAGGTGGTGGAGCCGAAGGCCATCCGCGTCGAGCTGGACAGGCTGTCGACCAAGGAGATACCGGTTGAGCCGGTCATGAGGGGAGAGCTCGACAGCCATAAAGTGCTGGTGGGTAGGGCCAGGTCCGACCCCGCCGTGGTCGTCGTGGCGGGCGCGGACAAGCTCATCGGCAACCTCAAGGGCATCACCACCGACGCCGTCGACATAAACCAGCTGGCGAGGAGGGACTATGTCGAGACGGCCATAGACCTCTCGAGCTGGGCTTTCGTCGAGAGCGACCCCGCCGCTGTGCGTATAAGCGCCCGCATCGAAGACCGCAAGGAGCTCGGCATTCCCGCGGTACCCATCGAGCCCGTTGCCGACAAGTCTCTCAAGGTCAAGTTTACGCCGGAGTCGATTGACATCGTGATTTCGGGTGCGGCGTCGCATGTGGACTCCCTGCACCCCGAAGACGTGCGGCTGCTCGTCGATCTCGGCAACCTCCCCAAGGGGCAGATCGTCCTGACCCCCCGGGTTGAAAACGACGTTCTCCGTTTCGAAGGCAAGGTGGTGGCAAGGGGAGAGGAAGGGCTGCAGCCTTTCGTCGTGAGAGCTCGGCTGGAGGCGCCATACCGCTTCAATTTCGTGTCGGTAACCGCGATCGATATCGGCCTTGTCATCAGGTAACCCGGCCGAAGTGTCCGCCATGAAGATCCTTGGAATAGAGACTTCCTGTGATGAGACAGCGGCCGCCGTTCTCGAAGGCGGCAGGCTGCTCTCCAACGTGGTTCAGTCCCAGGCGATCCACGGCGAGTTCGGCGGAGTGGTGCCCGAGATCGCCTCGCGCGCGCACATCAGGGCGATCGTTCCCATAATGACGCGGGCCCTGAGGGCCGCCGGCACCGATCTCGAGTCAATCGACGCCGTCGCGGTGACCTTGGGCCCGGGCCTGATCGGGGCCCTGATAGTGGGGGTCTCATTCGCCAAGAGCCTCTGCTTCGCGACCGGCAAGACTCTCATCGGCGTCGATCACATCGAGGCACATGTCTCGGCGACCTACCTTTCATTCGGAGAAATTGAGAGACCCTTCGTGAGCCTGGTGGCCTCAGGCGGGCACACCCACCTCTTCCTTGTCGGTGAGGGGCTCGCCATGTCCCTGGTCGGTGCAACCCGCGACGACGCCGCGGGCGAGGCGTTTGACAAGGTGGCGAAGATGCTCGGCCTGCCGTATCCGGGCGGGCCCGAGGTCGAGCGGGTGGCCGCGGAGGGCAATCCCTCCGCGATCGACTTCCCGCGCCCCGTTCTCGACAAGGCATATGATTTCTCGTTCAGCGGGCTCAAGACGGCAGTCAGGTATTTCATCGACGACCACAGGAGCGGGATGTCGCCCGGGCTCATGTCCGACATAGCCGCCGGCTTCCAGGAGGCCGTTGTGGACGTTCTGGTTCTCAAGACGCTTGCCGCCGCGAAGTCGCTCGGGGTCGACACCATTTCGGCCGTGGGAGGAGTGGCTTCCAACTCCCGGCTTCGCGCCAGGCTGGAGGATGAGGGCCGCGCCGCCGGCCTCGACGTGCTCCTGCCGCCGGCCGAGTTCTGCACGGATAACGGCGCCATAATAGCGGAGGCAGGCTACCTTAAGCTCAAGAGAGGCGAGAGTACAGGCCTCTCGGCCGCTCCCTATTCGACTCGGCGCTATGAACGCGCGGACATTGCATGATGCAACAGACATTGCAGTTTGCATTGCAGTCCGCGGCCGGAGCCCGCCGGACGGCCAGCTGCCCCCCTGCTAACCTGTTAGTTCATAACGCCTAATCGCGGTCAAGTTCATAGCCCCGACTTCGCCTCTGGTGGCACGTTTATTGCGAATTGAGCCTCTGACACAGGATAGGACCGTATACATCAGGAGTAGGGGACTATGGAAGAAGGGCCTTCGAGGCAGGCCTGGGTGCTTGTCGTGGACGACGAGGAGCCCATCCGCAAGATCGTTTCGTTCCAGCTGGAGAAGGCCGGATACGAAGTGACCGCATGCGCCGACGGCGAGGAGGCGCTCTCCATCGTCGAGGAGCGCGAGCCGGACCTTATACTCCTCGATGTCATGATGCCGAATGTGGACGGCTATGAAGTCTGCAAGCGCCTTAAGTCCAACTACCAGACGAGCCACATACCCATCATAATGGTCACGGCCAAGTCGGAACTCGAGAACAGGCTGCAGGGTTTCGAGGACGGTGCCAATGACTACATTACCAAGCCCTTCGCGATCACCGAGCTCCTGGTAAGGGTCAAGAACGTGCTTCAGTGGAGCCAGCTGCAGCGACAGGCCAATCCGCTCACCGGCCTCCCGGGCAATGTTTCCATAGAGCGCGAAGTCGAGAGGCGCGCCCAGGCGAACGGGAGCTTCTCCTTCATGTATGCGGACATAGACAACTTCAAGGCCTTCAATGACTACTACGGCTACAGCAGGGGCGACGACGCCATCAAGATAACCGCCGAAATCCTCACTGATGTCGTCAAGGAGAGGGGCAATCCGGACGACTTCGTCGGGCATGTGGGCGGCGACGACTTTGTGGTCATAACCTCCATGGACAAGAGCGATCTCATCGCGCGGGAAATAACGAGGACCTTCGACAAGTCGATAACGCGCCTTTTCGACCATGAAGACATTGAGAGGGGCTACGTGGAAGTAGTAAACCGCAAGGGGACAGTGGACAGGTTCCCTCTGCTGACCATGACGATAGCGATCGTCTCAAGCGAGAACGGTTCTATCGCGCACTCCGCCCGGTTGAGCGACATAGCATCGGAGCTTAAGCGTTACGGCAAGACGCTCGAGGGCAGTGTGGTGGTTAAGGAAAGGAGGAAGGAGGGGCATCCCGCCCCGGTCGGAGGGACTGACGAAGAGTGAACCTGAACCAGACGACCCGGTTCTGTCTCTACCTTGAGGCCAGGGCCTACATACTTTTTTTCATCGCTCTCTCGGCTGCGTTTTTCGGGGCCGAGATGAGTTCTGTTCTGGCGGTGGGCGCAGCTCTGGCGTTTGTTCTGCTCGCCGCGGCTCCCCGGCTGGTATTCCCAGACGGGAATATCAGGAAAGATATGTGCCACAACCTGTTCGCGCTTGACCTGGCCGCGACTCTCGCGATTGCCTCGGTCATGTCGTTCAATACCCTGCTGTGGTTGGGATTCGTTGCAATGGTGCAGCTCGGCTTCGTCATCCATACCGGCAAGCGCGGGGCCATAGGGTATCTTGGCGTGGCCTCGGCGCTCATAATCGGGAGCGGGCTGGCGTCATATCTCGGTCGCTATTCGTCCAACTTCCTCTTCTCCATTCCGCTTTGCGCCGTCGGTTTCCCCGCGTTCGTCAAGTCGCTTTCCCCGGGCACGGCGGATTCGCTGGACATCTTCCCGGAGGAGGGCCCCGAAGTCCTGGTTGGAGGGCCGCTCCAGGAGAACATAACCCAGCTCTACAGGACCAGCATGGCAACGTCTCAGGAGACCGAGCAGGGCGGCATAATGGACATACTGGCTCGCGACGCCAAGGCACTTCTGGGCACCGAGACCGCCAGCGCGGCGCTGTTCCTCGAGAGGGACCTGCTGTCCAGCGTGACCGTGGGCATAAGCAGCGAGTTCAAGAGGAAGCTCAGATGGAGAGTGCGCAAGGGCGGCATGACCGACTGGGTGCTGACAAATGGGGAGCCCCTCATTATCAACGACGCCTCCGGGGACGCCAGGTCCAGCCAGTCATCCGCCGTGATATACGGCAAACTCAAGTCCATTCTCGCGGTCCCGCTCAAGGCGAAGGGCGAGCCCTTCGGCGTTCTCTACGTAGGCGATACCAATAAGCGCCAGTTCGGGCAGCACGATGTGATGCTGCTCACCATACTCGCCAACCATACGGCGGTTACCATCATGGAGACCCGGCTCGCCGAGGAGCTCCATAGGAAGCTCTCAGAGCTCGAGCGCGCCCACAGGGAGCTCGTGGGAAGCGACCAGCTCAAGTCGGAGTTCATATCGACTGTGACGAGCCAGATGAGGATGCCGCTCGACGCGATCAGGAGCTATTCCCAGACGGTGCTTCAGAGGATAGACGACCAGGGCTTCCCGCTTAAGAAGAAGTTCCTGGGCGCGGTTGTGGACGAGTCGGCCAAACTCTTAAGTACGGTAAACAGCGTCATTGATCTCTCGCGCATGGAATTCGGGGAAGGCGATCTCCGGCAGGAGAACGTGAGTGTCCGCGAGGTGATCAAAGACGTCTGCGCGATACATGAGCCTGTATGTGTTGAGAGAGAGATAGACGTGGTGGTCGAGGGCGGCGAAGGTGATCCGAGCGCGTATGCAGATAAGGATATGATGTATCTACTCCTGAAAAACCTTGTCGAGATAAGTGTGAGCTTCGCCAAAAAGTCCACGTCCGTTAGGATAAGTCTCGGCGAGGACGAGTCTTTCCTGAAAATCCGCATGTCCTTCCGGCCCTCACCCCCGTCTATCGAAATCGCCGGGCTCTTGAATGCCGTCTGGAGCGATGAAAAAGCGCCGCCGGATTCGGGCTCGCTCGGACTCTCGCTGCAGGTGTCCAAGAATATCGCCCTGAGGCATGGAGGTCGAATCTGGGCCGAGACCCATGACCCGAACATGTGGAACCTCAACGTGCTTTTCGCCAAGAGCCAGAGGCCGGTCATCCCGGTCGACCTCATGTTCGATACGTTGAGTTCGCGCCCCGACCTCAAGAAGATGCTGGATCTCGTCGCGGACATGGTTTGTAAGGCGATGGACGCAGCCCGCTGCTTCCTCTATCTGGAGGATACGGCCACTCGCAGCCTCGCCCTGGAGGGTGGCGCGGGACCGCCGCCCGGGGAGGCCGCCGGACCTTTGAGCCCGCGGGCCGGCCTGGCGAATAAGGTATTCGAGAGGGGCAATCCCATTATCCTCAACTCGGGCGAAGAAGCGGCCGAATTAAAGATAGGCGCTGAATCGCCAGTTGAGGCATACCCGTGCGCTTTGGTGCCGGTGCGCGCCGGTGAGCGCGTTATCGGCGTCATAGGCGTCGAGGGTGGAAAGAGGCGCGCGCGCGCCTTCGACCGTGAGGAGGTCGCGCTGCTGGTGGCGCTCGCCGACAGGATAGGAGTGGCCTTCGACCGGGCGACATCGTATGAAAGCGCGCGGAACCAGCTGGTAAGCGTCATGCAGTCGATCAAGTGGGTGCTTGAGGCGAGGGGTGTCGCAAGGGCCGCGGAGCCCGAACTCCATTCCAGCAAGGCCGCTCACTGACGCACGCGCCGGGCCGATCACGGGGGGACGACGAAAATAATGATTCCGGACTGGGTCGCTGCGCTGTATACCGGCCAGGGCCTGTCTACCGCGGTGGCGGTGGCCATCGCAGTGGGCGCCCTCATACTGGCCGAAATCGCCTTCATAGCCATAAAGCGGCAGTCGAGGGCCGACCGGTCCGCCGAGCGCGACAGACAGCGCGCCGAGGAGCAGGATGAGATAGCCCGCATCCGCGCCAGCAATCTGGCCCGCATACTCGAAATATCCAACCGTATAAACGCCAATCTCGAACTCTACCCTCTTCTCAACCAGATCGTGGAGGCGGTGCGCGACAGCCTGGGTTTCCGCATGGTCCTCCTGAGAATCTTGAACGAGGACACGGGTTGTTTTGAGGCCAAGGCTTTCGCCGGGCTGGACCAGGCGGCAATCGAGAAGCTCAGCGCCAACGAGGTCCCCCTTGCGACCTTCAAGACCTGGATGACGGAGGAATTCGAGGTCTCGGGCTCGTACTTCATAAGCCACGAGCACGAGTTCTGGCGGTACATGGAAGACGAGGTCTATGTGCCCGACCTCGGGGAGAGGAAGAACGGCGAGTGGCATCCAATGGACAGCCTGTTCGTGCCTCTCTGGACCCGCGACCAGCGGCTCATCGGCTATCTGTCCGTCGATGATCCCATGGACCGCAAGGTGCCCGGGCTTGAGACCATAGAGACCCTTGAGATATTCGCCAATCAGGCGGTGACCGCCATCGAGAACGCCAGGCTCTACGGCAATCTCGAAGAGCACATAATAGAGCTGCGGGAAGCGACCAAGCGGCTCAAGGAGCTCAATGAGATCAAGTCGAACTTCGTCGCGACCGTATCCCACGAGCTCAGGACTCCGCTGACCTCCATCCGGGCATATGCCGAGACCCTTTCGCGCGATCTCGGGAATTCACCGCGCGAAACCGAGCTCGAGTTTCTGAATATAATCGAGCAGGAATCCCAGAGGCTGACCTCCATAGTGGACAATATGCTGGAGCTGTCCCATATGGAGTCCGGCAAGGTCAAGATGTCCAAAACCAACACCGACCTCTGCCGGGTCGCGGAGCACGTCTCCCAGATCCTATCACCCACTGTTGAGAAGAAGTCGATTGAGCTGGAACTCATGCCCGGCGCCGAACCCGTCATGATCTTCGCCGATGAGGGCATGATGCAGCAGATGATACTGAACCTGGTCAACAATGCGATCAAGTTCACTCCGGACGGCGGAAGAGTGGAGATCTGCCTCAGGGACGGCGATTCGGCCGTCGAGGTCATTGTCCAGGACAACGGCATCGGCATCCCGCAGTCGGAGATCGACAGGATCTTCGACGGATTCTACCAGGTCGATTCCTCAGCCACGCGCCGTTACGGCGGCGTGGGGCTCGGGCTGGCGATAGTGAACAACATCGTCGAGTGGCATGACGGCAAGATATGGGTGGACAGCGAGGAGGGCGGCGGCACGTGCTTCACCGTGAGCCTCCCGAAGCGCAAGGCGATAGCTCCGGCCGATGACCAGATAGTGGGGGAACCCGAGAAGTGCGAAACTGTCGGAGAGGTCCCGGAGCTTATCGTGGACATGATCGCGGAGATCATGGGGGCGAAAACGGCTTCGCTTATGCTCCTGAATGAAGAAAATGAGGAGCTCTATGTCGGGGCGGCCATGGGCCTCGATGAGGCCACGATGAGAAACGCCCGCGTCAAGGTGGGTGAGAGCATATCCGGGTGGGTTGCCAAAACGGGAAAGCCGCTCCTGATCCGCGACATAGAAGACGACATGAGTTTCGGCAGGCCCAACAGGCCCAACTATGAATCCCGCTCTCTGGTGAGCGTGCCGCTTCGAAGCGAGGGCCGCGTAATCGGCGTTCTCAATGTCACCAACAAGATAAGCCTCATGCCCTTCGGCGAGAACGACGCCGAAATCCTGGAGATACTCGCGGACCGCGCGGCTTACATACTTGAGAGGCTGAGGGACTACAAGAGCGTGCGGGGCCAGTTCGGGGCCATCATCAATTCGCTGCAATGCCTCATAGACTCCAGGCGCTTTGCATTCACCAAGAGGGGAGATGAGACGGCGCGGCTGGTGGTGAAGCTCGGGCGGTCCATGGATCTGCCCGAGGAAGACCTGCGCCTGCTGCGCTACGTCTCCAGGATCTACGACGTGGGCATGGTCAGGGTGGGAGACGAAGTTATACGCAAGCGCGGCGAGCTCCGGCCCGCCGAGCTGGAGAGCATAAAGAGGCATCCCGAGGAGGGAGTCGACATAATGGCTCCCATTGAATTCCTCGGCAAGGTCAAGGAGGCCATACTTCACCACCATGAGCGCTTCGACGGCAAGGGTTATCCCGGCGGCGTGGCGGGCGAACAGATCCCCATCGCCGCCAGGATACTGGCGGTCGTCGACGCCTATGAGTCGATGATAACCGAGCGTCCCTACAGGAATGCCATGGGACGCGAGGAGGCTATTGAAGAGCTCATGAGCTGCAGCGGCACGCAATTCGACCCGCAGGTCGTGGAGCATTTCATAGAGATAATCGGCAGAGACCAGCTGATCAAGCCGGACGAGATGAGCATGGCGGTATCGTAGGCACCGGGAGGTCAAAGCATGTCCAAGACGAAAATACTCGTCGTCGATGACGAGGAGTACATTCAGCACATCCTGAACTTCAGTTTCTGCGCAGAGGGATACGACGTCATGACGGCTTCCGACGGCGATGAGGCCATAAAGAAAGCGCGCCAGGAACGCCCGGACGTCATTGTCCTCGACATCATGATGCCCAAAATGGACGGGTATCAGACCTGCAAGAAGCTCAAGAGCGATCCACAGACCAGGAGCATCCCCGTAATCCTGCTCACCGCCAAGGGCCGGGATGTCGACAGGAAGCTCGGAAAAGAAGCCGGCGCGGATGACTACGTCGTCAAGCCGTTCAGTCCCGGCAGGCTGATAGAAAGGGTCGAGGGAATACTCAACAGGTAGGTCGTGAAATGCAAAACAACGGCCTCACCGGTGAGACCGGGTCCTTTCCGATATCGCACGGCGTCCTTTCCAATGACGACATTGAAGCCATACTTGAAAAGCTTGCGCACGCCATAGACCCGTTCATTCACGTGGACGGGCTCTCGCTCAAGATCAGCGGTTTCGTCGAGGAACTCCTGCTCCTGAGGACGCCGGAGGGGTTCAAGCGCGAGATGGTGTACGCGAGCCGTATACTGGACGAACAGGGTTTCGCGGGGCGGGTGTTGGCGGGAGAGGGCCCTCTGGTGATAGAGAACATCGATCCGGCCTCATCCTCCTACCCCGGATATGTAAAGCGGGAGGATTTCAAGTCGCTCGTGGGCGTGCCCCTCCTCTACAGAAAGCGCCGGGTGGGCATGCTGAGCATAT
>JASFEA010000110.1:0-10626 GCA_050125095.1 bacterium
TATTCTATCACGAAAACCGCATATGCCATCTCATCGATTTCATAACCCGCTGCGACACCCTGGGTGTTGCCGCTTAGATTGAATACGTTTTCACTGCTCATGTAGCGGATATTGTTGAGGCCTATAGGCCCCCTGAAGACTTTCTCGCTTCGCGCTACCAGGCCTTCTTCGGGGAGCAGACCCACGATGGCCGGCACCGAGCCCGCTTCTTTGATGTTCGCCGCAAGCGCATTTCCCAGGTCGATCATGACGGCCTGCGTCTCCGCCTCCATGTCGAAGGTGAGGAGACGACAGTAGTATCTCCCTTTCCAGAAATCCAGTGACGACATCGTGAGCATGCCCTCGTTGCCGACATCGACGAAGTCGGCTCCGGCATAGCGTACATTGCTGTAAATCCCGAAGGCCGCGGCGTCGCTTCCCATATCGTATATGCTGACTTCAATCCCCCTGTCCGAAGCGGTCCTGTATTCCGCCGAGGCGATGGAGGATATGCCGTATTCGAAGTAGATCTCCGCGCCGCCGTTAAGGAAGTCATAGAGCGTCTCGCCCTCGTACTCGGCTATCTCGCCCATGCCGGCTACTCCGGGAACGGCATCGGGATCGGGGAGATGCGCCGCGAGCCCGCTCTTATCCGCCTTCTCGGAGCAGCCCATGACCGCCAAGCAGACGAGAGCAACCGAAGCGAACACCGACACGCTACTGCATACACTCTTGCATACGCTCGTGCATACACTCTTGCACGCACTCCTGCAAACGCTCTTTCCGCTTTCAGTTTCCCTCCTAAACACCTCTTCCTCCTGAGTATCGCTCGGGGTGACGGTCTTCATTTCTCGCGGTAACCCTTATGCCCGGCTCGTCCTTCAAAGGGCACTTGTTCTCACAGATGCCGCAGCCGATGCAGGTCTCGGTCACCACGTAAGGCCTCTTCACGGTAATGATCCTGTTGGTCTCCTGCTCCAGGACTTCCACGTCCCAGAACTTTATGGACTTCTCTGGAGTCGGGCAGTGTTCCTCGCAAACCAGGCAGTTTATGTTCTCATTCCAGGGGTAGCACTTGTCCTTGTTGAAATAAGCCGTTCCTATCTTGGTCTCTTTCTTCACATCGAGCGCGAGCTCCTTTATGGCCCCCGTGGGACACACCTCGCCGCAGGAGTTGCACTCGTAGTCGCAGTGTCCCAGCGACGGTACGAGCTTGGGCGTGCCGATTCCCTCCAGGTCGGCCTCAAAGAGGGTCGGATGCAGCCCGTTTGTGGGGCATACCTTCATACATTCGCCGCAACGTATGCACCTGTCCAGGAAGTCCTCTTCGGCGAGCGACCCAGGCGGGCGGATAAGCCACGGGCTGGGGTCGCGGTCGGTGCTTCGGAGCTTGAGGAAAGGCACGCTCACCGCGGCGACGACGGCCGACTGCATGAAACGCCGCCTGGAGAGGTTGAGCCCATCGGGAATGCTCTCGCGCTCGCTGCGTATGCTGACGGCAGGCGACCGGAACCTGAGCTTCACCGCCCCGGCCGGGCACACGCCCTCGCAATTGAAACACTCGACGCATTCCTGTACCCGGTAGCTCTCGGCCTTATCGGCGATTGCCGCCGTTTTGCACTCCAGCGCGCATCGATTGCATTTCGTGCACTTGTCTCGGTCGACAGTCCACCTGAGCAAACAGAATTTGGATAGAAGCCCGAGAGAAGCGCCCAGCGGACACAGATACCTGCACCAGAACCTGGGCTGCAAGAAGGACAACGCAAGGACCCCGACGAAAAACCCGAAGACTACGTGATGCAGCCAGGATATGGTCTGGTAGCCGATGTCGGGATTAGGGTAGAAGACATGCGATTTCAGGAAGCCATAAAGCGGCTCGGAAACACTATTTATCACCGGGACCTGCCAGAGCGGCGACAGGATAGCCTTGGCTACGAAAGTGAAGTAGGGATAAATGGCCAGGGCATAGGATCTTGTCACAAGCGGAATCGGGTCCAGTATCCAGGCGATCTGAGTACTGAAAACGGCCGCCACAAGGAAGGCCGCGAGAATATAGTACTTGAGGTTGCGAAGGCCCGCTGAGTGGGCGACCCTGGGATTCCGGACGTGCTTGCGCTTTCCCCGGATCAGGCGTTCCCAGATATCGAGTGTCGTCCCCATGGGGCACACCCAGTTGCAGAAGAACCTCCCCAAGAGAATCGTGAGCAGCACAATCAATATGGCGGCGCGGAACCTGGCGATGATGATGGACGCGCTCCAGGACGAGAACGCCGTGGATATCGCGGCGAGCGGGTCGAGATGCATAAAGAAATCCGGTTTCAAAGGAAACTCAACCGGCGATACGGTACGTATGAGAAGAATGAGAAACAGCGCAAAGAAAGCGAGTTGGACGATGCGCCTTATATTACTCATTATCCAGGATCTTCCCATCGACATTCAGCGCGAACTGCTTGAGAATGTTGAGGCCCTCTTCTGCGTCTGAATTGACCGTCAGCAGAACATAGTACTTCCCTCGATGGAAGGACATGCGCGTTACCCACCCGACGGTCTTGTAATGGGCTTCCTCTCCCGCGCCATCCACCCATGGCACAGCGTCCCCGAAATCAGTTTCGGGAGCATCATATACAGTCTGGGCATTCTCGCTTGTCCCCTGGTCGAATATCAAGATGTCAAGGACCTTCGATTCTTCGTTGATGGTGCCATTATAGTTCTGATAAGCGCCTTCCTGGAAACCATTCTGAATATTGATTTCGCCGGCACCGTCGATTATGTCGAAAAGCTCGGTATCATTACGGGCGACCCATCTCTCATCTCCATAAACCCATCCTGCCAGCTCGTTGTTCTTGACAAGCAGGTCCTCTACGCTGATTGCCTCCGGTTCACTCGTGCTCTTACTGCAGGCTGCAGTTAACGCCAAGAGAAGTAGTAGTGCCGGAAGTATATACGTCCGGGTTTTCATTGATTACCTCCAAAGTTTCTCTAGCTGAGTGCGGTCTTCGGCACGAGGTTTCTCTCCTACACTTATATACCCGAAAACCGCCGACCTTTCAAGGAGTGGTCTGTGCGCGGCCTGCCGGCCTCATTAATCGGCAGTCCCCCGAGGTGCTTTAGCACCGCAATCAACGCGGGTTGTCGGTTTTCGGCTTCTATGGTAAAATACAATATGTAAGCTCCTTTTCCCAGCAGTATGGCTGTCCGATTCGGACGCCGATGTCGTGTCTCCCCTGTCCAGGTCTACCGCGCGAAATCCGCTCGATGCGGAGGGGGGAATTCAGGATGAGGACAATCGCTGCATGCTTCCTTATGTTCATCATGTTTCTGGCGACTGCGGCCGGAGCCGACGAGCCGGCCGAACAAATGGCACTGGATGTAGCCAGGGCGGGGCTCGAGCGCGCCGTCAGGGTTGGCAGTGAAGAGATAGTCCCCAGGGCGGACTTGACCGGCGCCCGCGTCGACGAGGTCCATTTCGTGCACCACCCCGAGTCCCTCGCCAGAGTGTACGGCATGGCGCCGGTCCGGAAACCGAACGGCCACATCGTCGGTCTCATCGGCGTGGACGCGGAGGCCACGAAATGCCTGTGGTACAACTTCCACTTCCCGCTGGATGACTTCCCGCCGGTACCCGCGTCACGGGCAAGTGAGACCGTAGAGGCGAGGCGCCATGCGATGGGCGAAGAGGGCAAGACCCCGGAGCCCTTGCTCATAGAGGGCTGCGACAGGCACCTCTACTGGAGATTCGACACACCGGACGGCGAGTCCATGCTGATAGACGCTGTCAGGGCCGGCGCGGATGTGCTGGATACGCGTGACGGAACGGCGGATGTCGCGCTTGTCTCACGAGCCGTGAAACTCGCACCGGGCGAGCCCGGACCCGGGCTCGGGGCGGCCGTTTACGATACCGAATCCCGGCCTGTCCTCCGCGCAATGCCCGCCTGCTATGACATACCGGGCATCCCCTACCACTTCCAGATTACCAGCTGGTACTGCGGGCCATCCTCGCTGCAGATGATCATGGACTATTATGGGGAGGAAGTCGGTCAGCACAACATAGCGGATGTCGCCGACGACGTCCCGGGCGGCGGTTGTGCGAGAAGCAACATGCGGCGGGCGGCCCATTTCAGCGGCATGAGCACAGCCATACAGGACTCATCCCTCATCGGATACATCGAGAGGAAGCTCGGCTACGCCTGTATTGACGCTATGATCCTCTCCAATCCGCGCCAGAAACTCAAGAACACCATATGGGCACAGCATCCCATGTTCGTCCTGACCTGGTTCAGCGGCGCCCATACCGCGGGGCACTATCGCGTGGTAAAGGGCTATGACGACAGCCTGGACGTCTTCATCATGCATGATCCGTGGTATGCCGGCGCGCTATGCGGTCCGGACCTCATCGTGGACCAGGCTTTCTTCGTGGACGACCTCTGGGACTACAGCGATCACTGGGGCATGGTGGCAAGCCCGTGGATGCTGACGCCCACAGTGGACAACTCAGTTAGCGCTGGCGACACCTTCACGGTGGACCTCAGGGTGCTGTACCCGGGGCCGACGCGTTTCAGCGGGGCATACACTTGCACCGACTGCGAAGCAACCATAAGTCTCCCGGCCGGACTGAGTCTGGCGAGCGGGTCGCTGACCATATCGCTTGCCGACATGTCATCGGGGGACAGCGCCGATGTCTCGTGGGAAGTAGTGGCGGACGGGCCGGCCGGTGATTGGACCATGGCGTTTACATCACAGGGCGTACTGAACGGCACATCGAGCTCATACATATCATACAGCGACAGCATCGGCGGCCACGCATGCGAGACCGTGACCGTCGGAAGCACCCTGCTTGCCGGATGGGATGAGGAGGAGCGGCTGACGTCGGATGACGGCAGCAGTGAGACCTGCATCCCCAGCGGAAGGGCCATGGTAATGGAAGACGACGGGACCGTGCACATCGTATGGGCCGACACCCGTGACGATACCAGCGAGATATACTACCGCCGGAGGTCTGGTGGCGCATGGGAACCCGAGGCGAGACTCACGCAATATCCCAGTTACTCCTTCGGACCCTGCATAGCGCTTGCGCCCGACGGCGGACTTCACGTGGCCTGGGTCGACTGGCGGGACGGCAATCAGGAGATCTATTACAAGTCCTGGGATGAGTCGGGCGGTTGGACCGCCGATGAGCGCGTGACGTCCTATAATGAGATAGACCGCAATCCGGCGCTGGCTGTAGTCGACACTGCAGTTTGCCTTGTCTGGGAAAGCCGTCAGGGCGGCGCTTTCAGAACCGCCGCGGTGCAGTTTTCCTACCGCACGGCGGCAGGGTGGTCGACGCCGCTTGATGTCGACGCGTCGCCGGCCAGGGACTCGTACCGGCCGTCCCTTGCGGTCGGAGAAGACGGGCTTGTACACCTGGTGTATGAAAGGCAGACGGCAAACACGCCCGATGAGAATGAGAGAATAGTCCACCAAAGCTGGAACGGTCTGGCATGGTCTGGGCGCACCGGCATTTCCAGCGACGTATCCTTCTCCCGGAACGCAGTTATCGCAGCCGGTCCCGATTCCACCCTGCATGTGGTCTGGCATGACGGTGAGAACATAAACACCGACATCTTCTATGCCATGTACGACGGATCGGCCTGGCAGCCGGTGGAGGAGATAGTTACCAATGGCTATGAGGCCTCCACCCCGTCGGTCGCGGCGGACGGAGCCGGAGATGTTCACGTGGTCTGGTCAGACCACAGAAACGGCGAGACCGAGATTTACTCGATGACGAAGGGCGGCTCGGGCTGGGGAGACGAGACGCGGATCACCCGCGCTGTCGGTGCATCCGTCCTGCCCAGCGTCGCGGCTGATATTGCCGGTGACATCGCGATACTATGGACGGACTTCAGACACGACCAGGCGGACCTCTACTATATAGAGTCGGAAGCGGGCTCGGGCGTACCGGGTGACACACCTGTGGCCGCTGGCGCGCGCCTGGTCTACCTTGCGCGGCCTTATCCCATGCCTTTCAGGTCGGTGGCGCGGCTGTCATTCTCACTGGCCGATCATGCGCATGTATCGCTTGATGTGTTCGACGTGACGGGGCGGCTTGTCAGGACGCTGGCGCGCGGGGAATACGGCGCCGGCGATCACAGTGTCGCCTGGGACGGCACGGACGGCCGGGGCGGCCCGGCTGCGCCCGGGGTCTACTTCGTTCGCTGCGCAACGACCGCCGAGAGCCATGTGAGGCGTCTGGTGTTTGTGAAATAAGATTATCCTTGATTGAGGGGATTGGAGATAAAGGAAGGGGCCGGTCATCTCTCCAGGGTGGCGAGGCCCCTCCTTGCGCCGTCATTCTCCGGGTCGATTGCCAGGGCTCTCTGCCAGTACGCCCTCGCCGATTCGTAATCCCCGAGCGCGCGCATGATGGCGCCGAGATTAAGCCAGTGGCTCACATTCGCGGGTTCGACCTCGGCCGCGCTGCGGTATGCCGAGGCCGCTTCCTCAAGGTAAGCCGCGGCCTTCAGCCTGCGGCTCTCTGCCTGTTCCCCGGTCATCTCCGCACCCTGCATGCCCGCGATTTCCCCTGTTGCAAGCGCATAGAGCACCTCGCCCTTGATTTCATACATGCCGACGCTCTCAAAGCCCATCTCGAAGGCCGCGTCCAGCGTCGCAAGGGATGTGCGGAGCTCTCCGATGTCGCGGTACAGAACGGCGATGTTCTCGATATCGATTTCGCGGGGCTCAATAAAGTTCAGCGCCTCCGTGTACCCCCGCAGGATGTTCTGGATCCGCCTCCGGCGCTCTTCCCCATAGGGCATGTTCTGCGCGTTCAGATAAAGCTGCTCGGCGTAGCCGGTCATGCTCTGGCCGACGGCGACTGAGATGTCCTCATCAAGCATCCAGTCGTTCCGCTTCGCAAGATAGACGGGATGCGTCCAGGGATCCGCGGCGGAGTCCGTGTAGATATATTCCATGAAGGCCCGCCGGTTGTCCTCATATACTTCGAGCTTCTCCCTGACGGCGGGGTCGCGGGCATCAGGTTCCTTCAATATCTCGAGCGCCGGACGCGACAGATCCGATAGGTCGCGATGAAGAACATCGAGCACCTGCGTGTACATCTCGCGCGACGCGTAGTACTCGAGGAAAGCGCTGTCGTCGGTAATGAGTCTGCCGTCCCCGGCGTAACCGCGCAGATCGAGATCGGCCGCTACGAACCGCCTTAAGAACGAATAGGCCGACATGGCACCTTCCGGGTGGAAGTAGTTCCTGATGCCGTAGGTCGATACGGCATGGTCTATATCCGACAGGCTCACAAGCGGCTTCTCATCCGAGCCCAGAAGCAGGAAGTCACCTCCGGTAATATTGACCCACCAAAGCGACGCATGCGGGAAGACCGCGGCGAAAGTCTTAACCACCGACTTGAACGTATGCGGACTCAGCCTGTAGCCGTGCAGCCACTGGCAGCAGACGCCGCCCTCTCTGAGCCTGCCGCGCATGGCCTGGAAGTATTCAAAGGTAAAGAGGTTCCCCATGCCGCTCAGCCATGGGTTGGAGGGCTCGGCGATTATGACGTCGTACTTGTCGTCGCGGAAGAAGAGAAGACTCCGCCCGTCGCCGAGTACGACCTCTCCCCTCGGGTCGGACATTCTGGTGCTGTCATATGCGCCATAGAAGAACCTCGAAGCTTCGATGACCTCCTCGGATACCTCCACGCAGCGGACCCTCTCGGCCGCATAGCCGAGGGCCGTCGCGTACGTGGTGCCCGTTCCCAGGCCAATGATGAGAACGTCTCCGGGGTGCCCGTGCATGACCATGGGCAGATGCGCCAGCATCGACTGCGTGGTCATATCGGATGGGTCATTCGAGCCGTCTGTCTTGCCGTCTATTGCAAGGAAGGTACGGGTGCCGTCCGAGGAACGGCTCACGGTCACCGTCCCCCCGGGGCCGTCTTCATGGTAAAGGAGCGTCCGCATCTCCACCGGCACCTCTCCACCCGATACCTCCTCGTATTGCCAGAAGTATATGTATCCCCCGCCATAGAGAAGGCGGGGGTCGGCCGCCGGTCGAAACAGCAGCACAAGGACGGCCGCGAGCGGCACCGGAACGAGGCAGGACGCCCACCTGAATCCCTTTCCCTTCCCCACTATGTAAAGCCCTAGGGCGAGCTGCAAAATGATGACCGGGACCACCGCACGGTGGGCGCCCATTGCCGGCAGAAGCACGAAACCTGCTATTAGCGAGCCCGCGATGGCGCCGAGGCTGTTTCCCGCATAGAGCCGGCCTATGCGCTCGGAGAGCCGGTCCGCGTCGGGAACATAGGCGGAAGCGGCGGCCGGGAAAAGAGCGCCTGAGAACAAGGTGAGGGGAAGTATGACAGCGCCCGCGAGCATGTATTTCACCCCGACCAGCGCGCCGAAGCTGTGCTGGTTTTCAGCGATGAGCCGGGAAGCCATCCGGGGAAGACCGGGAAGAAGAAGCGCCGCAACTGTGGCCGCGAGCCCCGTAAGCACGATGAGCACGCCGCATGAGAACACTTTGTTCCGGATTCGCTCAGAGAGCGCGGCGTACACGGCGCTTCCGACGGCCAGCCCCAGAACAAAACACGAGAGCACAGTTGCGAACGAATATGAAGCGGGGCCGATACTTGCTATTAGGAGACGCGTCCAGACGATCTCATACGAGAGAGCGCAGAATCCTGAAATGGCAAACGCAACTAGTATATATCTGCGCGTGGTGAGTGCCTTCTTCGCATCATATATGGCTCCAGCCATTCGCCCTACCGACCACGGGAAGCGGCCAAGCACCAGGTAACCCGCCAGCGCGATGGAGAGATTGACGGCGACGCCCACCAGTGTCGACCTCCAGGTACCCAGGCGCGGCAGAAGAACGAACCCGGCCAATGCGGCGCCTGCTGCCGCGCCAGCGCTGTTCACCCCGTAGAGCAAACCGGCTCTCTTACTCAGCTTGCTGTACGAGTGCGTGAGGGCCTCGATGAGGATGGGGAGCGTCATACCCATGAGCACCGTGGGGGGCAGCATGATGAGCGCCGAGAGCAGAATGCGAAGCATGTGATAGACGAATTGGCTGTCATAGGAGCTCCGGTAGATGACGCCGAAGATGGGCCTGACCGCGGTGAAGACGAGCGGGATGAGAAGCGCGACGAGTCCGATGAGGGCTTCAAGATTGAAGTATACCAGGGCAAGGTCCCGGCTTCGCCTCGCGACCCGACCCGAGAGGAGACTACCCAGCCCCAGGCCTGCCATGAATATGGCGACCACCGTGGCGGCGGAGTAGGCCGTGCTCTCGAAGTAAAGGCCGGCGAGCCGGAGCCAGCTGACCTCATAGACGAGGGCAGCAAACCCGCTCAGGAAGAAACTCAGGAGAACGAGGCTCTCGAGCCACGGCCGATTCTGCTCCTCTGTACTCGCCAAAGCCCGATTTACCCCCTCAGTGGCTGCGCCTGGACTCCCCCGGATGGGAAGTCCATACGATTATCCTCTCGCCTCCGCGGCGTGTCAACACATGCGGGCAACACGGGTGTCTTATGCTCCTCAAGAAACGACCCGGCGTGCCGGGTATGCATTTCGGGACCTGACCCCACAACCTGACCCCACATCCACCCCTTGTCGGCACCCGCAGCCTTGGGTAGAGTCTGGCAGAGAGACAAAGATGGCGGCAGGCCGTGTGGCAGTACCGCTGGATAAAGTGAGAGAACTTTCCTAGGAGTTCTCATTGCGCCGATCCACAACCCAGCAAGCGGGACGATCCCCCGCGGCCTGCCCCGTTTAACCATGCCCGGCTGTTGGGGTTTGATTTAGCCCACTGTTGTTGTTATGATTCTCCCTACCTGATTAGACAAGAGACCGGGGGAGAACCGTCACCAAGAGGAGCCATTTGAAATGCCCAGCAAAGAGCAGGTACTCGAGAATACGGTGAAGAGGTGTCGCGAGCGCAATATCATTATTCCCACATATGAAGAGATGCGGGACCCCGAGAAGGTCCCGGCCGGCATAAAGAAGGAACTCAAGGACATCGGTCTATGGGACCTGCATCCGAGGAACCTGTTCAGGATCACCTGGAAGAACGAGCCCATCAAGCACGGCGGCGGATTCGGGGGAGTGAACTACTTCGAAATCCCCTGCGAGCTCAGCGGGGTCAGGGCCAGGATCTTCGTTCTCATCGGCAAGTTCTTCCCCACCGGTGCGCACAAAGTCGGCGCCACGTTCGGGCCGCTGGTCGAGAAGCTTGTGAGGGGCGAGTTTGATCCCACAACCCAGAAAGCCCTGTGGCCGTCCACGGGCAATTACTGCCGGGGAGGGGCATATGACGCCTACCTGCTTGCCTGCCCTTCAATCGCCGTAATGCCCGAGGGCATGTCTCAGGAGAGGTTCGACTATCTCAAGAAGGTGGGGTCGGAGATATACCCCACTCCCGGCACCGAGAGCAACGTGAAAGAGGTCTATGACAAGACGCATGAACTCAAGAATGCGAGGCCCGACGAGATAGTGGTGCTCAACCAGTTCGATGAGTTCGGGAATTCCATATGGCACTACGCGGTGACAGGGCCGGCCATGGAGGAGGTCTTCGCCAAAGAGATGAAGCCCTCCGACAGATTCTCGGCCATCTTCCTGACCCAGGGCTCGGCGGGAACGCTGGGATGCGCGGACT